>JALYSE010000006.1 GCA_030854955.1 Fibrobacterota bacterium | reverse complement strand
CCTGGGGAGGGTACAATTCTGCCGTCATCAAAAACGATCGGGAGGCCGGAGGTAAGGCATGGTGTGAGGTGATTAAACGGCGCTGGCGATTGGAGGCGTTGCTTACCCGGGGCCCCGGCCCAGAACCCCAAGGGCTGGACCTGCGGGATGCCTGGGGAGAGTACGATTCTGCCGTCATCAAAAACGATCGGGAGGCCGGAGGTAAGGCATGGTGTGAGGTGATTAAACGGCGCTGGCGATTGGAGGCGTTGCTTACCCAGGCCCCTCCCACCAAGCCCAATGACCCTGGGACCGATCCGGTCCAGGAGGGGAAGCCATGAGCCGGTTCGAAATAATTGAGAATGATGATGGGGTTTGGCGCGGCATAAAGGTAACGCCCAGGCGGTTCCTTTGGTGGCACTGGGAGTCGATGGAATTTCTTGGGGTTAGCGAATCGAAAACAGACTACGAGAAGCGGGGGCTAATTGCTTGTGTTGACATATGGAACAGCGAAGAGAACTGTAAGCCAAAGCCGTTCGGTAAGGGCAGGGTCGTTTATCCCGCCCCAGTCCAGGAGGGGAAGCCATGAGCAACCCAGAGATTGAGAAAATCGAAGTCGATGTAAAGCGCATGATTTCCCAATTCATGGAGGTGAACATGGTAGCGGGGATACAGGTTTTTGTCACCACTAAAATAGGCAGCAAATGCTTTGCCTATTGCCATGGGGACGGGGATTGGTACTCCAGATTCGGCTACGTGGTGGAGTGGGTGGAGCAGCAAAAGGAGCGCGCGCGGCAGAACGTCAGGGACGAGGACAGCGAGCCATGAGCCTCAAATCCTGCCCAAATTGCGGGTACGTCACCCTGGCTCAGACCTGCCCACCCTGCCGGGGGAGGACAGGGAACCACAAGTCCAGGGCAATGCAAATCCCCCCGGAGTACCAGCGGGTCGACTTGAGACCAGCCAAGCGCCTGGCCCATGCCCGGGACGTAGCGGATCGATTGCTCAAAAAAGCCCGGCATCTCGCCCGGGTAGGGGCCGCCCGTGCTTGATTTTCTCACCGGTCGCGGTTGGCAGGTGGAGATAAGCCCCCAATTGATCACCCTGTATCACAAGGGAAGCGACATCATCGACACCTATCCCACCCTTGAGGCCGCGTACAAGGCTATGGGGGGGCTGCCGTGCGCCTGAAAACCCACCCAAGGGATAACCCGGCGTTTCTCCTGGCCCGCAGCCTCAAACCCAAGGGCCGGAAACGGGTCAAGAAGGCCGTGACGCCCGAAGCAGTAACACAAGACCTCACCGAACAATACTTGGACGCCCTGGGCCTGCCATGGTTCCACCTGCCTGCCTTTGTCCTCCGCGCCGCCTTCGGATGGAACCCCCACCGCTCCGGGGCGGAATTGGGAGCCATGAGCCAAGCAGCCGGTATCGTCCGTGGACTCCCCGACCTCCTGATTTTCCAGGCGGGCCGATGCTTACCCCTGGAACTCAAGGCTGATAACGGCAAGATGACAGCGGCCCAACGAATGTGGCGAGCGGCCATCGGGACGCAAGAGGCCCGGAGCTTCGAAGCGGCCAAGGCCATTATCGACGCATGGAGAATCAGCCCATGACGACCTGCGACAACTGCGGAGACGGGAGGGGAAAGAAAGTGCTAACACAATCGTTACAACGATATTGCGCTTTACGATATTCCTGCTATCATATATCTGTGGAAACGATAATCCCCCAAACAGTAAACAATGTCAAATAGATACCCGCATCAAGTCCTTTCTCGCCTGACCTCACAGACGGAGAAGGACGCGGCCGAAAAGCTGGCAAAAGACAACGGAATCAGCGTTTCCACCATGATCCGATTTCTAATCCTCCAAGCCGAGCGCGAGGGATGGCAGCTTGGAATCCAGCGCAAGCGGAAGGTCGCGGCCTGATGCCCACCCTTTACGCAATCCTCGCATTCACCGCCATTTGCCTGGCCAATTGCACCACCGACCCAGCCACAAGCCCATCCACAGCCAAGACCGACACCACGGACGCCGATACATGCTCCTACCCCACCTGCGCCCCGGACATCAAGCCTCCGAGACCCCTTTGAGGCCCCGCATTGACCACCTCGCAACCCTTCAAAAATTCATTTACAAGCTCTCCTCAGACCTCACCCCCGAGACTCGCAAGCGCCTCGAAACGGTCATCGCAACCTACCAAAGGCTATACGTACATGGGTAAGGCCCGCCAAGTTGGATGGTATTGCAACTCATGCGAGGCCGTCCGGCCCATGAATCACCAGCTATGTCGATGCTTGGATGCCAGCGAAACCCCAGATTTGATCGCCCAGCACCAGGCAAACTACTGGTATCCCGTCCGGGTGGACGTGCGAGAGCCCAAGAGGACACCCAATGGCAAAGGGTAAGACAAAAAAGGCCGAAACCGTCACCAAGTCGGAGGTTACCCCGGCTCAAGCCCCCATTTTGGATACGAAAACCGACATCCCAGAAGAACTGGAATCCGTTTGGGATCCGGCGATTGCCGTAGCCTTCAAAGCGCTTCTCCCCAAACAACAAGACTTCATCCTCCAATACATCCAGACCTGGAACGCCGCCGAGGCCTATAGGCGCTCACACAACCACCTGGCAAAGGATACCGTCGCATCCGCCAACGGGTCCCGCCTGGTAGCAAACGATAGTATCGGCGTTATTTTGGCCAAATTCGCCAATAACAAAACGGAAGCATTGTTTCTTGTTCAAAAAACGTACAACGACGCCGCCCAATTGGCTAGCAAGCCCATCTTCGGAAAGGACGATTTGGGCCAGCCCATCCTTGTGATGGAGCAGCCCGATTACGCGGTCAGGGTCAAGGCTGCGGAAGCCATCGCCAAGTTGCACGGACTGAACCAGCCGGCTGAGGTTAAGCATAGCGGGGAAATCACTTCCAAGGTCATCCAGGTCAATCTCCCCACCAAGAAGCCCGTCGCCTAATGGTTGTCCAGGCCCCGATGATCGAAATCATCGAACCACAAGCCGGGAGCCAATGGAATTTTGTCCAATCATCAACCACCGAATGCGCTCTCCTTGGCAAGGCGGGAGGGGGGAAATCCTACGCCCTGCTCCTTGACTTCCTGTACGACATCCAATACCCAGAACACAATGGACTATTGCTTCGCCGGACATACAAGGACTTGGAAGACATCATTGCCAAAAGCCACCGGATTTACCCGGCCCTTGGGGCGACCTATTCCGAGCAAAAGCATTGCTGGACCTTCCCCTTGGGGGCAAAGCTTTGGCTGGGATACCTGGACCATGACAAGGATGTGTTTCGATACGATGGCTGGGAATTGTCTTGGGTCGGGTGGGATGAGGTCAATCAATTCGGCAAGATGCCCTATATGTTCATGATGACGCGCCTCCGATGCGCGAACTCCAAGATCGTGAAGCGGGTTCGGTGTACGGGCATCCCGAACCCCAACAGCGTGGGCACCGCCTGGGTCTGGGATAGGTTTTGTCGCTCCCTGTCCGAGGGAGAAACCGCCTACTTCACCACATTGAACAACAAGGACATCCGGGTGGAGAAGGGCAAGGGCGTCTCCCGTCAATGGTATTTCAGCCGACGAGAAGAAAACCGCGCCCTGATGGACCATTCCGAGGACTACGAGCTGTCCCTGGCCTTGCTTCCCGACCGGCTCAAAATGGCCTACAAGGAAGGGCTGGTGGTCAATTACGACGAGCCCGACCGGCTTATCCTGGCGGACTGGTGGGACGCGGCGGTCAACGGAAAGAACCCCCACAAGCCCGGGCCCAAAGCGTTCGGTATGGACTACGCCGAGCGGGGCGACGACCTATCGGTCAACGTTGAAGGCCAAGGGAATCAACCGTACAAGATCCTGGAATGGGACTTCCTCCCGCATCCGGTTATGGCTCGGTATATTCGGGATGAAATCTTTGGGCGTAACGGCAAGTTCCAAATTCACGGGGGATTCGATTCGGTCGGCACCGGAGCCGGTGTCTATACCAACCTGGTTGATTTTGGTGATGTGTTTGCCGAGCGGACCGACCCTATCCGGTACAAGGATCCCAACTTCGACGCCAAGTACGACCAGAGCGCCATCAAGTACCACTTTCGCAATGTCCAAAGTCAGATTATGTGGAAGCTGCGCGAGGACTTCCAAGCGGGCAATATCGACCTGTCCGAACTGGTGACCCAAGAACATTTCTATGAAAACCTGGACAAAATGAAGGAGGAAATCCTGTCCTTCTACTACCGTGAGGACCGGGGCGACATCTGGATCTGTGACGTGGCCGACCTCCGCAAGCCAGATAGGACCACGACCGCAGGGACCAAGGTTCCCTCCCTAGGGCGCAGCCCCGATAGGGCTAAAGCACTGGCCATCTGGAATTGGGTCAGGGACAAGAAGCCCGGCAGCGTGGTCAATCGCCTATTGCCTGATGATGCGGATTACGGTTACGAATCCACCAAGAAGCGCAAGCCGAACAACAAAGCCGGAAGGGCATATATATGAAGGAATCACCCGAACAAATCGCCAGGTTTGCCGCCGAGATGGCCCAGCTTGCCAAAGATCCCCGCATGAAGCCTTACCTCACCTCCACCGAGGCCAAGCGCCAGGAGCGGGAGGCCAAGCGGGAGGCCGAGGCCGAGCAGAAGCGCAAAGAAGAGTGGTTGATTGAGGCCAAGCGCCGGGACGACATTACCGCCGAGTGGTTCAACCACCAGATGAAACTGTTAGCCCCCAAGGTTTGGGCGGCATTCAAAGCGGCGGAGAAGACGGAAATCCTGTCCAAAGCGGGTTGGGATATGGTTGCGGACATGACCACGGCCGAGAAGCCCGGTCACCTGCCGGTACCGGTCACCATCTGCACCATCAAACGGTGGAACAAGGCCAAGCGCATCGAGCGGCTTGTATGGGAAGAGCCCAAACCCATCCCTGGTAAAATCATAAAGGCGGACGCATGAGCGGCATGAATCAAGAGATAGCCGACCTAGGCTTAGAGCGCAAGGAACTAGGCCGCGCCTTCGGACAGGCCATGATAGGCGGGGAGCGCATCCCCTACGAGCCCAAGCAGCTTTCCGGCATCATAACCATCCTCAGGGGCTACGCCCCCCAGCGTTACCTTGCCATCGAGGGCACCAGCGAGGGCGGCTGGCGGTACATCGTCAAGGCTGTAGACATCCCGCACGTTTCATCCATAAGCCCCAACGATCCGGTTGCGGAAATCAAAAAGACCCTCCGCACCAAGGGCGAGCCCTACGACCTGATTTCCATCGACGCCCGGGGCCTTCCCTTGTCTAGCGGTGAGGTATGGAAATACATCGAGGGCGGGAAAGAGACGGTAACCACCTTCGGCAAGGGTGCGGCCACAGACTACGGCCCAAAAAAGGTCAAGCCCGGCACGATTATCATTTTCAACCTGGCTGACGAGGCCACCAGGGACCTGTACTTCCAGCTGCGGACCATGGACAACAAGTTGCACCAGTCCACCTTCGCAGGGATGATCAAATGGGCTTAATCGAGCAGATTGAAAACCTGGGAAGTGATGACATCGCAACCTTCGGGGGCAACTTTGAAGGCGGGTACCACGTCCAACAAGACGCGGCGGAATTGGCGGGCCTGGTTGACGCGTTGAAAGCCTACCGCGTCGAGACCTATCTACAAATCGGATGCGCGGCAGGCGGGACAGAACGGTTCATTTGTGAAACCCTGGGGATTAAGGAACTGGCCGTCATCGACATCGGCGAGCATCCTAAGTTTCCAGTATGGATTGAGCAGAACAAGCCCGCCCTGGAGGCCCAAGGGGCGAAGGTAAACCAGCATATCGGGGACAGTCACGACGAAGCGGCCGAAGTCTTCCTGGCTACTCTGGATCGGGAATATGACATCATCGGCATCGACGGTGACCACAGCCCTGCCGGGGTCCGCATGGATTGGGCGCTGATCATGCCTTACCTCAAGCCCGGGACCTTGGTTTGGTTTCACGATATCGCCTCAGAGAACCTTCCTATAGGGCAGCGGGGGGCCTTGGAGGTCTGGGAGAAGGTCAAGGCGCGGCACAAGGTGGTATACGAAACGAAAGCCAAGTTCGGTATCGGATTGGTGGAAATCATATGAAGTACACCCTTGTCATCGTCGCCTACAAGGCCCGCGAAAAGTTGATCAAGTGCCTGGAATCCCTGGCCAACCACGCGCCCGAAGCCGACCGGCACGAAGCGGAAATAATCCTCATCGACAACAGCCCCGAGCGCCTGGTTGCGGGGGATGCAAAGCTTTTCAAGCGCCTACTCCACAACTACAGCCAGATGATTGAGGAGTGGCACCCCGAAAACCTTGGCTTCGCCGCCGCCTGTAATCGGGGGGTGGAATTGAGCCAAGGGGACAATATCATTCTCATCAACCCCGATACCGAGGTGTTCCCTGAATGGGCTGCACGTCTCGCCGCACACATCAATCCCACCGTGGGCGCCGTGGGGCCTGTCTCCAATTTCGTGGCGGGATTTCAAAGGGCGGATTATCACCAGCAAGTCACCGAGGATTGGGCCAAAACCGCCCGCATCGCCGCCAGGGGCAACAACAAGCGCGGCATGGATACGAGGCTCCTTATTGGCTTTTTCATGATGATTCCCCGAACCGTATGGGATAAGGTCGGCGGCATGGACCCGCAGTTTTTCTTGGGCTGCGACGACCTGGATCTGTCCATGAGAATCCGGGAGGCTGGGTACAACCTGATTATCGCCTCCGATGTTTTTATCTACCATGAGGGCCACGCCAGCTTCAAGGAATCAACGATGAGCCTGGAGTTGAACAAGCAGAGCGAAAAGCGGCTTCTGGCCAAGCTTAAGGCCAAGTATGGCGACAAGATCCCTACTTCAACCGATCTGTGGGGCTGCGAAATCCTCCCCACCTACGCCCCCAAGCGCCAGACGTTAAGCGTGTGTATGATTGTGCGGGATGACCTGGACAACATGGACAAAATCCTTAAACAAATCCAGTTTGCCGATGAAATCGTGATAGCCGAAACCGAACCGAACGCCGCCCGGGCGATGGGATCGGCCCAAGGTTACACCGGATACTTGAGAAAGGCGGATAGCATCCACTTCTTCCCCTGGACCGACAACTTTGCCTCGGCCCGTAACTACGCCCTGTCCAAGTGCACCAGCGATTGGGTACTCTGGCTTGACGCCGACGACCGCGTAACGCCCGAATCCGCCCAGCTTATCCGCGCAGCCCTGGATCACCCCGGCCCCATGACCCAGGCGAAGACATGCCATTTTGGACTCATGATTCGCGACGACGGCCCCGATGGGTTCAATTTCGCCAAGGGTCAGCCCCGCCTATTCCCCCGCATCCCAGGGATTGAATGGTCCGGCCGGGTCCACGAGTCCTACATGCCCGCGACCGAGGCTATGGGCATCGTCAAGGTAGACTGCGACAATATCATCATCGACCACACGGGATACAAAGACCCGTCACTGATGCTGAAGAAGCACGCCCGCAACCTCCGCCTAATGCGGATGGAAGAGGACAGCCCGAAGAAATTCTATCACATGGCCAAGAACCTTCAAGCCCTGGGGCACTACCTGGAAGCGGAACACCACTACCTGGAAACCCTATCCGACCGATGGGCGAAGCCCTTGGACAATGTATTCCGGGACCAGGTTAGAGCCTGCATGGCCTCCCTTATCATCACGGTTAAAGGGGCGGATGAGTCCGTTGACCAATACCTAGAAGGGAACGAAAAGCCCGATGCGGCATTTCTTAGGGCCGAAGTCGCCTTTAAGCGCGGGGACATCTTCAAGGCAGAGCGGATATATACCGAATACGCCGCCCTGGAATGGGCCGATGACCCGTATGGGAGCCAGTTGCAGTACTTCCAGGCCGTGGCCCGTGACAGGCTCCAGACCATTGCAGACGCCCGCAAGAAGGTTTTCGGGGTGCCCGCTTGAGCGAAACATTTGGCGATCGATTGTACCGAGTTCGCCTCACCAAGACTATCAACGAGCGGCCCGTAAGCCAAGAGGCTGCCGCCCGTCTTTTCTGCGCCTCCCTGGCCGCGTATCGATCCTGGGAGAAGGGTCGGCGCTTGCCCATGGCAATCTACAGGGTCAAAATAACCGAGTTTTGGCCAGAGGTGTTTAGCTAACCCTCAACCGTAATACGTACCGTAACGATTGTGATACGGTAACCTTGGCGCTATCCTTCTTATGTGGATTTAACAGCCCAGGAAGACTATAAATATTCTTCCGTCCTCGATCTGCACAAGACCGACGACGCAACCGTTTTAATTAGCTCCCACGATTCGGTTGTCGAGTTTCACGGCCCAAACATGGAGACGCGGGAGCTATGCCATAACCACCTGGCGGGCGATCCGTGGACCGAAGAGGAACGCGAGGTAGCGCGGCAGAAGAAGAAGCCCCTTCCCGAGTTCAACCCCCTTAAGACCTCGGAGCGGACTTTTGTCGGGTCCATGATTCAACAGCGGTTCGACATCAAGCCCGCGCCCCGTGAACCCACCGACCAGAACAAATCCGACATCTACAGCGCCATGTACCACTGGACCGCCGACCTGACGGAAACCCGGTACAAGGATCCCAACCTGGTCCGCGCCGCTTGGGCTGGCGGTAACGGCTGGCAAGAATCATTTGTTGAAGTGACACCTGGCAAGAAGCCCCGGATCATCGTCAACAACGAAAATAACTTTGCGGTCTACCCCGACCCGAACCGCCGGGACTTGGTTAACAACTCGGATTGCGAGTTTATCGACCGCGTTTCCTGGATGAGCCGTTCGCAATTGGCAGACGCCATCCCGGATAAAGAGGATGAGATCCTTTCTGCCCTCCCGGACCCAACTCGAAGCGATTACGAGAAAACCAAGGTTTACGCCGACCGCTCCCACGAGTCATCCAGCTACCGGAATGGCAAGTACAAGGTCATTGAGCGGTTCTATAAGGTCCGCAAGAAAAACTGGTACGGCGTCACTCCCAATGGGGAAAAGGAAGCCATCGGCCAGGACGTGAGCCAGGAGACGCGGGAATCCTATAAGGAAGACTACCCCGAACACACGGTGTACATGGAGCGGGAGGAATACCTGTTCCTGGCTATCGTATGCCCATCCATCGGTGGCGTGTTCCTTTACAACGGGGAATACCATTGCCAGCCCCGCGACACCACCACGGGCAAAATCATGTTCCCCCTGGTGGAATTGGTGGACGAAGAACTGGACGGGCAGACCTCGGGCCATGTCTTCCCACAGATCAGCGGCATCCACATGGTCAACGCTCTTTTGGCCAATAAGCTTTTTGCCGCCAAGAACGCATCCGGCCAGAGCCATGTCGGAAGCTCGGACCACTTCGACGAAACGACCCGCGAGGACATCGCCGAGAACCACAACGACGGCAGCCGCACGTTCTGGAAGAAGCCCGGAGCCCCCGAAGGGTCGGGCATGACCCTCATTGAACAAGGTCGAGCGGCCCCGGACAATGATTACTTGCTGGAGTTCGCATCAAATTACGTCGTGGAGGTCTCCAGTACTCCGCCGAGCATGAAAGGCTTCGTCGAAGGCTCCGCCTCAGGGATCCTGAATGACCAGCGCATCCAACAGGCCGCCATCCAGACTCAAGGATTCAACAACAACTATGCCGGGTTTTTGACTCGCCGGGCCAAGCTCTGGAAATACTACTGGAAAGAATATTGGAAGGCCGAAGAGGTCATCCGCGTTCTGGAAAAGAAGGACGACAAGGATCCCGACTGGATCAAAATCAACGAAATAGCTAAAGACGAATTCGGCAACGTCACCCGCAAAAACAGCTTCGACGATGCCGACGCCTATGATATCACGTTTGAAGACTCCTTCAAGTCCCCGACCATGCGGGACAAGATTCTCAAGCAATTGGCGCAGATGGGCCAGAACGCCCAGAACGACGCCGAACTAAACACGCTGATTACCGCCTATTCCCTGCACCTGTCCGACGCTCCGCAGGACTTCAAGAACCAGGTAAAGCAATTGCAGGACCAGCGCCAACAGGCCCAGGAAGCCGCCGCCACGGCTGGCCCGCAGCCTGAGCCTATCCGCCTTTCGATGTCCATCAAGAGCGAAGACCTGCATGACCAGAATACGATCCTAATGCTGGAAAAGGCGCGTGTCCTGACTCCCGAACTTGCACAGATGATGATCCAGACCCCGGCAGCCCAAACACCCGCCGACCCGTCCATCGCCATCGAGCAGCAGGCCGAGGCCCAGGCCCGCCAGATGGATGGCGCAGCCAAGGCCCAGGAGATGCAGCTCAAGGCCACGGAATTGCAATTGAAGGCGCAGGAAATCGCCGCCGCCAACGAATTGAAGTCCCGCGAACTCGCCATCAAGGAAGGTGAGTTGGCCATAAAGAGCCAGGCTGAGCAGACCGCCGCATATACCGCCGCGAACCAGCCCCCGGTCCCGATGGATACCACCCTGGAAGTCGCGCAAATCAAGGCCGCCACCGAGATCGAAAAGGCACACATCGCCGCCGCCGCGTCCATCCACCAAACCGAAATCTCCACCCAGCACGCCGACGAATCCAAGCGGAGCGAAGACGCAAAGAAGAAGGACGTGACCACGAAATCCGCCGAGAGCGCCAAGGCCGTGGAGGCCGTTACCAAGGCCCAGGCGCAGCTTGCAGAAAAGGTCGTGGCGCAGGGTAAGGAATTTGGAACGGCCATTCAGGAGCTATCCAAGGCCATCCATGCACCAAAGAAAATCACGGTCATCCGTGACGCAGATGGAAAAATAACCGGGGCTTCGGCCACCATTGAAGGGGGCCAATAATGGCAGTTGCATTTTCTACAGGACTAAGAAGCGCACGAGCGGACGCCATTACCACCTTTGCGGCGGGCTCGGCGCTCATCCGCATATACGACGGCACCCGCCCGGCTACGGGTGGTACCGCAACCACCCTTCTGGCGGAGCTGACCTGTAATGTCACCTTCGCGCCCGCGGCTGCGAGCGGGGTCTTAACCCTCAACGCCATCACCCAGGACTCCAGCGCCAACGCCACCGGGACCGCAACGTGGTTCCGTATGGTCAAGGCCGACGGGACCACCTTTGTCATGGATGGGAACGTGGGCACATCAGGGTCCGATCTCAATCTGACCACCACCGCCATCACCAGCACGCAACCCGTCTCCGTCACCAGTTTTGTTACCACCGAAGGGAACGCATAATGTCAAATCAAGCATGGGTCGAACCATTCATCACCGCCGGCGAAGACGGGACCGCCCTCGCGTCATCCATCACCGCCACTAGCATCCTGCACGCCTCGCGCAAGTTCACCTTGCCGAGCTACTTCTTTGACGCCACGGGTAAGACCCTGCGTGTCCGCGCCACGGGCCGTATCTCGACCGTCGTTACCACGCCCGGGACCCTGACGCTGGAAGTCAGGTTCGGATCGGTCGCCGTGTTCACCTCCGGGGCTATGACCCTGAACATTGTCGCCCAGACTAATACCCATTGGATGCTGGATGTGGACCTTGTTTGCCGGACTATGGGCGCATCGACGAGCGCGAACCTTCTGAGCCAAGGCACCTGGAAATCCCACGCCGTCATCGGCTCCCCGGCCCCTACGGCTGGCGGCGCAGGCGAGCATATGCTTCCATACAACGCGGCTCCGGCTGTGGGTACGGGCTTCGATTCGACCGCCGCGCAGACCGTAGACCTGTTTGCGACCTGGTCGGTTTCGAACGCCGCCAACTCGATACAGTGCCACTCCTTCAGCATCCTGGCGCTCAATTAATCCATGTCCAACCGGGCCCGGCGGCAGACATTCAACACGACGGCGAGATTGGGTATGTGGTCCCAGGTTGGGACCAATACCCTCGCCGACGTTGTGCCGAGCCCGGCCGTATCGGGTAGCAATCCCGTTGTCACTATCATGTCCGCTTGGAGCGGCGGGGCCTTCGATACCGTAGGCAACCGCCTTTTGGTTTTTGGTGGGGGCCATGCGGACTCTGCTGATAATTCCGTCTATGCCTTTTCCTTATCAACGTCCGCATGGACACGCCTTTCGAGCCCTCCCAGTAATGCCGTTATCGCCGCGTTCACGGAAGCCACGGGTTACTATCCGACCGATACGGGCGGGGCAACACCGGACACGCAACAGCCCATAGCCCGGCACACGTACAACCATCTCCAATGGCTGCCGAACCAGTCTAAGATGATGAGCGCTTGTCGTTTGGCGTCCTACAACAACGCAGGGGGCGGCGCGCAGCTTGATATGTTCAACCCCGCAACGGCGCTATGGAGCCAAGGGCTTGCGCATAACGCGGGCGCACTCCTGGATGAATATTCAATGTCATGCGTGGATGCCAGCGGGAACTTTTGGCTCTACGGTGGATCTAACGCGTCCTCCATCCTGACGATGTACAACCCCTCCGCGAACACATGGACAGGCCACGGGGATGGGTCCAACCACGGCGGGGCGTTCTCTGGGACGCAGTACGGCACGGGCGTTCACGATCCCGTCAACAATTACATGTGGGGCATCGGCGGCGGCCTCATCGGCTATTGGGACCTCGCGGTTTCCGGTAACATCACTTTCACGGCTGTCACCTCTTCCGGGGTTTCGACCCTGCAATCTGCCAAGTACCCCGGCCTCGCCTGGGATCCGGTCAAGCTTCGAATCGTCGGATGGAGCGGGGGCGCAAGCGTGTACGGCTTCAACGTCACGACTCGGGAATGGACTGCCATCTCCATCGACCCCTCCAATACGGTTACCCCTACCTCTGCGCAGGCGGAAGGTACCTACGGCCGCTTCCGTTACGCTTCGGCGGACGGGGTTTTTGTCTGCGTCAACACTACGAGCGGCAGCGTGTACAAACTCAGCCTGCGGGACGCCTAAGTCATGGCGTTATCCACCGCAGTTGGCTCCTTTGCGCAGCCCGCCGCAACGGGTAACCAGGCCATTACTGGCCTCGGATTCCAGCCGAAAGTTGTTTTGTTCTACGCTCAGCTTCTAACGGCTGACGGCAACGCTTCCAATGCTGTCATCAATTTCGGAGTCGGTATTTCCGCATCTTTGATGCAGTGCATGGGAATAACTTATACCCAATCCACAAACCGTAACAATATCAAATCCAGCACCACGAAGTGCTTGAGTATTTGCAACGGCGATAATTTTAACACCATTATAGCTCAAGCAGTCTTTGTTTCGCATGACGCGGACGGGTTCACCATCAACTGGGATGCCGCCGACGCAACAGCCCGTATCATCAGCTACGTCGCCCTGGGCGGGACGGATATTACGAACGTGACCTGCGGCACCGATACCGCCGCCGCGACCGATACCACGAAGGCTGTCACGGGCTTAGGGTTCACGCCATCTTGCATCCTCTCCTATTTCCCCGCCTATGCAACATCCGCAAGCCTGGATGGGTTTGACACTTTTCGTGGTGGTATTGGCTGGGCCAGCGGCTCAACAGCCCAGGGCTTTACCGGCGTTCGGATGCTCGATAACACTAACCCAACCGAAGCTCAATCCGTCACATTGACCGCGCATAACTGGGCAGTTGTCCAGAGCGGATCGATCCTCAATTCGGCGGCCCTGTCTTCGTTCGACGCGAGCGGCTTCACCCAGACATGGAGCAACACCAACGGGGCCGCCAGCTTTTACTACTGGATCGCCATCAAGGGCGCCCAGTTTAAGGCCGGTTCACTTTCGCAGCCCGCCGCAACGGGTAATCAGGCGGTTACGGGCTTGGGGTTCTCCCCTTCCGTTACTCTGTTTCAATCCGCAAATAAAGTATCAAGTGCCACCCCAAACGCATCCCTCCGCTGGACATTGGGCGCGGCCAAGTCATCAACCGCCCGATTCTCCATGTGGGCGGGTGTCACCGATGGGCTTTCCGCCTCTTACGTCGGTAAGTCATGGCTTGACCGTACCAAGGCGATCAAGCTCATTACCCAAGCTTCGACCCCCACGCTGGACGCGGAAGCAGATTTCGTATCCAACGACGCGGATGGGTTTACCGTCAATTGGTCCACCGTGGACGCTACCGCCCGCGTCGTAAGCTATCTCGCCATCGGCCCAGCGGCGGAAGCGGTCGTACCGTCCGTGTCCAGCCGCCGGAAGAAGCCCCAAGTCCACCCTGGTGCGGGTCCCCAAGGGTTCGGCCGTCGCCATCGGACGAAGCGGAACATAGCGGCCCAGCTTCCCACCGTTACGGGTACCCTGGCCATAACGACCGAAAATAGTACCGTGGACGCTGCGGGACACGCTATCCCCATCCAGGGGAGCCGCAGGGCCAAGACCCCGGTTCACCCGGGACAAGGAACGTACAACTTCCTCCGGTTCAGGAAATCAACCCGGAACACCTCCATCGCTTTAGGCTCAGTTAACGGTACCCTCGCCGTGACCTTGGATGATGCGACCCTAGCCGGACAGGGCACGACAACCGTAACCGGAACCCTCGCGCAAACCCTGGCAAACACAACGCTTGCGGCCCAGGGTACTACCACGATTGTTGGAACCTTGGCTGTAACCCTTGCGGATACCACCCTTGCGGCCTCGGGGTCGGTCGGCTCGGAAGTAACCGGAACGCTTGCGGTAACACTCGCAAATACAACGGTATCAGCTTCGGGTACGACAACGGTGGTCGGCTCCCTGGCTCAGACCACCGCCGCGACAACAATGGCCGGTCAGGGTACCACGACCGTCACGGGGTCCATATCCCAAACCTTGGGCAATACCACCCTGGCGGCCTCGGGGACCCCAACGGTTACCGGCACCTTGGCGCAGAGCTTTGCCGCCTCAACCCTTGCAGCCTCCGGCACCGCCGGTGCCCCTTCCGGTACCGTCTCCGTCACCTTGGACGACGCCACACTTTCCGCCCAGGGCACCCCGACGGTTATTGGGTTCCTTTCCTCGACTTTGCAGAATACCACCCTTTCAAGTGTGGAGGTCGCGGCCATTGTCCAGGGTGGTGGTGGCGGGAAGCGCAAAGCCAAGTCTTGGGACCAGCGTGAACGCGAACGCCTGGAGGCTATCCGTCTCGACCAGGAAGCGAAGAACAAGGCCAAGTACGGCGACCTGCCCCCGGCGCTTCAAGAAGCCTTGGGACGCGAAGCAAAGCCCTATAAGCGGCTCTCGCCGCAGACTGTCAAGGCATACGCCAACAGCAGACACCAAGACGACGAGGAAGCTATGAACCTTATCCTGGCCATGATATGACCGAAACCATCGACTTTACATCCGCGGCTTTGGCTTCTCATGTAATCGCTCCAGGGTCAAACTCCATCGTTCAAGCGAACCTCTTAGAATGCTCCATTGGCTCCGATGGGGAAAGCTATTACGGCCTGACTGAGACCGTAAGCTATGCCCGCGAAGTCTACATCAAGATGGATATGAAGTTCGGGACGGCCTTCGATTTTGGTCAAGGCCAAAAGATCATGAGGGTTCGCGCCTTCAACGTCGGCGGGGGCGTCAACTACTGGGACTTCATCGCGCAGATCACTTCTGCCGGTACCTCAGCCCAGCAGGCGGGCACGACCGAGAGTTATCAGATCACCTTTTCCCGCAACTCTGGATCAACCTGGGGTGTCGTCAACAAAACATTTGTCCGCCAACAATGGTACACGTTCCAGTACCGCTACTATTTGAACTCCGCCCAGGGCGTGGCTGACGGGACTTTCCAGTGCTGGCTCGATGGGACGCTAATCGCCAATTATACCAACCTTGATTTGATTGGCGCGGGGACCTGGAACAATACAATCAATCGCATTCTATGGGGCGGCTGGTATTCCAATGGAGCGGGGGGAAACCCTAACCCGAATCCGTCACCCAGCCCGGCGACCTATCAGATCCGAAACGCCAAGCGGTCGGATATCTACATCGTGGACGTTGCAGCATCCGAAGCCACCGTGAACCCATCGTCGGGAGGCGGGAAGGCCCGCCGCGCGTTCAAATCCTGGGATCAGCGGCAGCGTGAGCGGGAGGCGCAGATGCGCCCCAAGCCAGCGCCTGCCCCCAAACCCAAACCCAAACCCTCGCCCACTCCCAAGCGAGCCCCGGAGACTCCGAAGCCACTCAAAGCCCCAGATGCGTCCGCCTACATCCAGCGCGCCATGAGCCGCCCCTGGAGGGCGACATGAGGCTTTTTAAGACCTTCACCGGCGGAGCCTATATGCGCCCCCAACCGGCGATGACACCCAACCCAACCAGGGCGGTATAAGATGGAAGACACAGCCACAATTGACACCGGGACGGTACTTGATACCCAATCCACGGAAACCGATTCGCAAGCACCCGAAGCCACGACGACCCAAGCGGAACCCGCCGGATCCCCGAGCCTAAAGGATTTGCTGAAACGGCAAAAAGAAGACCCCAACGTGAAGTTCAACGACTCGGAACTCGACGTGCTGGATAAGCACTACGACGAACCGAAGACCAAGACCAAGGCCGCCAAGCCTGAGAAGGAAGAAGCCGAGGAGGACGAGGCACCCGCCCCAAAGCCCAAGGTCGAACCCGAAAAAGAGGAAAAGCCAGAGCCCGAGGAAGTGGAAGAATCCGAAGAGGACGACTCCGACCCCGAAGCCAAGGCCATTCTTAAGGAAGTTGGCGCTAAGAGTCTGAAAGACGCCGCCGCGAAGATCAAGGATCTAAAACGCCTAGTGGGTGGGAAAGACGCGCAAGCAGTCGCCCGAGTCACCAAGGAAAAGGACGATCTGGTCCGCAGCGGTAGGGAGCTATGGTCCGCTCTCGCCATGAATGACCCCGCGGCCATCGCGTTCGCGGAGAAGACATTTGGCGTCAAGTTCGGAGGACAAGCCCAGAAGCCCGCCGAGGCCGCCCAAGGTGACCGATACATCGACCCAGCCAAGTTTATCGATGCCGAAAGCGCAGATATCGCAGAGGCCGCGTTTCAGCGGCAGGAAGCAAAGATCAAAGCGCTGGAAGCCAAGTTCGGTACGATTGAGCAGGAGAGAGACCGGCACATCCAGGATACGGTTAAGAAGCAGTCCATTAGTTCCGTCGTGGACGAAATGGCGCTGATCGCCGGGAAGATTCCCGAACTCAAGACCATACCGGGATTCCGCGAAGCCGCGCAAGCGGTGCTCGATGGGAAATCAGATTCACGTCTGGACGTATTCACGGATTTGTTTGACATCGCCGCTACGGAGAAGTGCTCTCTACGTGCCGCCTACGATATCAAACGTGGCAGAGATTCCGACCGCATCGAAGCACAAGCAATCGAGCGAGGCCGCAAAGAAGCGTACTCGCAGAAGCCAAACCCGTCTTTGTCCGGAGTAACCGGCGGACGTGGCGAAGCCACATATCAACCTGTGACCGCCGCCGACCTTGAAAAATGGAAGAGCGACCACACGACCCACCCGGAATCCTGGTACGACAAAGAGGGCGACCTCTTGCAGAACAAGGTTCCGCGGAAGGCGTGGTCCATCTTTGGTTTCAAGTAACGCAGGTCATTTAGAAAGGGCCATACAATGGCTTATGTAAACGTAGTCGAAGCGGGCCGGGTTCAGTCCTGGATCCGCAAAACCATCAAGCAGAAGATGAACTCTTCCACCTGGGACCAATTGTCCAACAGGTACGAGTACTCCCAGACCGTTCCCAAGTCCGGGAACATTTCGGTTCCCAAGGAAGTGGTCCACAAGATCACGGACGAACTGAAAATGGGCCAGTACGCGGTGACAATGCTCGCCATCCGGAAGACGGGCGCGGCGGTCATCGGCGGAGCAAACAGCGCGGAAGGCAAGGAATCCAAGCCGACCACGAAGATCGTGTCTCTGTACTTCACGAACCAGCGCGTGCCCAAGTCCCTCCCGGACATGAGCGTATCGGGTGATATGTCCGAATTCTACGGCATTGCCCAGGCCACGGTTGACATGATCGGAAACGATTTCGTCGAACAGACGGATTACGACCATCAGTCCGCCATGATCGACGGTTGTGACTTCTTCCTCCAGGATGCCGCCTCGTGGCAGTCCTCGGAGTATGGCAGCGCCATCAACGCTCCTCAGACCAAGGTTTTGCACCCGAATACCTACCGGTACGCGGCCGCAACCGGCTTGACCAAGAACACCTGGTCCACCACCTACGCCACGGCTAACACCAATCTGGCCACCGCCGTAGCCTCGGGTATCGCCGTGGGCGACGTGTTCACGACCAAGACGGCCGATCAGGCGCACCTACTCGCGACCCGCACCATCGTCCCCATGGGTGGTGTCGGCGGAAAGAGTGAGGTGAACTATGTCCTCAAGATTTCTGACGCCCAGTGGTTCGACTGGACCACGGACACCACGACCTCGGTCGGATGGCGCGACCTGATGAAGTACACGGAAACGGGCATGGACCGCCTGTTCAACGGCTTCGTCGGCGTTTACAAGGGCATGATGGTCATCACCGATCAGCGTTCCCCCTTGTACAACGTGACCAGCTCCACGGCTGGCGCATTCCAGTACCAGACCCCCCTTGCAGACAACCGCGTCCGCCTGGTTACCGCAGCCAATACCGGAACTCGTGAAGTGTTCATGGTCATGGGTCGCGGCGCCATCGGCCTTGCGGACGTGATGGAGATGGACCTGGTTCGCAAGAGCCGGGACTATGAATTCGTAAAGTCGATCTGTGGTCACCGCAAACGTGGCACCCAGCGCATGGATCTGGATGCCACCGTTGCCCCGACCACCGGCCGCGTGAACGAATCATCGTTTATCGGTCTCACCGCCACCTCCGCCATCACGGTCGGATAAGAAAGGATAATATCATGGCAACTACCTACACATACAGCATCGAGGGCAAAGACTCGGAAGTCGTCCGCGCCATCGTGTCCATGGATCTTACCATGGCTTCAACCCTCAACATCGTGGTGTCCGATTACACCGCGTTTCCCCGCGCCTTCGCGACCGGTTCGCCGGTTGTGGTGGGCGTGAATGCCCCTCGGGCGAGTTCCATCGCGAACGCCATTGTGACCACGACCGGGATCAGCGTGTATGTACGCGGACTCTCGGACGCGGCCCTGGCTGCGAGCGGTGCCCTGGCCGTTGTGGCTTGCGTCGAAGGCCGCCTGGCCTGATTGTTGGCCCGCCCCTCTAAACGGGGGCGGGCTTTCTTTTGCTGAAAGGATAACAATGCTGCTTGCCGATATGTCCGCGATGGTCAACAGGGCTTTAAGATTTAAGCTCCATCCTGCCAATATTATCGTATTGCTTGATGCCGCCCAGCGGTACGCCTTCGACTACGACGCGCAGCAATTTCTCTACTGGTCCGCGACCCTGACCCCGAGATATAACCTCACATTCCAGTCCACCGGATACACCTCCGCCATCGTCGGGGATATCGGCAAGACCGTTGTTTCCGGAGCCAAAACCGGAACCCTGGTATCCTACGACAACACCACTCGGATCTGGGTCATATCGACCACCGACACCTGGACGGACGGCGCAGCCGTGACCATCACCACCGGCACGGGCGCGGGAACCCTCATCGCCTCCGCATCCCAAACGGGATACCTCGGCCCTTATACCTACCCGACAACCATTCCCGTTCGGAAGCTTTGGGGCGTGACCGCCGAAACCGATGTGCGGATCTTCGGTTCGGACACGACCACCCAGTTTCCTATGAATGACTTTGATTTCGCCCCCCGGACCTTCGACCCCAAGCAACTGTTAAAGCCGGGACGGAAAACCGACGTGGACGCGACGTTTACCTTTATCGACTCGCCCGCCCTCCCTAGCGCGGGAGCGGTTTATCGATGGGTGTACTGGCGCAACCCGCCAACCATTGCCGACACCACAACAGCCGCCACCCTCATCCTACCGGCCGCCTACCACCTAAACATGGTCAACGTGACCATCAAGCTGGCGCAGCTTTCCCTAAACGGGGAGGATGTGGACCCGCAGGTCATCCGAGCCTTGTACAAACCCTGGTGGGATACCTTGGCGAATCAATACACGCCCATGGGCAATAAGCGCAACGGGACGCTCAACCCTGGACAATCCGCAGGATTGATCATCTGATGGCCCAGCGAACCAGAAAGCGCCAGGAGCAGACGATCCAGACGGTGCTCCCGGTGACCAAGTACCTCGGGATGAATACGTCCGGGAAACACACATCCCTGGTGCCTGGCGAATCTCGGCTTTTGAAGGACTGCGATATCTACGCCACCAAAGAAGGCGACTACATCAAGAGCCGCCGAGGTACTCAGTTTTTAATGAAGGCGTCCCTTCCAACCAAAAGATCCGCCGGGTCCATTTACAACGCGATTACCTGGGACGTGGGAGCTGAAGAATACCTCATTACCCAAGAAGGTAGCGCCATGTACGCCCAGGCCCTGATTGCCACGGGGAACCCGGTTGCGATTGCCTTGGCGACCGGCGGGGCGTTTACCCTGGGAAGTGTTGAGCAGACGGAACTCTTTATCTCCGGGGATAAACTCTACGTCCTCCACCCATCTGCGAATTACGTCATTCGGTGGACGGGAGCCGTCTTTGTCGCCTACCCCATGGGGTTTGGGAAATCCTGGTTCACCTTTTGCAGCCCAACCGGAACCGGCACCATGTCGGGGCGCTATATCTACGGCGTAGAAAAAGTGTATCAGGTTGCCGGAATTGACTTGATGGCTTCAACGCCCAATCGTTTCATGCAAACCCGCGTCATGACCGACACCGGAACCATGTCTTTAAAGTCTGCCGTTATCCTCGATATAAAGGTCGATGAATTGGATAACGATCCTCTCTGGACGCATATCCGGCTATGGAGGACGAAGAACCTAAACGCCGACAACACGGATATTTTAAATCCCATCGACGCCCAAGGACACGCGGATGAGCTATACGAAGTCGCGCTTATCACGCGGGCCGAAATAAACGGGGTACAGGCCGCTATCGCCACTGGGTCACCCCTCCCCGTTGGGAATGCGGGTGTGACTGCCGGAAAAGCTGCGGGTACCCCAAGAATAACAGACAACAACGCCGACACCAAGCTGTTCAATATGGTCGGCATCGACCGGATCGAGCTTCTTCCGATTCCAGCCTGTACAACGGGATGCTTTTGCGCCAATCGGATTTTCTTTTCCGGGGTCCAGGACGCCGCCCTTGACGATGCCAGCAAAAGCAACCTCTGGTATTCCAACTACGCGGGGACGAAATACGCCTTCCAGTACAGCCCCTTGAACTTCGTGGACACGGGCCGAGATGGCCAGAACATGATCAAGCTTTTCGCCTTTGAAAAAGACGTCATCGGCATCAAGGAAGCAAAGACAGGTCGCCTTCCCTCCGGAAATGTGGATATCCCCTTCCAGACCTTGGACGATAAAATCGGCATCGCCTACAAGAACATGGCGGCCTTTATCCCTACCATAGGCATCGCCGCCATTGTAAACGACAACAAGGATTTTCGCGTTTTCGGGTATGATATGCGCTGGACCAATACCCTGAATGGGGCGGAAATATCCCTCCCCGTCCGGACGCTGACCGCAGCCTACGATCCAACTCGCGTTTCCTTCATTTACATCAACGGGAAAATCCTTATTTGGGACGGCTCCAACAATGGGACGGGAACCCTTGTTCTCCATGTCAAAGAGGGGCGGGGATGGACGCAATACTTCCCACAAGTGAACAACGCACCGAACCGCGCCTTTACCTTCGCCCAGGGAACCCGGGCCGCCGCAGTGGCTGGCTCGACCCACCTGGTTGAAATCGAGATCAATGACCTCAATACAGACATCCACACCGGTACCGACCTAGCCCAATCCTTTTCCTTGGTGGAAACGACCCATTGCTTTCAAAGCAACCAGGGCCGCGATATCCTGGAATTGGAATACTTGAGCCTGATCGCCTATTACGAATCCGGACAAATCAACACCCTGCCCTATGTGAACACCCTTAACTGGCCCACACCCGCAACGCCTACGACCATCTATTTCGCGAGGCCACCCGCCAATATCATCGGGTCAGATGCAGCCCTTGGGGACACGGAATACCGGCTTTACGTGGAGCCGAAAACCGTGGGGACATTCAAATGGTGCCCTATGGTTGGGAACTTCCTGCACTTCAATTACCAGATTGCCGCACCCGCAACCGTGCGGGGAAAAGAACTCCACGCCACCCTGGACCAGAACGGCATGGCCTGGGGCGCGTTCGACCCGTTCCAAGTCTTCCCCACCACCAACACCGACCCGACTTGGGCCCAGTAGGAGAACCGTGTCGCACGAACCAGAAACCGAACCACGCGCCACCCGGAAAGACCTTGGGATCTGGCTCACTATCATAACCATTGGGATTGGTTTGGTGTTGAATGCCATCAAGGGCGCAGCCGAGTATGGGGCGCTGGAGCAAAAGGTATCCACGGGGATCGTGGAGCGAACCGAAATGAAAGCCCGGCTCCTGATGGTTGAGAAGCAATATTCCGATTTCGCGGTCCTCCGTGAAACGGTTCGCAACATGGACGTGAAGCTCAACGAGATCAAGCAACTCCTAGAACAAAGGAATTTCAAATGACGCACTATAATCCAGCCATTACCGCACATAAAACCGCCGTTATCGGGGGCTTTGGCACCGTGGGCGTCATCATTGAAATCGTGGTCGATAAGACTTGGCCGGGCTTATTCCCGAATGGCGTGGTCACGGCGGCAGTCGTCACGGTCTTTTCCAGCTTCCAAAACTGGTTCAAAAACAAATGATCAGCGTAACAAACCAATTGACCAAAAAGATCAATAGCTACGCCGACACCCTCGGGGGTGCCGTGCAGAGCGCAACCGCGCCCACCATGACCATGCGGGAGAATCCCACCGCTGGAGTCGTGGAAGAGCCCAAACAAACCATCACCATGCGGAGCAATCCCGCGCCTTCGGAGATGGATAATATTTCCATCCGCCCGAACCCGACCCCGGGCATGGTGGCGGATGCGCCCCCTCCCGCCCCGGCCCAGAACCCCCCGATTAGCAGTATCAGCGGCGGCAATGTAAAGTCCTACATCGACGCCAAGAGCGAAACCCTGGGACAGGATCCAGGATACATCACCGAGGCCGGGCGATTGTACGCCGAGCGAACCCTAAATGGGCTCAAGACCCCCGACGCCTCCAGCGTAAACGCGCAGAACACCGAGGACACCGCCGCCAGCCGCCGGGCATACCTTGCAAGGATCCAATCCGAAGAGGCCATAGGTCAGAGCGGTTTCGGAGCCGGGACCGCCCAGGCCGACCGGATGCGGTCCACCAGCAACGCAGGAGTAAACGCCGCCAACCAGGCGGGGCAGAACGGCGTCAACGCCTATTTGCGCCAACGGACCGAAGATAACATGGGCCGCGCCCGTGACCTGGAAGCCGGGCAGCATAACAAGAATCGGGAAAACCTCGCGGATGCGCAAGGTCAGGACTACAAGGAATATGCCCAGAGCGAAAAGGCGACCGACCGGGGTTTAGCTGCCAAAGCATTGGTCTACAGCCATGGCCGGGATGCGCTGGGAGACAAGCGATACGATCAATCGTATGCGGATACCCGGACTGACGTTGCCGACACCAAGGCCCGCACCTCAACCCGGGACGCGGCGGCAGACGCCCAGCAGGCCGTCACGAATGCCCAATGGAGCACCCTAAACACCCAACAACAGTCGCAGCTTGCGATAGAAAACGCCGTAGTTACGAAGAGTGGATCGGAAGCGGAAAAGCGGAACCTTCTAAACAGCCTTCCCGAAGGCCCCGCGAAAAACGTAATCCTCGCCGGGTTGGCGGATGGGTCCTTGACCACGGTGACGGCCTTGGCGAAGGTGATGAATCCCGATGGGTCCATCAAGGAAGAGTACCGGGGTTCGTCGCCGGGTCAACTATCCGTCCAGGCGAAGGTCGACGAACTCAAGGCGCTTTATCCTGGCAAGACAGATGAAGAGATTCGCCAGATGGCGCTATTGGAGCGCACCGAGGAGCGGAACGTCACCATGGCCCCCGTCAAAAACGCGGCCCTGGACCAAACGGTCACGACGAAGATCAGCTCCGGACAAGCCCTCACCGCCGAGGAAAAAGCCTATGCGGTTTCCCAGGGGCTGGCCAATACCTACACCGCCGCAAGCCTCCCCCGAGGCTCAAACGTGGGCGCTCTGGCGGGTCAACAAATCAACCTCGCCGGCACGGTTTACACCGTCGTCGGCGGGTCGCGCTTCATCAATGAGGGAAACCTCTGGGGCGATGACAAGCACACCGATTACACCATCCTGGAGCGGGGCGGCAAGCGCGTCTACGTACTCCCGGGCGGAAAGATTGTGGACCAGGAACCGAAGGACGCAGACTAATGGCCAATCTACTCGCGAACACAGCAGCAGGCGCAGGAACCGGAGCCGGGGCGGGGGCCACCTTTGGCCCTTACGGCGCACTCATCGGATCCGTGGCCGGGGGCGCGTCAAGCGCCTATGGCTCCTACATCCAGTCCCAGAAAGCGGACCAGGATTACCAGCGGGCAATCCAAGCGTGGAAAGAAGAGCAGGAGCGCATGGCCCAGATGCAAGCGCAACAACAGCAGCAACAGGGTTTGCAAAATAGCCTTACCGCTGGACGGTATGCCCAAGACGTGACCCAGGGTAGCGGGGCGCAATACGCCGACTACGCGAAACGGTTGGGCCTATGAACTACCCCCAGCGCCCCCAGGCCCACAATGGTTGGCAGATTCTTGGAAACGCCTTACAGCAGGGCGGGCAGGCGGTAGGCGATTTCGCCAACGAGCAGAACCGCCTACGCGCCCTGATGGAGGATGCGGCCCAAAAGAAGGCCGCCGCCGAAATGTTGCGGATCAAGGCCGAGCGGGAGGCCAAGACCGCCGCGGAGCAAGAAACCCAACAGGCGGAATCCAAGAGGATCCGCGCCGAACTGGCCACAGGGAAAACCGTTCCGGGTAAATCCGTGGGCGGGGTGGTCGGGCCGGATGAAGTGATGCCCTATGACCCCGAAGAAGCCAACCGGATGCTCTTGAAGTCCGGAGACTTGTCGGGTAAGGAATATTCGGACACCATGAAGCCGCCCACGGGCTTGAGCCTGGAGGACCGGCTGGCACTGATTCAAGCCCAATCGGCCGCCGCCACAGGAAAGCCGTTGACCGAGTATCAAAAATCCATGCTCGGGATTCTGTCGGGGAAGGCCGCGGATAGTGCCGCGAATCGGGAAATAGCTCAATCAAACAAGCAATTCGACCAAGAGCAGAAACTACAGGACAAGTTCCTGGGTCAAACCAAAGATTTTCGGGAAGTGCGGGACGCCTACGGGCGTATCCAGGTTTCCGCCAAGGACCCAAGCCCGGCCGGGGACCTGTCCCTGATTTTCAATTACATGAAGATGCTTGATCCCAGCTCCACGGTTCGAGAGGGCGAATTTGCCACCGCCGCCGCTTCGGGCTCTTATGGTGACCGGATCCAGGCCGCCGCCAGCAAATTGGTAAACGGCGAGCGCCTTTCCCCCGACCAACGCGCCGATTTCCTGGCGCGCTCAAAGTCCCTGTATGCCCAGCAGGCGCAACAGGCTAAAAAGACCGAAGGCGAAACCAAGAAGCAAGCCAGGAGTTACGGGTTGAATGAATCCCGAGCGGTTACCGATTTGGGTCTTGCGGATGGAAAGCGACCCACCTATGCGGAGTACGCCACCCTTCCTTCCGGGGCTGAGTATACCGACCCCAAAGGGAACGTCCGGAGGAAAAAGTAAATGGGCTGGCAGGATGACGAAATCGTTTCCCCCGCCCAAGGCAAAGAACCCTGGGAATTGGATGAATTGGTAGAGCCCGCGCCCGCTTCCAGTGGCCAGGCTGGAGGGGTGGGAGATCTCCGGATGTCCGAGAGCCAACCGCCCGAAGGCGACAAGTCCAACATCTTCCCCGGGGCGCTCCAAGAGTACCAGAATCGCTTCTCCAAGCCCGCAGGGTCCATTGGTCAAAGTCTCAAGGACTTCGGGGCCGTGGGGCTGGCTGGGGTTGGGGATGTAATGGGCACCTTCCAGCGGGGAGCGGCCGCAGCGTTCACCGATCAGAAAATGTCCGATCCGGGGGCTCACGCCCTCAAGAACCAAACGGACGCTGCCGTGGCAGCATATAAGGCCAGCGCAGGCGAGAGCCCTGCCGGGGGTGGGTTTTTTACCCCTGGTAGAATCGGTACCAGGCATCCGGGTTGGGCGGGTGCCATTGAAGCCGGTTATCGGATGGCGGATGACCCCCTTTCCTATGCGGGAATCCTAGCTAAAACCCTTTCCTATATCCCCAAAATGACCGGATCAGTCGGGGCGGGAATTAAGAAGTCCGTTTCCGAACTGTCCCAAATCAACCCGTCCCTACTAGAAAAGGCCGCAACCCCGCAGGGGATGGCCGAGATCCGCCTTGGTGCAAAGATTGACGCCAGCGACCTGGGGCAGCAAGTGGCCGAAGATGCACAGAAGATCAACCGATACAGAGAGGATTTGGCGTCTAATTCCAGGATTACCCAAGACCAGCAAGTCCAATCCATCAACGACGGGTTGACCCTGGAGAACCAGCAGGTTAACGCCCAGGCGCAGGACGCGGCCACAAGAGTCAACGAGCAGCGCCAACGCCTTGCGGAAGCCTCAAGAGCCGCCCAGTCGGGGCAAGTGGAAAGGGGTCTCTTGGACGCCCGCAGGGGCATTACCGGGGAGGATGCCGGGTCGCTGGCGGAAATCCAGCCGGGAGCGGTAGGCGAGGATTTGCTTTCCTCGGTCGGAGCCGCCAAAAAGCCGATGCAGGAGGCTTGGGTAAACGGCGACCGCGCATCCCTTGGACCGGTCAGGGAAAAGCCGGTCGCGACCGTTGTCAAACGAACCGAGGACGGTACGTTCCAAAAAAAGAAACTCTTGACGCAAGAACTGGCTGGCGTTCTCGGGGAGTTTAAAGCCCTCAGTCCCAAGCAAGGAATGCGGAAGATTTCCCAGGGGGCAACCAATGGTATCCGCCACCTGATCGGGCTCTCGGAACAGAGCGGGCACAATATCGACGATTTGATGAATATTCGGGCCGAGCTTCGCCGGATCCGGTCCGGTGACAGGTTTGAGGGGAACCCGCTCGACATGACCACAGATGATCTTGCCTTCGGCAAAGCTGAAAAAGCCATTGATCGGACCCTGGCCCAATCCGTCGCCAAGGCCGCCCCGAAAGAAGCGGGGACCATCCTTTCCCTGAACCGGGCGAAGGATGCGCAGTATGCAACCGCTAAGACCATTTTGGGCGACCTGGCGGGCTCCGCAGGCCGTACTCGTAATTCCGCCGAGGTGATAGGCAAAGTGGCTTCCATGGGGCCGCAAAAGGCGAGAGCGTTTATTCAGGCCGCCGAGGCAAATCCTGCAATCGCCGGGGTGGTCCCAAAGATGAGGCAGGCCTTTATCGATGACATCCTTTTGACCTCCCTGGAAAACGGGTCAGTGAACGTGGACAAGCTTTCCAAGCGATGGAAGTCCCCCAAGTTCCACGAATCCAAGCAAGCCTGGTTATCCCCGGAGGACATAAAACGAGTCGATGACGCGATAGCCATGGGACTGGAAACCATCGAAAAGCCGGGCGTCGTTACGGCGTCCAAAATCCCCATGCCCGCTAAAATCGGATCCGCCGCCGACCGGAGCGATGGGTTTTACTCTCAGTTGGCCAAGTCCGAAATCAACACCCCGGACAAGGCTGGAAAGTCCTTTTCCTACGGCGGGACACCGGACAAGATCACCGCTGAAACCCGTGTCAAAAACATCGGGAACGAAAAGGACATCAACAAGCGCGCCATGAATGAACTGAAGATGCTGGACAAAATGAACGGCACGTCCTACACCGAGCAGGCACAAAAGATTTACGAAGCTACTCAATTAGGAATGGACGCGTCCGGCAAGCTGTCCCATATCCCCCAATCCAGCACCGGCCGCTCCGGCCTTGGCGCTCACATGGGCGAAGTCTTCGGCTTCCTGGTTGGTGGTCCTGCTGGCTTCCTGGTTGGGAATGGCATGGGTGCGGCGGTTGGTGCCGCAACGGGCGCGACGGCGGGCAGGGTCATCCAAGCAGGTACCCTGTACGCGCAATCCCCTGCCGGGGCCGTGGCCGCTTACAAGGTCATCAACAAGATAATCAACCAACGATGGCCCAAGGCCGCCCGTCTGGGTCAGGCCATGACCAAGACTAGCAGCAAGACGACCCGGGCAGCCTTGGCTGCTCAAATTGCCCGCGAGCTGAATATCGAAGCGTCCGCCAATGTGATCCCCTTCCGCATGAAAGAAGCGGCCGGTCTTGATGAAGAACCCCAATACACCCAGAGGTAAACGATGAAAAAGAAAGCCGCCAAGAAATCCAAACCCGCCAAGAAGCCCGACGGACGCGCAGGGAACCGCGTTCCCAAGAAGGCCCCGCAGCGGATCAAGGGCTGGGACACCAACCGCTGGGAAAATAGCAGCGCAGACGGGATAGCCTAACGTGAAGCTCCCCCGATTCCTTGCCAACATTGTCCGGGCTGGGTCCAGTCCGGAGATAGTGACGACTCGCAACTTTGACGATCTCGCCAATGTATTGGAGCCAATGGCCAAAGGAATCGAGGGGCATGACGACCAAATTTCCGCAGTGGCGGATAAGGTCGCCAAGCTCATACCCCCGGCTATCCTTGGGAGGGGGAAAATCTACGATGTACGGTCCTTCGGAACCCTGCAAGCGGCGGTTACCTACTTAGGGGCCAATACCGCGACCCTGTACGTGACCGACGCCCAGATCCTGACCGCCAACCTGACCATCCCCTCCACTATCTCCCTGGTGGTTCTCAAGGGCGGAACCATTGACGGGGCGTTCACCCTGACCCTCAACGGATCTTTTGAGGCGGGACTATTCCAGGTATTCGGCGGAGCCGTGTCGGTTGTTTTTGGAAATGTTTCCATCCGGCAAATCCCCGCCCCTTGGTTTGGGGCCGTTGGGAACGGGTCCACAAATGACCGCACCGCGATCATTAACGCCGGAGTCGCCGCAGAGGCCGCAGGCGCAGCCGTCTATTTCCCTAAGGGGACGTACTTTATTAGCGCCAGCGTCACGTTTAACCATGACGTGATATTTGACCCTGGGGCCATCCTTTACTGGACCAGCACCAGCGCAGAAGTACAGTTTAAAACCATAAACGCCGGACCCTACCACATATTTGATTTCCCCATCTCCACGCCCCCATTTTTTATTAAAGACGGTCGGTGGCTTGCGAAATGGTTTTCCAGCTTACCCTATGCCTGCGCGGCCCTGGCGACTGGCGATACGCTTTTCCTACATGATGGTGATTACCCATTGACCGCAACAATTGATTTATCAAATAAGGGAATGATCAGCATCGAAGGCGAAACACCGAGGGGTGTACGGATTATTCCCAATGCGGTCCTCGGGTCAATGTTTTTATTCAATAATGATTCCGGGTATACCCACACTGGGACCGCCGTAGCTGGGACCGCCAATACCATCACCCTTAATGGATTGAATGCGTTCGACACCTTTGAAAATTATTATGTGAATTCTTCCATAGAGATAACCGCAGGGACGGGGGCGGGCCAAATTCGGAGTCCTATCGCTTCGGTTGTGGCGACTCGGGTTGTAACCGTTTCGGTCCCCTGGACTACCGTTCCCGACGCAACATCCCAATATTCCGTGACACAGCGGGCCACACAGCGAGAGGTTTTTTTAAAGCGCCTCACCTTTATTTCAAGCGCAAGTTACGGGATATGTGATTACGCGGTTCGGGCTATATGGACTCCGGAATTTCACATGGAGGAAGTCCATTTTATAAACGTATCTAGGGTCTATTCCGTCCTTTTTACAACCACATTTGTAACGGAAATGTCCAAATGTATTGGACATGGGAGATTGACCGGAACGGCTCTAGGCCAATGGGGCGTCTCAACCGTCCACGCAAGCGCGGGAGGGGGTGGGTTTTATTGTGAAAGCACATCGACCACCGTTAAAATAGACACCTGCCGCTTCTCAATATACGAGGTGGGCGTATACGTCAATGGCTGCGACGTGCTGACCGTCCTTAATTCCGCGATTGAATCCTGCACAGTAGGTGCCATTCTTATCGCTGGCAGCAGTCTAAACGTTAACATAATCGGCTGTTATTTTGAAGGCAATAACGGCGGGTCCGTGTATGACGTGCGCTTTTCCGCAACCTGTGATGCGGCCAAAATCGAAGGGAATTTTATCCACGGATCTTCGGTGGGCGTCCGCCTTGATACTGGGGTTGAGATTTATAATCTCGCCATCCGCGATAATGATTTCTATTCCGGTTCGACGGGGATTTACGACGCGGGCGCGCGCACCAGGCAGTTAATCGTTGAAAACAACACCTTCCGCGACCTTACGGAAACGTTCCTTTTCACCCATGGCACACCGACAACCGAATCCACCAAGCGGATGGTGTGGAGGCATAACCGCTTCCCGAACGCCCCCGAAATCCTATCCGACAGCCACGATATGGACGGGCAAGACCTGACAAACTGGACGGCCAGCGGCGGGGCAACCATCACCCTAAACGCTATTCAATATTTGAACGATAGCGTCTGGCGGGTAGCCGGGGTGGGTGCAGCCGCAATAAGCCGAACGGTCTTTTCCATTACCAGCACGTCTAATTTCAACGTGCGCAGCCAGTTTATCACCGTGACGATCCCCATCCTCGCGGACGGCGCAGCCAACCCAGAGGCGACGATAAGTGACGGCGTGACCACCCGCTCCTATATCCTCACTGCTACCACCACCGCCTGGAAACAGAACGTGCTCTACATCCAGATGGGCGCATCCGCTACCGGATTAACGATAACCATCATCCCAGCAGGCGGAAATATCTTTGTCGGCCGCCCTGCCGTGCGCCTTGGGATGTATGATGAACACGGTGGCGGGTCTACCGGCTCCCCCGCCAGCGGCGGCGCGAACCCTACCGCAACCATTGGGTTAACCGCTACCAACGGCACCGCCCTTACCATGATGCGGAGTGATGCTGCGCCCGCCCTGAATCAAGGCATCATCCCCGAATGGACGCAGAATCACGCCTTCCAAAAGCGGATCGAGTTTTCGGATTTTGGTGTTGCCGTGGCCGGGTCCATCCTTAGAACCGCCGCCGATGGTATTGTATTTCGGGGTGCGGATGGGTCAGCTAACAACGTTGTGTTGCAAACCTCAGCCGGGACCACGGTACTACGCATTCCCACCGGTACAACCGGCGTAACCTCTGATTATGATTTTAACCTAGCTGCAACCAGGGTTCTCCGGGTCAATGGAACCCAAGTGGTAGCCGCCCAGCAAACCGGCCTAGGGGCATCCCTGGCCGCCAGGACAGCAGGGGTTACCTACGACGCCACCGCCCAGACAATGCTCCAGGAGGCGCATGATAAAATCAGGCTCCTGGAGGCGCAATTGAAAACGCACGGGCTGGTGGCGACGTAACAAGGCGGCCACCTCTTCGGGGGACATGATAACGGTATCTGTCATGCAATGGAAGATAAAAACAACGATTGCCGCGCTAAGTGTGCGGCGACACACCAAGGAAGAATCAATGAAAAGCTATTTCAATCTCGTATGGGCCGCTCTTTTGAACCGCCCCATAATGAACAGGGCGGCTACAGATGGATCGGTCGCCGTGTCTGGCAATGGGGCGGTAATTCGGAATTGTAGGTTTGAGGGGGCCCTGGAAGTTGGGGTTATGCTTTGATGTTCCCCTGATCATCAACGCCAGATGGACCGGTGACCTTTGCGGTCACCTTGTTCCACTCCGTTTTCATCTGATCAACAATCGTTGCAGCCGGCTTCCCGGTAAGCGCAAGTGCAAGGGGGCCGGCCGCGATCCATTTTACATTGTCGAATTGGCATCCCTGGAAAGACAACCCACCTCCATAGTGGAAAAGGTTGCAATCCTTGAATGTACAGTTGATGAAAATACGGGAGGTGATCCCGACGTTTTGGGATTGAAAATCCTGGTCCTGGACAATCTCAATTTCTTCGCTGGGTCTTGGCATTCTTTTTCTTTCTATGGGGGCGCGGGCTGGATGTGGGCGGGGTCACCTTCTGAAAATCAAAGCCTCCCGAGGGGATTTATGGGGCTGACGCCCTAACGCATCTATGCCATTTCGCAGCTTCCCAGTGGAGAGCCTAACCGGCCTCGACTTGTTCGCCGTCACAGAGCAGCTTCCAAATTTCAAAAACCCTACCAATTCGTTCGGGTCTATCACTCGGGTCGGTCCGGAGAACTCAGCCGGGGGAAGGACGTATTTATTGATACTCAGCATCCCGAGTAAATAAACCTCTCCCCCGATGGCGGCAACGATTGCGGGGGGTTTAAGCGCAAACTTATTCATTGGACTAAGATCGCTGAATTGGCTTCCAAAATCTCCGAACGTGTTAAAAATGCTCATGGCGCTGAACTTGGACCCGTAATTACCGTATGGGTTCATAATGGATGCCGTATCGTATTTGTCGAAGGACACAACGCCTAGAATCGTATAGTCCTTGTCTTGGCCGATTATTATCGCCCCCATGAGCGAACAATATTGAGCCGAAGCCGCGCCCACCAATAAAAGAACCGCAAACGTTATGCGCATCATTTCCGTTTCCTTTTCATGGGGAGCGGGAAAGCTAAGTCATTTCCTTTCGCACCTTGAAGAATTTTTCAGGTGCGAAAGATTTCCCCGTACACTTTGTGCGTACTAAGGCCTTTTCCGCATTGGGGACGGGGAGACTTTATGCTTTTTGTGATAGTCCTCAATGAGGAAAATCAAGGTCTGTCGCTCATGCTTAAAACCCATAGAAGCGCGGATATCCTCCAGCATATCCTTTAGCTCCTGTTCAACCTCTGCATAGATTTTCGGCGATTTGTCGTATTCTTTTCGCGGCACCCTCAAAGTATTGCAAATTCCCTATCTTCCCGGTACAACCAATATTGCCTAGACTCCCTTCTTTCCCTTGATTCCCTTGGGAGTATATGGATAAGATTGGCTTCTATGCAAAAAGACAACGACGATATCCCCCAGTTTGACCCTGGCAGCCCGGACCCGGCGGCCCTAGCCTTTTTCCTGTTCGCGGCAGCCATGGCAGTCTGCCTAATCATTAGGGTGGTTATCCATTTCGTCGGGTAACCGGCGCGATACCGGTGGCGTATTATGTACGGCTTGGTACGCGGGGCAAAAGGCCCCAAAAACTACAGTAAGCGAAAGTAAGCGGGGTCAGAATTTTGTCAAAAAGTGGAATTACATTGGAAACGCCGAAACGTGCAAAAGGTGGGAAATGAGCGATTCTGAAGTAGAGATCGACGCCTTGCTGGCCGCAGTTGAATGGACGAGCATTTGCGAACCCATCCCCAGGCCAGCCACGCCACGCGAGGCGGAGGCTATTTGGCGGGGTTTCGACTTTGTTTCGAGAGGCGGGGGATCTGGGATAAAAAATGCGCCTGCATTTCCAGGATCTTTTCCTGTTCGCCGGCCAGAAGGTGATCGACCATCTGCGCCAGATAAAACCCCATCTGGGGTATATCGATTCCCGCCCGAAGATCCAACGGAACCCCCCGAATAAGGTTTTCCATCAACTGCGATGCGTTTTGAATAGCCTCGAAAACCTCGGGCGATAGTCTGTAGCCGCGTTCCACGTGGTCAGACGCATTCACCACCCCCGCAACCATCATCGAGCCGGAGCCGGTCGCTAGCCAGTTCAGGTTTAATCCCAAATTGCCAAGTTTTTTTTGCACTTCGGCCGGTAGCTTCCGGGAGCCGGATTCATAGTTTGCGTATGTATTTTGCGGAATCCCCAATAATTCGCCCATTTGCGCTTGGGTGTATCGCAAATGCTTTCTGAAATCCCTAACCCTACTCATGGTAACTAACTAACATGGATGAAAAATATATTCACTCCCGACTTGATTTTAATCTCAATATGGGATATCTTTATCCCATCGGTATCACACAAAAGAGAGATGTAGAAAATGCCCAAGAAACCCAAAGACCAAGGCCGCAAAAAAAACGAGTTCGTAACCGTTCAGGTACGGCCTGAAGTGCTGGTCCTGCTTCGTCAAGTCGAAGACGAGTTTCAGGAATTGCATAGCGTTCGCCCGACTCATTCGATCACCTTCGTTAATGCTTTGACCCATTACAAGAACGCCATACTGGCCGCTTGAGAAATGTATAGCACCAATTTTGAATGTATGCAAGTGACCGCCCGGGCAATATCCGGGGCCACCTTGAGAAACTTCAGACTGTTACCGTAATCACAAACGAAAAAGGCCCGGAAGCTGACACTCCCGAGCCCACACCTGCCACCCCAGAAAGGAATTGGCAAATGTTGAACACTAAAGATACTTCACCGACCCCCGCAAGAAAAGGGGAAGCCGTGGACATGGCGGATCTGGCCCGAAACATCCTAGCGGCCCAGGCTGCGGCAGTCACTAGGGCGGAGGCCCTGGCGGACGCCCCGGCCACACATTACACCCTAGCCACCGCCTGCGAAACAGCCCTTGGACGCCTGCGGGACATTGCCGAGGATCGCGGCATCGAATCCAAGGCCACCATCGCGCTACTAGTAGCCGCTCTCGCCTCCCTGCCCCCTGAGGTGACGAAATGAACCTCATCGCCATGATCGCCGGTTACGCGGCCCTGTCCCTGGTCGGTGGGTTTGTTGCCGCCTTTGCCTGGTTCACCCTCAAGGACAAGCAACAGACCCGCGAACGTCGCGCCCGCCTTGCGGCCATGGACGCCGAGCGGATGAAGCCTGCCGCCGCGCCGACGGTGTACCTGGCCTACCGCATTGTCAGGGACCGGCCGAACCCCGTAGACAACGACATTGCAGCCATGCTGGAACAGATTGCGAGGCAACATTGATCACCATGGACGGACAACACACCTTCGAACTCGACTGCCATTACCTGTACAGGGACTCCCGCGCCATGGGGATGAAAATCGTGGTGGATTACGATGTAGAAATCGAGTGGAGCTTTGAAAGCCACAGCGTGGACATGGGCAAAGTGACACCTAATACCGTGGTCCTCGTTGTCGGCGGGTTTGAAATGCCCATGGTGGATTACTCAGATCTCCATGGCTCCCTGGCCGCTTTCGTGGAAATCGAATCGGCGAAATTGGGTCTGGAAGGGCTTGGCATCACGGACGAGGACGCCAAGGAGCTACTCAGAGACGTGGAAGAGGACCGCCAGCACCGGCTGGATTTGGAAAGGATGCCCCGATGACCGCCAACGTCAAATGGATGACCATCACCGAGCAACAGGGGCACAAGGTCCGTGAGGCCTTCATGGAACAGTTCCGATCCTTTTCGTCTTGCACCGACCCATACGGCCAATACGGTAGCCCGTCCATAACGGACGAGTGGTGCTTGCCCGGCGCGGATCTCCCAATGCTCAAAGCGTACAGCAAGTATCAGTACCGGGAGGATTTCAAGGAGGGGCAAGATTTCCCCGAACGGCTGAGCACCCAGTATTACATCGCGATTATAACCGAGGTGGAAGAATGATCGCCCCTGGATTTGAGGCGACCAAGCGCGCGATCCAACAGACGATCAGCGACCTAGTGGATCACTATCGATTCCCGAGGACCGCGAACCACCGGGCGGAAATGGACGCGATTGCAGCCGAGTTGGTTTTTTGGTACGGCCAACTCCGCGACCTGGAAGCGACCGCCGCGTGAAGGCCCTTATCATCACCCTGGCCGCCGTGACTTACATCATGTTTTTAATTGAAGGGAAATAAAATGACAACCGAACTTGCAGCCATCGAACAGAAAAACGGAATCCAGATCCAAGGCCTGCGGTACTCAACCGAACAGGTAGGGTTGATCAAGTCACAGATTGCCCGGGATTGTACGGATGGGGAGCTTGCATTGTTCCTTTACCAGTGCCAGAGGACGGGCTTGGATGCCTTGAACCGCCAGATTTACGCCATCAAGCGCGGCGGGAAAATGACCATCCAAACGAGCATTGACGGCTACCGCCTGATTGCTGAAAGGTCCGGCCGGTACGAAGGCCAGACCCCGGTAATGTGGTGCGGACCGGATGGACAATGGACCGACGTTTGGCTTATTCCCGGCAACCCATCCGCCGCAAAGGTGGGTGTATACCGCGCCGGGTTCCGGGATGCCGTTTACGCCGTCGCCAAATGGAGCGAGTACGCCCAGGACCAAAGCCCGATGTGGAAAAAAATGGGTGGATTGATGCTTGGGAAGTGCGCGGAAGCCCTGGCCCTGCGCAAGGCTTTTCCACAGGAGCTTTCAGGCCTGTATACCGCCGAGGAAATGCAACAGGCCGACACCGCGCCCACCGTGGACAACCAAGGCCCCGCGCATTCCGAAGCGCCAGCCCTTGCCGCCCCGGTCGAGGCCAGCCCCGAAATGCAAGCCGGATGGAGGAAGCTGCGGGCCTTGCTCAATAAGACCCTAGCCACCGCCAAGACTTCCGCCGACATGGCCGTAAAGCGTAAGGGGTTTGAAGACTATTGCAAGATCGCAGAAACCATTTGGAGCCAGCGGACGTATCTGCACCCCGAAGAAACTTTTGGGATGCTCTTTGAGCAACATTCAGCCCGGGTGGCGGTGAATGCCGAGTTGGACAGCCAGGAGGGGATCGCCCGTTGGCTGGATGCCGTCGCCAAAAGCGACCTCAAGGGCCTGGCGCAACGCGTGACCGAGTACCATTCCCAGGAGCGCCTACAGAATGAAGATTGCTTAGGCGCCGTCCATGAGCGCGCCCTGCAACTGGGAATGGATTCCATTGACGACCTGATGGAGCCAGAGGCGTAACCATGGCCACGGCGAACGCATACCCCGGCACGGTCAAGCAAGGCAAGTTTTTGCCCGATGACCGTGCCGCGTTCACAAAGGCGTTTTGCCGCAAGGACGGGACTCGCATGGTTGTCATTGCAAAAAAGTTGGTGGCGAACCGGAGCAGCCAAACGAATCGATACTGGTGGTCTTGCGTAGTTGCGCTTTTCATGGACGAAATCGGCATGGTCGACAAGGAAGAGTGTCACCATATCATCTTGGAAAACATAGGCCATTACGACCTAAAGCGGATCGGTAACCGCGACGTGAAGATCGTCAAGGATACCCATGACCTGGGACAGGATGAATTTGCGCTCCTGATTGACCATGCGGGCCAGCTATTCGCGGAATGGTTCGGCGGGTTCATTCCGGCACCGGGTTCGCCACAAGCGGCGGCCATGGTCGGCGGCAGTTGAGTAGCACCTGGGGGCTATCTCCAGGCGGGGCTGGGTTTGATTGTTGTGCCTGCCCCGTATCTATCGCATCCGCATCGTTTGATCATGCGGACCGGGTAAGGCCCCGCCCTGGTTCAAGGGGGCCAAATTCTTGAAAGGTGAGGCAATGGAAAATCAAAGCATTGACACCAGGCCCAGCCGCCGGGTGCTCTATACCGTCCAGGAGGCTGCGGCCCGGCTCAATTGCTCCGACAAGACCGTTTACCGCCGGCTCAAATTGGGCGATCTGGTTGGCGGCAAGGGTCCAGGCGGGATCCGCTTGAACGCGGCCCGGGTGGAAATGCTGGTCCAGATGATCTACGAGGGGAAAGTTTAATGTCACCTGCCGACCGCACCGTCAAGGAAATCGCCGCCGTCCGCAAGGCCATGGCCGCGGGTAAAACCTCCCCGGAGGATGGGGAAAAGCGCATCCAGGCCCTGGAGAAGCGCGGGGCGGTTTACGTGGCCCGGTGGGAGCTTCCCAACGGCCGGGAGCGCACCAAGTCCTTTTCCGGCAAGGGTGCCGAGAAACGGGCGGCCGAGCACGAAGCCGAGCAAAAGGGCAAGGTCCGCCGGCGGGAGCATGACGACCCGGCCGGGATCCGGGCAACCGTCGCCGCCGTCCTTGATTTTTACCTGGTCAAGATGGCGGGCCGGGCCTCTATCAAGAACATCCGAGCTCATCGGGCGGACATACTCGAGGTATGGGGTGACCGGCTTACTCTCGAGAAGTTGGACCGGTCACCGGACACCCTGATCGACGAGCTCCGCGCCCGGCTCCAGAAAAAACAGGATGCCAAAACCGCCTGGAACCGGAAAGTCACCGCCCAGGCTGCGATCACCTATTACCTGCGCAAAAAGCGCTTGCGCATGATCAACCCCTTTTTGGGCGCGGACTGGCCCCAACCGGAATCTAAACGCACCCAGGCCCCGGACTACCGGGATTTCCAGGCCATGGTCAAGGAGGCACAAAAGCCCGGTTATCCCGCCTGGCTCCCGGCTCTTTTTGCTTGTGGCTGGGAGCACGCCCTGCGGATGGGGGAATACCTGTCCTGGCGGTGGGAAGGGACAACCCTGGATCCGGCCGGCAATGACCTGCCATGGGTCAAGACCGAGGTAGAGAAGCAAGGCAAGGGGAAGAAGGTTTGGCGGGAGCTCCCCTTGACCCGGGACGCCGCCCAGGCCCTGCGGTCTATCCCCGTGGCGAACAAGGAAACGGGGCCGGTGTTCCCGCTCAAGCGGACCATGGTAGACCGATGGGTCCGCCGGGCCCTGGACGCCTCGGGAAACCAGGGGTTCAACTTCCATGATTTCCGGCGGTCCTGGAAGCGCAGGCACCCGCACCTTTCCCAACGGCTCCGGATGGAGGCCATGGGGCAGAAATCGACCAAATCCGACGAGCATTACCTGATGCAAATGGAGCGGAAACAGCTTGAGGAAATCGTGCGGGATTCATGGGAAAAATAAAGTTGAGAAACCGCAACACAATACCGATATGTATTTGTATAATAGGGATATGAACAAGGGAGCAAACATGCTGAACGCATACCAGACCAAAGCTGACCTATTGAACGCCTTTTCCAAGCATAAAGGCGAGCCGGATACCATCCTCGCAAGCATGATGGCGGTTTATACTCCACATATTTACCGGGGTGGATTTATGATTTATGGATTCGGCTACTCTACCGAGCGCATTGGTACCCATGTCCCTACCGACCGCGCTGGAGTGCCGGTATAATGGGCGTGACGATGGAGATGCCCGCCCTGAAAAAATGCATCTACTGCGCTGCGGAATCTGCCGCCCCTAAAAAGGTCTCCATCGGGGATAGTAAAGGCGTTTGGCGGCAGCGACACCACGTTGAGTGCGGTGCCTGCAATCACATGTCCCCCGGATTTTTCGAGAAAAACAACAATACATTTGAAGCCCAGCGTAAGGCATTTTCCGCCTGGAATTACATGGAGTACAAGCCGTGAGCCCCGCCCCCGGCAAGAAGCGCGGCCGCAAGCCGTCCACGGAACCAACCAAGGTCCGGACTACCCTTACACTGGATCCAGAGGTCAAACGGGACGCCGAGGCCATCACCGCAAATTTGTCTCAGTTGGTGGAATCACTGCTCCGAAAGGAGATCAAGAGGTCAAAATCAAAGCGGGACATAAAGCGGGACATGATATGAAAAGTGTCGATTTCAGCGTAAAAAAGCCCCAAGTACGGAGGAGAGGGGGGGATTCGAACCCCGCATATATCCGATTTGAAAGCGGCGCCGCCTTACTTGAGATAGGGAAATCTAAACAGATTCGCCGTTTTCGTCCACTTTGCCCGGTAACCCACTTTCTCAATTTTCTCATTTTTCCCATGGGTTCCGGGACATTTCCGGGACATTTCGGGACATTGCGGGGGGTTGTATGAGGCCTGGGATCCACTACGCCAATCTGGCCAAGTCCCCGAGACTCCAACGCCTTTTGGCCTACCTCCGCGTCTGCGGGAGCCAAGGCGCTACCACCCGGGAAATCATCGACGGGGCGGATATATGCGCGGTTAATAGTGCGGTCTGCGAACTCAAGAAACAGGGTTTCGCCATCGTCTGCCAGATGGAAGGCCGTACAGTTTCCGGGTCATCCGTGTTCCGCTACAAGCTCACCGAGGCCACCCCATGACCACCACCACCACCCGAAAGGAATCACATGAGGCCCTAGCGCTCCCTTTTTTTGCCCAATCGGCAGACACAAAAAGCCGTATCTCCGCCAACTTAATAACAATTCAAAACTCCACGACTGCAAGTAAAAAGTAAAGGAATCATGGCTAAGCGATTTACTGATTCGGATAAGTGGAAAAAGCAATGGTTCCGGCGCCTCCCGCCGGCGATGAAGTGCTTTTGGTCCTACGTCCTGGACAACTGCAACAACGCGGGAATCTGGGAGGTTGACTTCGAAGCCGCATCTTTCAATGTCGGGGAAGAATTGAATGCCTTGGACGTGATGGAGGTATTCCGAAAGCAGTACTTCCCTTTCGCCCTGGGGAAGCGGTGGTTCATCATCGACTTCGTGGAATTCCAATATGGTGAGCTGAAGCCAAGCAGTAACGCCCATGTTTCCGTGATCAACACTCTGAAAAAACATGATCTATTTGATGTTTATTTAACACGGTCAAAATTTGAGCAAGATCAGCAACACGAAAAACAAGCTGTTTCAGGGGACCCTAGGAGGGTCCAAGATAAAGATAAAGCAATGGATATGGATAAGGATAAAGACAAAGATCTGGATCCGGATCTTAAATCCAAGAAAGATTCTATCGCAAGCGACGTGCCAGATGAAAGCATCCGAGCCACGAAGCTGACCCTGTTGAAATCCGAGTTCGCCGCGGTTCGCAAAGCCTACCCCGGCACCCGGCGAAGCCTGGACACCGAATGGGACAACTTCCGCAAGCGGTGCAGCCCGTCCGAAGTCCTGCCTTTGCTCCTGCCGGCCATCAAGCGGGGGTTGGCGTATCGCGAGGGTTGCGCATCCGTCAACGCCTTCGCCCCGAACTGGCCGCACATGTCCACCTGGGTCAACCAAGCCAGATGGACCGAGGAGTTTGGCGCCATCCCGGCGCCCAAGGCTGGCGGATTCAACGCCCCGCCGGCGACAGCCGCCCAACTCCAGGCCACCATGGACGCCGTTTTCTCCGATTCGAAAGGGTTTTTGCAATGAATTTCGAAACCGTTTTCCGTCAATCTTTCGTTCCTTTGCAACAGGTTTTTGGCCACACGCTGACCCAAGAGGTTTTGGCCATCTACGCCAACCACCTTTCCAAGCGCCTGACCGCCGAGCAGTTCGCCAAGGCATGCATCCACGTTATCGACAATTTCCGGCCCACAGCCGCCTGCCGATTCCCGACGCCGGCGCATTTTGTCGAGTACGCCACCGGGTCCACTGAGGAAAGGGCAACCAATGCCGTTTCCAGGGTCATGGCGGCATCCAGGACAGTTGGCCCGAATACTTCGGTGTCCTTCGGAGATAAGGCCCTACACCGGACCGTAGAGCGTTTTGGAGGGTGGGAGGAAATGCGAGATTTCGACTGGCAGTTCCGCGAGGTGAATTTCAAAAAGGTTTACGCCGCCGAGGTGAACGCCGGGGACAACTTCGGTCCGGACTACCTGGAGGGGTGCCATGAGAAAACCAACCGCCTGACCCAGCACACCTGGATCAAGGGCACCCCACGGCCGCTCCTGATTGCCCACGTTGGGGAGCAGGGGGAACCTGTCCGTCACCTGCCGCCGCCGACCCGGGACATCCCCAGGGAGATCGAGCAGCCCGGCCGCGCCGAGGTGGGCGAGATCATGCGGAACCTGGGGATCGGAACGTGACCCCCGATGATCTCCGCGCCTACGCCCGGGCCCTGGCCCACAAAAACCACCCTACCCGGGCGAAGCGGTTGGACGCGGCTTTTGCCCACAAGCGCCTTTTGAAAACCTACGGACCGGATGGACTTGCAAAGATGAAAAAGGAACTGGACAAGGGGGTATGGAAATGACTGACCGGGAAAAGATCGCCAACTTGGAGCGGGAGAACCACGCCTTGCGCCGGGAGCTTTCCCGCCTGGAACGCCGTTTTGCCGACCTCCAGCGCCTATCCACGAGCCAGGCGAAGGCAATGGACATGATGGACGCGGGGACCCTATGAACAGCGTACACGTATCCACCACAAGCCAACAAGTCCACGGGACGCCCCAGGCCCTGATCATGGAAATCGAAGATCGGTTTGGGGTTCAGTTTCTTTTGGACCTTGCGGCCAATGGCGAAAACACCAAGGCCCCGAATTTCCTGGGGGAAGCGGAAAACAGCCTGAGTTTGGATTGGAAAGACTCTCTGGACATGTTGGCGGATATCGGGCCGAACAGCCGCCCTCCCGCCGCCTGGCTCAACCCTCCCTTCCGTGGTGCCGATCCTTGGATGGAGAAGTGCAAAACCGAATCCGCCAAGGGAATGAAAATCATTTCTCTGACCCTCGCCTCCATCGGCACCGGATGGTATCACAACCACGTCCAGGGTAACGCGCTTTCCATGGTGCTCCGAGAGCGGGTGACGTTTGAAGGGCAAAAGGATCCGTTCCCGAAAGAATTGATGGTGACCCTATGGGGTTTTGGCATGGTTGGCTTTGGAACATGGAGTCGGAAGCCGTGAGCCCGCAACTATTCCCCGCGCTCCTTGTCATCCTCAACCTGGGGGCGGCCGTCGGCAATTGGCAGGACTGGCGCAAGGTCGTATTCTTCGCCTCCGCCGCCGCGATCAACTACGTGATGGCTTGGTGATGCCGTACCTCGACAAGGACAAGCAACGCCAAGCCGCACGGGAGAGCGCCCACCGATGTTACCACGCCGACGGGTCCACTAGGCGGGCGTATGTGGTCGGCTACATCCGGGCCAAGCGGCTAAGGGCCAAGCAGGAGCACCGGCAGGCGGTAACAGACCGGTTACTAGCGGCCGCGACGCAACGGGCGAAGATGGGTTACTCTGGCACACTAACGACGGAAATGGGGTTTCGATGATTATCACAGTACGCCGCGAAGCCCTTCAACCTTGCGCCTATGGCGTGATGCTGGTCAATGGGGACCACTTTGGCTTCACCCTCGAAAGACCATGGCTTGATAACGCGCGCAAAGTCTCCTGCATCCCGACGGGCACCTATGCCGTGACCGTCAATAACTCCTACCGCTTCCAACGGCCAATGATTGAGATCGTCGGCGTCCCTGGAAGGAGCGGGATCCGCATCCATGATGCCAATCATTGCAGCGAGCTTGAGGGATGTATTGCCGTGGCGAATCAGCGGAAGGACATCGACTATATCGCCGGTGGAATCAGCCGGAAGCTGACCAAGCTGGTGCAAGAGGCTCTTGACCGTGGCGAACCTGTATCCATCGAAATCACCAACCC
>JALYSE010000151.1 GCA_030854955.1 Fibrobacterota bacterium | reverse complement strand
TTTAACAAATACCCTCCTCACATACCAATGGCGCAGGCCTATTGTGCCCAGGCTCAAGGAAATGTCGAAGGAGCCAGCGCAATAAAATGGGGCTGCGGAATCGGGTCCAAATCCAACTCCGGATGCTGGTTGGCGAGGAGGAGGCAATAATGGCTTGGTTGGGGTTGGAGCCTACATGGACAGTTGGAAAAAGGCTTCGAAATACCTATGGTCTAAGGGATGGCGGGAACCAAAAGGTGGGAGGAAGTGACCGGAGGCTTTCTGCGGACACTTTGTCCACACGTTTACGAACAATTACGGATATGCATCCGGCCCCTCAGCATAAGTTTCACACACCGCCTCTCCGATTGATTCGAGTCGTTATGGGCAGGGGTTGGCAGCCAATACCGGCTTTCCAAATGGGGGACAGGATAAGCAGGGAAGCTGGTTGCCGACCAATAAGCTCATCCATTACAAGCAGGGCGCGGTCCAGGGCAATTCCGGGTGCCCTCACACCTTAGGGATAGTCGGAGCCGTGCTCAACATTCACTTTCCGGTGGGAACCCCCGGTGGCCGTTCGCTGGAGCGGAGGCGGGTCGATCCCGCTGAAGTCCGTATTGCATACAAGCCCGCGGCCTCGTCAGGCGCGGTTGGAAGGAGCGAGGATGTCGCAGAAGTTGTCGAACAATATGTCGCATAATGCATGGAAACGGGGAACGGCGGCAGTAATGCTGGCCATGGTCCTGGGATTATGGGCGCGACCAGTCCAAGGACAGGATATCGCGATCGAGCCAGAGCAGGCCGGCCCCGAGTTCCGCATCCAGGGAGAATATGCGGGGTCGGTCGGAGCCGTTCCAATCGGCATCCAGGTCCGTGCTCCCGGCCCCGGTCAGTTCAAGGCCCTGGTTATGAAGGGCGGATTCCCTGGAGATGGATGGGACGGATCCGCAGGGCTGGAAGTGAACGGAACCCTTACGGGAGGGAACGGTGTCTTTTCCGGGGGCGGCTACAGCTTTACCATTCCGGGCCCGGGAACGGCCTTGAGCGGATCGGGACCAACCGGCGCCGTGAACCTCACCAAGGTCATGAGAGGCAGCCGGAGCATGGGGTTGCCCGCACCGCAGGGAGCGGAGGTCATCTTCAACGGGACGGGCATTGAGAACTTCCGGCTCGGTGCCCAGTTCGATGCGAATCGCAAGCTTTTGTATACGGGAGCTACGACCAAGTCGAACTTCAAGTCCGTGCGCCTCCATATCGAATTCCGAAACTGCTGGAAGATCAGCGGGCTCGGCCAGCTGCGCAGCAATAGCGGAGTCCTCTTCAAGGATCGGTGGGAAATTCAAATTCTCGACTCCTATGGTTTCGCCACACCCAGCAGCGACGACTGCGGAGGCATGTACGGGCAATTTCCGCCTAGTGTCAATATGTGCCTGCCGCCTCTCTCCTGGCAGACCCTGGACATCGATTTCAAGGACGTCGAGGTGAACCCGGATTTTTCCATAAAGAATCAAGCCATGGTTACGGTCTTCCACAACGGCGTGCTCATCCACAACAAAAAGGCCTATACCGGCATAACCATCGCGGGAGCGAACCTCATCGTGGCGGCTGACGGAATCCGACTCCAGGACTACGGAAGCCGGACGCAGAACCCGGTCTTCTACAGAAACATATGGGCCGTGGTGAATCCTCCAGACCTGCTTGACTCCACTTGGCTCGGACTGGTAGCGGGCCCTCAGATATCGACAAGACTGGTCCGAGGGGCGTTCGCGATCCGTCCGAAGCTCGCCGCCCGTGAAGCCGGCAAAGCCTGGGTAGGGGTCGATGGTCGGTTCCGGGAGACGAGGTGGAACCTACAGGGCGGCTCGTTCGGGGCTTGGTTTCCGGCTGAGACGCGAGATGCGGACCAACATCCCAGTCTCCTACGACGGGATTGACCCAGTACTTCGGGCTGACGTATACGCATAATTCTCCTATTATTTCAGGAAAGCTCCGGGCAACCGACCTGGGCCATCTTGTAAGGAGTTGCAATGACGACGAATTTGGATCGTAAATTTTCCGCCGCCTTGTTGATTTTCGCCACTGCATCCTTGGCCATGCCGGAATTCTTGGCCAAACCGATTTCTCCCCATGCAGCCCTCGAGACCGGCCAGCTCATGCATTGGAAATACGATCAGACCGAAAACGAATACCAATGGGTGCAACGGTTCGGTGTCTGGGCCAATTACCAGTTGGCGACCGCGGACGAGCGGATGAAAATGGACATGGGCTTGGGAGGCCTGCTTTGGTTCTCCCTCCCCGAGGAGCCGAGCAACCCCGCGACCTTGACGCCCCGGTTTCTCCCCGACATCTCCCAGCTCAGCTTCAGTTGGACGGCCTTGGGCGATGCCCAGGAGCCCTCGCTCAAGCTCACGGCGGGATACTTCCCCTATAAGTACAACCGGGATGCCCGCAACTTGGGCGAGTATCTTTTCCGCAGCCGTTCCTATCCAAGCTTCGTGTATACCGGCGGATGGATGACGGTGGACCGCAATCCCGGCGCCCGCCTCATGGGCCTGATGCTTACCAACCACGCGTTCTCGGGAAAGCTACGAAGCGATTTCATTCTCAATAGCGAGCTCAACTACCCCCCGCTTTACGACTTCTCCTTGACCTATATCGCCGACCTCAATCTGGGGGACGTGCTGGGGCTGGGAATCGGCGCGAACCTGTACCACTATCTGCCCGTCGACAAGGACAAGTCCGAGCGCGAGGTCGGCATTAACCCCGCCGGTGCCTACAACGCCTATATCGTCGGTCCGGGCGACACGGCATATTACACGTTCAAGGCCGTGAAGCTCATGGGGAAGGCCTCTTTCGACCCCAAGCCGCTGATCGGAAATCCGGCCATCCTGGGTTCCGAGGATCTCCGCTTGTTCGCCGAGGTGGCCATTCTCGGGGTTCAAAATCACGGATCCCCCTTCGATACAACCAATCCGTACAACAACCTCTATTCCAAAATGCGTCAGCGGATCCCGATCATGGCCGGTTTCAACCTGCCCGCCTTCCGGCTGCTCGACCTCGTCTCGGTCCAGGTGGAGTACTATCCCTTTCCCTACCGCGAGCATGAATTCGACCTAGTCCGTAATACCCTTCCCATTCCCACCCTCACCCCGGGCGTGACCCTGGGGACCGAGAAGCAGCCCTATACCCGCGACGACTGGAAATGGTCGGTCTTCCTGCACAAGCAGGTCTTCAACGCCCTCTCGATTTCGGGCCAGGTCGCGCGCGACCATTACCGGACCTTGTCCTTCGAGAACCGCATCGAATACTTCAGCGCCTTGACCGAGCCCAAGCATTGGTACTACATGGTGCGGATCGACATGGGAATATGAGGCACCTATTTACGGCGGATGAGAAAGGAGAAATCGATCCGCCCCTGGCGGAACGGGTCTACCATGACGGCGGCCACGATTACTCCTCCGATCACCACCTGCTGGACATAGGACGGCACGTTGAGAAGTGTCAGGTCATTCTGCAGCACGCCCATGAGCAGGGCTCCCAGTAAGGTGCCGAAAACCGTACCCACGCCGCCCATGAGGCTGGTGCCAACGATTACGGCGGCGGCGATGGCGCTCAATTCATAGCCGTATCCCGCAATGGGCTGGGCTGAATTCAGGCGCCCCATCAGGATCACGGCCCCCAGGCCGCAACAAAGCCTTCGGGCTTGGAAACAGAGCATGCCAAGGTGCAGGTAACTCCAGTAGCCTTCTGAAATGCTCCATGACTACGGTATTTGTCTCACGCGATAGATCGATCAAATTGCCCCCAAAAATTGTCAGGAAAAGCGAATTCATCCCCACAGTTGCCGGAAGAACCGGAAAAAGGTTCCAGGCCGTCATTGAGTTTTCACCAAGTGTAGCGGATGGTGTAGATCACGGTCTTCTCCTTGTCCGGTGCCACCTTCAGGGGAAAGCGGATGGTGGATTGATCCACTTTTTCAAAGGGGACACTCGTCTTTACGATTTCCCATTGGCTCCAGCGCCATGGATGCTCATAGACCATGACCTCCGCTGCGGCCTTTTTATGGTTGCGTATCTTGATCTCGAAAGTTTCTTCGACGATGTGCCCGGAGGAAAGGGTCTTGAAATCCGACTGGGCGCGGGATCCCACCACGTCGAATGCGTTACCCAGGTAAAGCCGGACTTCCTCGTCCTTGGGCGTATGGTCCAACTGATCCTCTCCCACGAATTGCTCTTTGCCGTCGTCGTCCTTCTTATAGACGCGCACCTTGCCCTTGGGGAGCGGCATGCCCAGTCCCGACTTCTCGTCATTGCGGAAGGCAATGTACACACCCACCTTGGGATTGCTCTGCTCCCCGAAGTTCTGTTGGGAGCGGTAGTTCACGTTGTTGATCCAGTAGCGCCAACCCTGATCCATTCCATCGTAGATTAAAAGCTTCCGGGCGGACGCGTTCTTGGCGGTCACCAGTTCAATTTGCTTGCTCTCGTTGTTGGCGACATCCGTACGCCGCTGTAATCCGTATATTTTGTATTCGAAAACGTCCTTCTGTTGGAACTGGGGCGCCGAGGCCGCTTCGCTTTTCATCATGGTCCGTATCTGGCCGCCGTCGTCCATTTCCGGTCGCACGATGTTCACGTCCCCTGCCACCAGCTTGAGCCCGGCGTTGGCGAATCCGGTGCCGCTGTTGTTCACCAGGGTGACCCAACCCGTCAGGTCCAACCGGTCGTCGTCCTTGTTGAGCAGGGCCACGTAGTCGCAATTCCACGAGATGCTGTTCGCCAGATAACTTATTTCCGCGCGTTGCTCGCCCCCCTTCGCCGAGGTAAGGAGCCATTCCAATTGAGGCTTCAGGATCAAGCCTTCCGGCAGGCTCGGCAGAACCAGCCTTCCGGACGGATTCAATTCGATTTTCCCGCCGATCTCCGCGACCAGCCCGGGATTCATGACCCCGCCCTGGGATCCGTATTGCTCGGGATTGCCGCCTACCGCCAGGATGCGGCCCGTCACCGGAAACTCCTTTTTCCTGTCCGGGTCGAAACGCAGGAACTCCACCTGCTTCCCCAGATATTTCTCCAGCAGCTTGGCCTGGTTTACCAAATCGTACTGGTAGTTCTGTTCAATGACTCGCACGCCGTTCGGATCCGTCAGGCTCGAGAAATGGAGAGACGTGGGTTCGATGGTGGCGGGAATATCCGGCACCTGCACACGGTTCGCCCCTTTGGCCAGGGAAAGCGTCCTTTCCTCCCGGACAAGCGCCATGCCCGCGTTGTAGACGGTGAGGTCCACCATCTTCCTCTCGCTCGCGAGCCGCGCCGCCAGCCGTTCCTTGGCCGGTGGTGCCACAGGATCTTTGCCTTGAACGGTCACGACGGAAGCAACCGCAAGGACTAAGAGAATCGCATACCTCATTTCAAACCGCCTTTCAGGATCGGGGTCTTCCCGAGGGGATAAACTAATAAGTACCGTCATACCGATGCGACGATTCCATGAAAGGCAAGCACGGGCATCTGGCGCTCCACGTCCACGGGCAGAGTGTCAGGGTCCTCGCCATAACCGCAACTTACCTTTACGGCCCCGCGGGGAATCCTGGCTAGGAACAATTTCACGGAATCGCGGTGGAAGAAGACGACTTTTTCGATGGGAAGGGGACCGTCCGCGTCTTCCGCCCGGAACGGTTCCGCCTTCGGGTCATGGGTGTCCAAGCGGCTCGACACATGGGCGAAACGCAGCCTCACCACCTGGGGGCCTTCCAAAGCCGCTTCCGCCAAATCAGGAGCCCGCCAATCCCGGGACTTTCCGGTCTTGCCAGCCTGCGACCCGTGGCCGTATACCGCACCCAAGGCGCACCGGGCCAACCGTTCCCCCAACACCATGTTCCCAGCCGTTCCGATGTGGATGGTATCGTCAAGGGGAAGGTCAAGGGCCGGGACTATGAAAATTCCCTTGCCCTGCAATGCCGCCTGACGCTGGGCTTCCCGCACCTGCGACCATTCGCGGTCCTCTTCGCCGGGATTTCCCGAACGGTAACGCGCGAGTTGCACCGTGAGGATGGGAAGTTCCGGCAGGTCCAGACCGGTTCGCCAACCCTCCGCGGACGCCAGAAACCGTTCAAGGTAATCCCAGGCCTTGCCGGGTTCCGCGTCCGTTTCTCCCTGGTACCAGACCAACCCCCGGACTCGCCCGCCGGCGTGGGCTGCCATGGTTTTCAGATTCGCGAACAGGGGTCCCCGTTCTGGATGCCACGCCTCCAGGGGCGAGCCGCCCAGGGCCGCGGGCAGCAGCCCGATGGGATGATGCAATTCCCGCTTCAAAGCGCGGGCGAAATGCAGGAATGGCGAATGCCCGGTATTGTAGTTCTCCCGGGACGCGGGGAACGCCGATCCGGTGGAGTCACTGAGGGGATGGGAGGCCAGGGCCCAACCACCTCCTTGACGGAGCATGTGCAGGCCCAGTTCAGGGGGATCATGGTAGGGACTACGCCCGTATCCGGAGGCGTTGCTCTGTCCCGCGATGAGCCAGATGTCCCCTACCCCGAGGAAATGCCGCATGTCCCCGCGCAGGGACCATTCCCCCAGTTTATTGCCCTTGGGATTGAAGCGGGTTTCCAGCCGATAGGGGCCTCCAGCGGGTATGGCCTCCATGCCACCGCTCCAGCGTCCATCGGGAGTCGTATCCGTGCTCCGCCAATCGAGATCATCGCTTACGGGCGCTCCGGTATCCTCGCGCACCAAGCGCATTTCCACGGTCCCGCCTGTGGATCCAAGCAGTCCCATGGAATCCTTCGGCGCCCAGCTGCCCGATACCGACATTTTAGCGTGCCCATTCCCGTCCTGCTGCAGGATCCGCCAGTCATCCGGCCCGGACCCGATGAAGGCCCCCCAAGGTATGTCGCTCATGCCCGGAAATCTAGGAAGTTCGGCCGACGCTATCTATTTTTGGTACCTGCGATGTTACTGCAATACGATATCCGCATATCCGGAAAGGTCCAGGGGGGGATTCTTCCGGGCCTCCGCGCGATCCGAGGCCAATCGTCTGGGATTACCGGTGCCGGGATAATTTACGGGTTTGAAGTCAAGTTCCGCCGTCGTATGAATGAGGCCAGGAATCCCTTGCGGGCGGATAACTCGTATCCCGCGAGAATCGACAGGGCGAGCGTGAAAGGCAGCACATAATAGGCGAGTCTGTAGGCGAGCAGCGCTCCCAAAACCGGATAAGCGGGAAGAGACGGCGTCAGAACGGCCACGGCTGTCCCTTCGAAAACCCCCAGGTTACCCGGAACCGGAAAGAACATGACCACGAATTTGATGGCCATGTACGTTCCCAGGAAGGTGAGCGGCCCATGGAACTCCGCAGCGTGCAATGCCTCGGCCGGCAAAAGGTAATACAGGACACACGCAGCGAATGCCAGATGCAAAGAGGCTACGAAGATTTGCAGGCAGAGCATGGATTGCGACGGACGCACGAGGCGCAGCTTGCCCAGGGTCAGGGAGTTCCCCCGGGACATTCCGTTCCAAATCAGGAGCAAGGCCGTGGGCAAGAGCAGAAGGAAGCCCAGCATGCGCGGGGATACCGGCATCGGAAAGGATTCCGGGAGTCGGACCGGGTCCAGGATTTGCGCCATGCCCGCGAAGAGGAACAGCCCGTTCACGAACGCCAATTTGGACAAGGCCACGACTTGGCCGATTTCAAGGGCCGAATAACCCCAGGCCAGGTAGAAGCGGTACCGGAGGGACGTGCCCGTGAGCAGGGAGAAGCCCATGTTGTTGGTGAACGCATTGCCTAGAAAGGCGGCCAGGATCGCCCGGGCAGGCGATATCCTCAACCCGATGGAGGTGGCCGCCAGGTAGTCATAAACGGTTTGGCACCCGTAGCTCAGGGCGACGAAGATCAGAGCGATGGCCAGACGGTGGCCGGGAATCTGTCCCAAACGCTGAATCACTTCGGCCATATCGTATTTCTGGAGGATCCTGCCGAACATCCATACGGCCAGGACGAACATGCCCAAGGCGACCAATGTCCCCGCCCAGGACAGGATTTTCGAACGCTTTCCGGCTTCTCCTCCCCTCGGGGTGTCGGATGCGAGGACCTCCTCTTGCCGTCCGCCGGAATGGAAAAACTGCAACCAAGACCTCCCCCCATCGAACGGGTCCAAGGAGCCGGTTGGAATGGGATATGGGAGTAAGATAGGTTTGCGTGGGCGGGAGGCAAATCGAGCGGGCGGTAATCGACCGGCTCTTTTCAGCGTCTCGCGAATTTGACCCACTCATCGGAGGACTGGTCGTCCTGATCGAGTAGTTCGAAGGAATTCGTCGTCATGCTGCGGATATGGCGCCGGCTTGTCTTATCCGCCTTTTGGGATTGCCAATCTTCCGTATTGCAATCGGGGCGGCTGCGGATTTCCGAAAGGTGGAACTCGATCGACTCGTTGTCGCAGGACCACTTTCCCTTGGATTCCGCAATAAAGCAGCTGCCCTGGAACTTCTTCTTGGAATAGGTGCTGTTCTGATTAAGGCTCAACTTTACGGAAAGACCCGAATCCAGAGTCGTGGCCGTATAGACGCCATAGCTCAGTACGTTGTCCGGGGTGCCGAAATTGGCCGTCCGGCTCGCTTTGGAACAGGATGAAAGGAGGAGAAGAAAGCCGACAAGAGCGACTACGGCTGCCAAAGGGTTCCGGATATTCAAATGCGACCTCCACCGTTGTTCCACAAAAAGGTAACAAAACCCACAAAGCAGGGCGAGGAAGGGTTCAATGCCTTTTCCGCTGCTGGCGATGCTCGCGCATCCACATTTTGATGACTTCTCCAATGGCGCTGAAGTCCGGTGTGTTGGACTTGGTCTCGTTGGCCAGTAACCTGGCCGCGTCCCTGGCTCCGGCGACGAATCCCCGCGCGGCCTCGTGGATAGAAGCGATGGCTTCCATCATGCTCATACCCAAGGTGCGGACCTGGGCATTGGAAGACTCCCAGAATCCCAGGGCCATCGAGTAAGTGGCGGAAGCGGATTGCACGGAAGCCAGGATTTCCCCCGCCTCGCGGATATCCGAGGCCGGATACTTTCCGCTTTCCAGGCGGCGGACCAGTTCTTCGATTTCTTGTTGGGCCGGTTGTTCTGTCATACCCTTCCATTTTATGGGGTGGAAGGCCGGAACGCAAACCCCGCAAACAAAGAGAGCCTTTCCCGGCGCGGAAAAGGCTCATTGCATCATGTCGGAAACGAAAAGGGCTCGGAGCGTATGCCCCGAGCCCGGATTCAACCCCAACTTACGATGTTTTGATCGGCGACGTAGCCACATTTCTCGCACTGGGGGTTGTGCACGGAAATGGGGCTGTTTTCGCAATGGGGGCACACGTTGGTGTCCAGCAGGAGCTTGATTTCCTTGCCCATGCGATAGCCGCATTCGCGGCACTCGCGGATCCGGGACTTGAAGCTCCAGCGCGACCAGCAGTTGGGGCAATGATCGTGGGGCACCTTCATCAGCTCGCCGTCGACAATGTACTTCGCCGCTGAAGACTCGCTGGTGGACAGATAGGGACGGTCCCCGTCCATGCAGGTGATCCCGCCGTCCGTGGTCTTCAGGGATTTGTCGCGGTTCTCGTCGAACACCTCGACGGAAAAGTTCACCGTGATCGAATATCCCTTGGGAAGATTGGCTGAAATCTCCTTGAGCTTGTCTTCGACCTTGGTGAGTCGCTGCTCGCCGTAAAGGCGCTGAAGCTCGGTGAAAAGCAGGTCGGCCAATTCATGCGTTAGGTCGTAAGTCTGCACATCCATCTGATACCTCGGTCCGGAGGGAAAATCTGATACGGAGAAAAATACGTTCCAGCCTTCAAAGAAGTTAGGATAAAATACACACGCTGGCAGCGATCACAATGAGTATGCTGGGCGCGAATACCGACAAAACCGGAAAGGACGGGAAGGAAGAATTTAAATCTTTTGCGAATCTTGGATCTTGTGTGGTACGTATAAACCCAAAATCATGAAACGTCTGCGTTAATACGCGAAGTCCACAACAACGATTTGGGAGGTCGTGCCAAGACGCAGGGGCGGGCCCCAGAATCCTGTGCCCGTATTCACGATGAGATCCGTGTCCGGGCCCAGCCTGTAGCGGCCTCCCAGGTACTTGAAGGCCATCCGCACCACCGCACGGAAGGGGAAAATCTGGCCCGCATGGGTATGTCCGCAAAAGATGAGATCGACCCGCTTGGCGGAGGCCGGCCCGAGTTCCTTCGGCTGGTGGGCAAGCAACATAGAAGGATAATCGTGATTGATATCATGCAAGGCCTTCTCGAGATCGCAGGCGGCTCCGAGCGAGGTGAAACGGTTGGCGGTCTGATCGTGGATGCCGCAGACTTGGATTCCCCCGGAGGTGACGCGGATTTCGTTGGCGAGGACGGGAATGCCCGCCCCCGCCATCATGTCGAGGAAACGTCCCAGCCCCGAATAGAATTCATGGTTGCCGCTCACGGCGAAAGTACCTTGCCTGGACTTGAGCTTGGCGAGGATCCCGGCCGCTTCCGCATCCGAGGGAAATTCCGGATCGAACAGATCGCCGGTGATGAAGATCAAATCCGGTTCAAGCCGATTGATGCGTTCCACCAAGGCCGACAGGAAGTCCGTGCCCAAGGTGAGGCCGAGATGCACATCCGAGATTTGCACGACTCGCGCGGTTTTTCCTTTTCCGAAGCGGGGTTTCCGGTCCACGATATAGCGCACCTCCTTTGGACCGCGAATGGCGCGCACCATGCCCCAAACGACCATGCCAAGCACGGCAACTGCCGTGGCCAGGATCCAGGGGACGGGGTCATTGGCGGCCTGGAGTCCGGCCTGCCGGGAAACCCGCCTGACGACGGAAGCGACGAGAAACCAGAAGCTGAGCAGGAAAATCATTCCCATCCAGACCGCTCCGGTCCAGTAGAAAATCCGCAGGACAGAATTGCGCCAGCGCAATGAGAAAAGGCGGGTCATGGGAAAGGTCAGCCCCAGGCCACAAAGGGCGGGGACGAGGATATCCTTGTCCATGCCGATGGCGGAGAGGTTCACATAGGCGTACCAATGCATTGCGATCCAGGTGCCGATGGCGGAAAACAGGAAGGCGAGGAGTCCCAGCGTCATCCGAGGTCCCTCCTTTGATCAACCCCAGCGCAGATGCGCCCGAGCGTCGCGGGCCTTTTCCAGGGCGCTTTCGACCGAATCCGCGAGCACGGTGAAATGACCC
>JALYSE010000355.1 GCA_030854955.1 Fibrobacterota bacterium | reverse complement strand
ATCCAATTGGGACAGCAGGAAGGCCGCGCGGCCCTCGTAGCCCCGCACTTTGAGGCCCAGGTTCGCGGCCGCCGCCGACTGCAGGCGGGGCATGGCCACCAGGCGGCCGGAATCGAAATGGACCGAATCCCCCAAGGCGGCGAAGCGGCGCCTGGATGCGGAATCCAGGATGATGCCCAGGGGATTGTCCTTGCTTTCCGATTCGGAGATGGCGCGGACGGACCAGGTCAGCGCGCCGGAACTATCGCGGACTTCACCGGAAGCGATGGTGCGCTGGTAATCCTGCTCCGTGTACTGGAACTCGGCCGAGAAAAGATTTTCGCTGGTGACCACCAACGGCGGCAGGAAATCCAGACGGCCTTCGCCGTAGTCGATGGTATAGTCGACGCCCCGTTTCAGTGGAACGCCGTTCCTCCAGACCCGTTCCGTGCCCGCCAGTACGGTGATGAACTGCCGGCCGTCCTTTCCCCTTAGATAATACCCGCGCTGCTTGCCGTCTACGCCGCGCAGGGAATCGCTCTGGTATTGTCCGTCGCTCACGGACCAATTCCCTCGCGCAGCGTATCCGCCCCGGAAATACGCTCCATCCACGCCTTGGACCTTGGCTGTGAAACGATCTTCTCCGGCCACGCCGTAATCCAACAGGTAATTACCCAGCACATAGCGGTAGTGGCTTCCGAACACCTTGAAATACTTGGTATCCACTTCCTTGAGGGTCGCCGTATTTCCTTCGGGCTGAATGGGCACGTTCTGGTCCGAAAGCTGGCCCTCCACGAAAACGTCCTCAGCCACCTGGCCGTTGAGGTTGATGAACAGCGATGCGTCCAGGCCCAGTCCACCGCCGCTTCCCAAGGTGACCGCCATGGATTTGCTGCCGGAATAGTTCAGACGGTAACGGGAGTAGGTGGTATCGATGGGTTCCAGGTAGATTTGCGCGCCCGCCTGCCAAGAACTGTCCAGGGACCCGTCTCGGTAGATCGGAACCTGATCCAGGCGATACAAGGCGAAAGCGGGGTCGGCCATCAGGGGCGTGGAGGCGCGCTCAAGGCAAACCATTTCCCCGGGGAGCACGGGCGAGGCGAAAGCCACCAGGGAATCCCCGGGAGGCAACCGGAAGTCCTGATCCAGGAGGAGGGGCTGGCCACCCCGCAAGACGCGGAGCCGGATGACCGATCCCAAACCGTCGCTGGGCCGCAGGATTTCCGGGTCCAGCCAAGAGGAATCGCTTCCCGCTTCCGCAGAATCGGACTCCAGTCCGACGGGTCCGGACCAGCAATGCCTCGTCCAAATCCATCCCGGTTCGCGGATGGGCGCCGCATGGGTGGAAAGCCCCAAGGCGGCAAGTACGATGGGCGCGGCGGAAATCAGCGCCGATACCGTGATCGCCATGTTACCTGGGAAGCGCAGCGTCCGGTTCCGCGGGGCAGGTGGTAAGGAGCCCTTTTTCGGGGAAGAAACAGGCGCTCGGACGGGAACCGCAAATGGGCCCGCCATCCAGGATCAGCATCCATTCCCGGAATCCGGACACCGCTACCGGGCGCAAACCGGGCTTTCCGGCATCCGGGGGCCACGGTCCTCGTGGGTTGAAATATTTATCGAAACAAATCCCCTTGCCGTCCCTGCCTTTGGACTCCATGTCCTCTCCATGAAGGCAACAAGGGTCCCGGAAGAAGGGTTCCCAGAGGCAAGTTTCAAGTCCCAGGGGAAGTCTGATGGTGTTCCGCAACCGCCAATCGCCTTGACCGCCAAGGGCACGGAGTTCCGCATATTGCCAGACGGTCCCCTCGGCCAGATCCACGAAGGAGAAGACGCCGTCCCGGGTCCAGAATACGTCAAACCGGTCCAGGTTGCGTTCGCGGATTTCCCGCGGCAATTCAAAACTCGAAAGCAGTTGGCCGCCGGAATCATGGAGGCTCAGCCGCTTGCCCGCGCGATCGAGTAGGAAGAAATCGCCGCTCGGCCCCCAGATGGCTCGCAAGGGCGAGAACGGCAGGCTGGGAGACGGTAAGGTGAGCCATTGGGTCGGAGCGGACCAATTCCCTTGGAGGGTGTCCAGAACCCGGCAAAGCCCGAGGCTATCGGCCGGCCCTTGGGATAGGTTCCATTTCTGATATCGGGACCGGCTGAAGTCGAATACAAAGAGGTTGCGGCCGGAAGGCAACACGGCATCCACGTTGGCGGTGGCGCGGAAACTCAAGGAAGGGGCATCCGGTGCCAATGGACCCTTGGGAACGACCGGGGCGCATGCGATCAGAAAGGCCGTCGCACCCCAAAGAATTGCTTGTTTCATTCGCACCTGCGGCCTTATGTCCGAAACCATTGTGGCTAATCCATCCCGGCCCGGGCAAGGCCAAAACCCGGGCATCCGGCGGCAATGCACCCAGGAACGCTCAAGTCTTGCGCAAAGACTCCCGTTCCTCTGCTCATGTTGCGCAGGAGCCCTTGCGCAGGGTGCGCAAAGCCTTGCGCAGTCCCGACTGGAAACCCCGAAAGTACCCTTTTTCTTGCACGGAAACGCCAATTTCCGATTTGGCACGGAGGTTGCTTTAGCTTTACCACATGATAAACACAACGCTTCTCAACCCGACTGAAACCAAGACCCTCGCAACCGTGAACAAGACCCTGGACCATAACGCCTTCCAGAATATGTACGAGACCTACTACCAACTCGTGCATCGTGTGTGCTACCGATATACTAAAAACCGGGAAGAAGCCGACGACCTGGCCCAGGAGATCTTCCTAAAGGTTCACGGCCGCTTCACGGGCTTCGAAGGCAACTCTCAGCCTTCCACCTGGCTGTTCCGCGTGGCCACGAACCACTGCTTGGATCACCTGCGCTGGAAGAAGCGCCAGACGGAATTGCTCGCCGGCTATGGAGACGATCTCGCTTTCAGCCGCGCTCCGGAAGCTTCCGCAGACAATCCCGCCAAACGGTTGTTCAGCAGACTCCTTGAGACCATGGATGCGGCCAACCGGCAGGTGGTGTTCCTGCGCTTTGAAGTAGGCCTGACCCACGAGGAGATCGCCGAGATTTGCGGCGTGTCCCGCGTCGCCATCACCAAGCGGCTGGCAAAATTCCAGACAAAGGTAGCCCTGCTCAAAGTTGAATTGAGCGATTCCCTGGAAGACGTGCGTTGCGACACCGGATACGCCCGGGTTACTGCCGAAGATTGCGATGACGCGTAAGTGAATCAAAGGAGTTTGCAATGCAAACTCAGAAGCAACCACTTGGCCGACCCAAGAAAAGGGAGGAGCGAAGCGACGAACCGGTAGACTTATAATGCGAGGAAGCG
>JALYSE010000150.1:6716-11310 GCA_030854955.1 Fibrobacterota bacterium | reverse complement strand
TAGAGTTGTTTTCCACCCAGGAGGATTCATGGTTTTCGGCTCAAAAATGCGGTTTTTAGGTGCTGCTCTGGTCTTTGCCCTGACTTTGCCGGGCTTGTCCCCTGCTGAAGTCTCCGGAAACTGCTCCCAGAACCCGGATAACCCCCCGGAACGCGGGCAAAATGGTTCCGTAAGCATCGTGACGACCCCGGAAAAAGCCATGGTCTATCTCGGCGGGCAGAAACTCGGATTGTCGCCCGTTGACACGGTTTTCCCAAGCGGAAGACACAGCCTCACCATCATGTTGAACGGTGAAGAGTTGATCAAGGAGCGCGTGAACATTTGCTCCGGCCAGAAGACCACCATTGAAAAGAAACTACTCATGCCCTACGGCAGTGTGGCCGTGAAGACTAATCCTCTCAATGTCAATGCCCGGGTGACTGTAGATGGGGAAGAGGTCGGCTCCACCAAGGGAGGCATCCTCACCATCAATCGTTTGGAAGCCGGAACCCGGGTAATCAAAGTTTCCTCTGGTAAGCGTCACAGGGAAATGTCCGTGAATGTACTCCCGGAGGAGACGGTGGAATTGAGCGTGGACTTTAAGGGGAAATAAGGTCTTTTAAGGCTTAGCCGGCGTGGTGCCGGATGGGAAAAGCCCGCTCGGACAATCCGAGCGGGCTTTATGTTTTTCTCCGGTCGGAAGGCCCAAAAAGAGCCCAGAACCGGGACCAGGGAGCAAGTCTTGCTGGTTTATTTCAATTAAATGGAGGTGATGAGCGGATTCGAACCGCTGAATAAAGCTTTTGCAGAGCTCTCCCTTACCACTTGGGTACATCACCGGAGGGTTGAAGTTAAAAAAAAACACCGGATTTTCAATCAACTCAGGCTAAATCCCCAACCTTCTGGATTTCCCTAAGCGATTGTGGAATTGGGGTTGGGGCAATCCAGCCTCGGGAATCGCTTCACTTTTTTAATATACAGGGCATTTTTTTCCCGGCTTTGGTTATTTTTAGGTAACATGGAACGGCTTTGGGCTCCAATTCGATTTCTCACTATTCGTCCAATAGCATCCTTAGGAACTGATTTGAAACTCATATCAAAGCTGATGGTGCTGGCAGTCATTTCCGTGGCCTCGGTCCATTCAGCGATTTCTAAGCCGGAATCCCCTCGCGGTCCCAGTCGCATGGCTGTATTGGAGTTCGTGGATCTCACGGACAATCAGCAAAAGCCGGAGATCTCGGACATGTTGCGGAAGGCTTTGGCGGTCACCGGCAAGTGGACAATCCTGGCCAGAGATTCCGTTGCCAAACGTCTAGGGGAGTTCAATATCAACCCCCATCAAAGTTGCAACAACCCCCAATGCAGCTTTGATATCGGAAACGTGGCCCAAGCGGAGTTCGTCCTATTCGGAACCGCTTCGCCTCTGGCAACCGTCCAAGCGGTGACGCTGAAGCTTTTGCATATCCCCTCCGCCAAAATCGTCTGGACCAAGGTTTTAGAAGGGGAGGGTGGCTCGGAAGGCGACCGCATCCGGGCTCTGGAAAAGAAATTCGCGACTGCGGTGGTCGAAATGGCCAACATCAAACCGGACACGGACAAGTCCAAGCATGGCAAGACCCTGGCCATCATCGACCTGAGCGAGAACTCCCCGCAATCGCGGGCGTTCTTCGAGCGTATTTGCACCCGGATCTACGGCAATCCCGCCTTTGACCTCATGAGTCCGACCGAATTGACCGAATTGCTCACCGCACTTGAAATCAATAAGTACTCGGTTGTGCCCTCCCTTGAGAACATGATCGGACTTGGCCAAAAACTAGGGGTTTCGAATCTTCTCTACTCTAGGCTCTATCGGGATGGTCGCAGTTATATTTACCGGCTGGCCATGTACGACGTTTCCGAAAAAGCCCTTGTTCTGGAACTTCCTCCCCAACCTTCGGAAGTTCTCATCAAATTGCTGGACTACGAAAAGGTTTTTTTTAATACTCTATTCACTAAGGAAAAAAACGAGCCGAAGTCGGCGGTCATCATGGACAGAAGCAAATCCAACAAAGCATTATGGATCTCATTGGGGGTTTTGGGCATCGGTGGCGGCGTGGCCGCATACTGGGTTGAAAGCCTCCGTAAGCCGGAAAACGCCCCCGACAAAACCAACCAAGACATTCCATTGCCAAGGCGCCCTCCTGTTGATCCATTCTAATGGACTACGGTCGAAGCCTTATTCAATATATTTTAGGGACTGCATATGAGCGATACCAATTTCACCTACATGGAAGTTTCCGCAAAGCGCAAGAAGCGGAACCAATTCATTTCGGTCCTGATCATCGTGGCCATCGTATTGATGGGTGTGATCGTATGGGGTTGGATCGAGTTGCAAAAAAACCGCAATGCCGAGCGCATCAAGAATGCCCTCAACAGCCAGATCGAGCCTGGCTTCAAGGAATCCGAAGCGAACCTTGAACCCTTCGCTGAACCAAGCGTGGTTGTTCAGGACACTCCCGCAGCATTGCCTCCCGAGCCCGCCGTCGTGGAAGAGCCGAGGGTGGAGCCTGTGGCTCCCGCACCGGCCCCTGCCCCTGCCCCCGTGGCCGTGGCCGTGAAACCGGCCAAGCCGAAAAGGGAACCCGTCAAAGCCGCGGACCTACCTAAAGAACCCAACTACACCGAGCCGCCAGCGCCCAAGGTCGTGGAAACCAAGCCCGCACCCGCTCCCAAGCCTGAGCCGGTGGTGGCCAAGCCAGCCAAACCCACTCCAGAACCCAAGGCCACTCCCGTGCAGCCACCCACCCAGGTAGCCATACACCGCCAGGATCCGATTCCCTCCACTCCCGCGCCTTCGACCCCTGCCCCCAAAGCGGCACCGGTGGCAGCCACAAAGGTCTATCCGCCCGAGGATTTGCCCCTTCCCGCCAGGCCGGTTACCACGGAAGAGACCCGATTGGCCGTAACCGCGATTCCCGCGCCGGCTATGCCTGAGGCGAAGACGGCCACCGCAGAAGGCCAGACGGGTTCCCATACCTTCAAGCTTGGAATGGCCGCCTACCAGCAACAGGATTACGTAAACGCCATCCGTTCCTTCACCTCGGTTCCCAAGCCGGCCTCCAAAAAACGCGGCGAGGCCGATCGGGACGAATACGTGCAGGCGAACTTCCTGAAAGGGATGTCCCTGCTCAAGGTCGGGCACTTGAGTGAGGCGGTCAGTGCCTTTCAGAACGTTCTTGAATACGAGAAGTATTATCCCATGGCCAATATGAACCTGGGAATCTGCTATGTCGAGCTCAAGCAATACGCCAAGGCCCACCAAGCCTTCGAAGCCGTGGTTCGGGACCAGAGCTTTATCGAGCCAGCCGTCTTTGACGATGTGATGCAACGGACGAAATACTTCTGGGCCCTTGCCTGGACACGTCTCTACAAGAACTCGAGTAATCCGGACAAGCAGAGCTTCTACCGCCAGCAGGCCGTCCTGAAGTGGAAGGATTATGAAGTCTGGTTTTCCAAGAACGAGAAGTACAAAAACGAAAACCTGAAGGCCGAAAATTACCTTAAGAGCCTGAGCAGTTTATGAGGACGAAGGAGAAAAGGGTTTCCATGATACGCAGGATCCTCAATAGATGCTTACTGCTGGGATTGGTCGCGGTCAACGGCGCTGTCGCCGGTCCCGATGCCACCGATGCGAGTAAAACCGTTGTCGTCGTTTCAAGCGACAATGCAAAGATTTCCGGGCAATTGTTTCACCCGAAAATCTGTCCGAACCAGGTCAACTATGTGGCTTTCGTGCGACAGATCCGGGACAACCGTCAGATCTGGCTTTACGATTCGAAGAGCAAGGAGCTGACTCAGATCACGCCCCGTGCGACTTCGAGCAAAATCGAAGATGTCAACATCGATGAGGATACGGACCAGAGCATCTTCAAGGGTTATGAAGATGAGTTGGAATGGTGCCCCGTTCTGCACGATGGCGTCCAGTATTACATCTACGTGAGCGCAGGCGGCGTCAACAACCATGACATCTACGTTAGCGCGATCGGCTCCAAGACCCATACCCGGCTTACCTTCGACCCTGAAGTCGACGGTACTCCCCGCTGGTCTCCGGACGGGAAAAGCGTGATTTTCGTTTCCGCCCGCACCGGCAACGGCGACATCTACCTTGTTCCCGACATTTCCAAATACCTGGGCAAGGAATTCAAGCGCGAGTCCCGCAACGCCTTCGAGCGACTCACCACCAATCCCGGCGAAGAAATGTTCCCTGCCTATTCCCCAAGTGGCCGATTTCTGGCCTATACCACCCGCACCAGCGGCAACAAAAAGCGCGGACTTTACACTATCGCGCTGATGGATTTCAAAGATTCGAAGAAGATCAAGATTTTCAATAACCAGATCACCAACAACAAGAGCCATCCTTCCTGGTCCTTCGACGGTCACTTCGTCGCCTATCAGATCTCCAATGATCTGAACGACCGGGTTGTGGACATCGGCGTGATGCAATTGAAGGTCGATCCCCAGGGTCACTTGGTGGAAGTGGCTGATTTGCATGGCAAAACTCCGAAAATCGCCGAAAACGTCTACCCAAGTTCATACACGGGTCCAACTTGGCTGCCGGGATCCCGCGCTATCGTCT
>JALYSE010000150.1:0-6691 GCA_030854955.1 Fibrobacterota bacterium | reverse complement strand
CATAACTACGTGCGGGCTACCATTACCACCAATTCAAGCATCCACCGGGACGTGGATTGTCTTCCCAATCATCCCATTATCGTTTTTGCAGGCCAATCAGGCCTGGAATTTCAAATCTTCGCGTCCGTGTTGATCGGTTCCGATCTCAGGCTGGGTGCGGAGAAGGTGGACTTGGCCAAGTATGACCTTTTCAAGAAATAAGGGTCTTTTTCTCTTCCTCTTCGCTTTTCTGCATGTTCCAAGCGAAGGAAAAGAAGACCCCGTAGCGCTCATCCGACGGCATCGTTACGACGAGGCCATAGCCGCTTGGGATAAGGATCTTGAGGGTGGAAAGCTGGATGAAAAGGCCATGCGGGCCTTGAAAGGCAAGTCTCTGGCCTATTTCCGGCTGGGCAGCCTTTATGACGTCTATTCTGGATTCTCAAACGCAATCATGGCCGAGTATTATTCCGCCCTGGTCGAGATTGGCGCAAGCGCCATCAACTACATGTATCTCGGCCAGATCCAGTATCAGCTCGGGAAATACGCGGACGCCAAAAGCTCATTCGAAAAAGCCAAGAAACTGGGCGGTGCGGGTCCCAACGTCATGGAAATGGCCAATGTCTTCTTGTATTTCACGCGCAAGCGACTGGGCGAGGCCGTCGGTGAAATGAATTTAGGCGTCAAAGACAATGCCGCGCAATGGCAATCCATGGAACTTCAGGGTTCTGTGGCCGGGGACATTCCCCCCGGAATGGCCGGGCAATCCCAGCGCAGCCGCAGGTCCAAGCTGGCAATCCTGATTCGCACCAACTCCCCTGCCATCACCGAAATCGAAAATACCCTCAAGGCCGTGCTCAACGACGCGCAGCAGCCGGAGATGTATCTGGATCAGGGCAAGAACACGCAAATCAATTTCTACGACCCCTTTTTGATGGAAACCCTTTCGGACGCCTATTACACCTTGAGCAAGCTCACCAATGTGCGGATCAAGGACGAGGAGAGGAAGTACCCGGATTTGGCCGCCAAGTTCAACACGGATAGGGCCATCGCGGAATCGTGCTTGCGTCTTGGCCAATGGAAAGAAGCCGCCGCTTTCCTGGGCAAGGACGGCGATGTCGAAGGGCAGTTGGTCAAGGTGCAAGTCCTGGCCCACACTAACAAGGTGGCAGAGGCGAAAAGTCTGCTCGAATTCCTCACCAATTCGTCGAAATCCCCTTCCGATAAGAGGGAAATCGCCGACTGTTATTATCTTTTAGGTTTCGATCTGGATAAAGGTTTGAAGCTGGCCGGTCAAGCCGTCAAGGAAAAGAACGGACCGAATTATAATCGGACTTACGCCAATCTCCTGTTCGCCACCGGACAGGTCGAGGCCGCGATGCAACAGTATGCGAAGGGTTACAAAATTGAATACCGGAACCGCATCGATCAAATCGATCCGGAATACATGACCGACTATTCTTTCGCAATTTTCAAGACGAACAAGTTGAGATACGAGGAGATTGTGGAAACCCTCTACCACCTGCAAAAGGAATTTCCCGCCTGCCGGCAAATGTATTATTGCATGCAGGGGATTTCCGCGGGATTGGCGAGGAACTTTGAATCCCAGCGTATTTTTCGCAAAGGTGGCTGAGGTGGCCGGTGGTTTTAACAACCATTCTCGACTGAAGCGTCCGTTGCTGAGGCGGTTGGCGGCTTGAAGCCGCCTACGGGGGAAGAAAGGTTTGGGGCTAGGTCCTTTGCCCTCATAGTGGGGTAGGACGTATAGCCGAGTGTCGCTTTCATGTGGGGCGGCATTAAGATTTGAAGCGACCAATGGGCGCCGCGGAGGCCGGAAACGGCGGCCGATTATGAAAGGGACCATGAAGGGACGGAAAGCCATAAACTCGGTGTTCAGGATGGGAATCATGCCATATTCCAAGACTTTGATTTGTATGGCGCTGGCCTTGTTTTGCGGCTCATCGGCCATTGCCGCTCCGAAAGCGGGGGGAGACGCATTGAAGGGTGGGCGGATGATCTACGCTGAACCCATTTTGCCGGATACATACGATCCCATCACCACATCGGACAATGAAACTTCATTGCGCCTCTCGGAACTCCTGTTCGAGTCCCTGGTCTACATCGACTATCGCGGCGAAGTCAAAGGCCGCCTGGCCGAAAAGTGGAACGTGTTCAACGGTAACCAGCGCATCACCTTCTACCTGCGCAAGGACGTGAAGTGGCACGATGGAACGACCTTCACCGCCAATGACGTCAAGTTCACCTACGACGCCATCATGAGTCCCTTGTCCGACGTTCGTCCTGAACGCCGCCAGGCCCTCGAGGTGATCAAGAGCGTTTCCGTGCTCGGCGACTACGTGGTCAAGTTCGATTTTAATACCAGCGTGGCGGAGCCCGAACGCCGCTTCCTGTTCAAGATTGTTCCCTCGCACGTTTTCGGCGGGAAGCCCGTGCTGTCCAAGTTCTCCAAGTTCTCGAAGCAGCCCATCGGCACCGGCTACTACAAGTTCGACCGGGAGACCAAGAACCACGACGTTATTCTCACCGCCTTTTCCGATCATTACGGTGCTCCGCCCAATATCGGCGAAGTTAAGATGGTCTATCAGCCGGAAATGTCCCTGCTTGTTCAGAGCCTGCTCTTGAATGCCATCGACCTGGTCGTGGAAGTGCCTCCTGGCAAGATCGCGGAAATCGCCAATACGGGCAAGTTCATGATGATCCCGTACAACTCCCTCGCCTTCGCCTTCTTCGGGTACAACAGCAACAATCCCATCCTCCGCATCAAAGAGGTGCGCCAGGCCTTCACCATGGGCATGGATCGGAACAAGATGTTGGAGGATATCTATTTCGGCAAAGGCGAAGTGATTTCCGGACCCTTCTCGCCCGCTTCCTGGGGCTATAACCCCGATGTGGCCCCCTGGCCCTATGATGCCTCAAAGGCCAAGGCCCTGTTGGACAAAGTTGGTATCAAGGATACCGATGGCGACGGCATCCGCGAGCACAAGGGCATGCCCCTCAAGTTCAAACTCAAGATACCGATTTACAGCGGCAACGAAGGCGGACTTTCCGTCTGCCTCCGCTTCCAGAACTACCTGAAGGCCCTGGGTGTGGTGGTCGAGCTCCAGCATCGTGAGTACGAGAAGTGGAAGGAAGAGGTCAAGGCCAAGCATGACTTCGACATCGTCTTCGCCGAGTGGCTCTTCGACAACTCCTCGGACATCTCCTCCCTGTTCCATTCCACCAAGAATCAACCTCCCTCCGGCGATAATTTCATCTCCTACAAGAACGCGAAGGTGGACAGCCTGCTCCAGAAGTTCTCCACCACCATTAATCACGAGGTGCGCCGTCGCATCAATTATGATCTGCACGAAATCCTAGCCGAGGAATGCCCCTATACCTTCCTTTGGACCCTGGAGAAGAACGCTGCGATCGAAAACAAGGTCAAGAAGGTAGTGGTTCATCCCTACCGGTTCTTCACCTTTATCAACGACTGGTTCATACCAGAGGACGAAAGGGACTGAGTGCACATGGCTGCGAAGTCTGATTTGACTGCAAGGACGCGTAATGGCATTAGTTGGGGGCTTTTGTTGCTCCCAATCCTTTTGGCAGGTTGCGGGACTACCATGAGCGGACTTGTGGTCAAGCCCGATGGATCCCGTTTGACCGAACCCAGCGTGGTGGTCTATACCAGCCCCCGCACTGAATCCGTCCGCGTGAGCAACGATGGCGGTTTCAAAATCGGTAAGGGCGTAATAGCCGAGAACGAATACACTCTGATCGCCGAGGACAAAGACGGCAATATGGGGTATGTCCGTTCCTTCAAGCCTAAGAAGGGCACCAATAAAAACATCGTCCTACGCCTATCCCGTGAAATCGACGGCAAAGATGCCGTCATGGAAGGCGGCCCGAGTGAAGGCAATACCACCGGATTGGGCGAGAAAATCCTCAAGCCCAGCCCCTAAACGGCCTGCTCCTTCGCGAGGAATGCGGTCCGCGGATTTGATCCCATACCGTACATCGTTGGATCCGGATCCGGCAAAGTGCGTGAAGTTTGTGCCAGCAAACTCCGGAGCGCCAAGCTTGGTTAGGGAAACGCGGCCCTGGGCAAATGCACCGGGCCGCTGCTTGTTCTGGGCATGGCCGAAAGGCGATAATAAACAGACAAGAACGGAGACTGTGAGCGCCCTTGCGCGCGGGAGAAGGTTGGAATAGGGCATGCGGACCATAGCCAAAATCGTCGGCTTTTTCGCCGGCTCCCTATTCCTGGTATCTTTGCTCATCTTCAGCATCATCCATCTGACGCCCGGCGACATCGCCGAGATCCACAATCTTTCCCCGGCTACCGCACACCAATTGAATCTGGACCGCCCCATGGTCGTCCAATATTTCCTCTGGCTCATGGGTTGCCTTACGCTGGACTTCGGCATTTCCATGGTCAACGGCTCCAAGGTCTCGACCCTCATCGCCGAGTACGCTCCGCCCACCCTGCTCCTCACCTTCGGCTCCCTGTTCCTCTCCCTGCTGGTCTCCATTCCCTTGGGAATCTATCGCGGATTACGTCCCGTTTCCCCCCTTGGCAAGTTCATCAGTTTGGCGGTCTATACGCTTTCCTCCGTTCCCGTGTTCGTGCTCGGGTATATCATCCTGGCCGTCGTATTCGGCGTATTCCGTTTTTATGTGACCGCGCCTCCGGATGGACCTTTTGAATTCTGGCCCTATGTGAGCTATTACTCCCTGCCGATTTTCGTTTTGGCGGTGGGGAACGGGACCATCGGCGAATTCGTGCGCTTCATTTCGCTTGAAGTGCAGAACGTCAACGGCGCCATGTTCATCAAAGCTGCCCGCGCACGAGGCAGCCGACTCTGGAAGCATTTCTTTAGGTCCATGGTCCTACCCATTTTCAGCATCATCGTCACGAACATGGCCGTACTTCTGGGCGGTCTGGTCGTAGTGGAGCGTATCTTCAATTTCCACGGCCTCGGCTGGCTTAGCTGGGAAGCGACCCTAAAGCGCGACTTCTCCGTGATCATGGGTATCACCCTCGTGATGGCTTTCCTAATCCGCGTCTTTATGCTTGCGAACGACCTGCTGGAAGTATGGCTCGATCCGCGGATGCGCAAATGAAGCGGAACCCGTTCTTGAAATATCTGAAACAGCCCGGAAGCTACCGCATCCTGGCGGGCGGGACCATCGTGTTCCTCCTGGCATTGGCCACGATTACCGGAGGGGCTTGGACCCGTTACGATGCCGACGATCTGGATCTGGACCACCTGCTCGCTCCGCCCTCGGTGGGGTGGCTGAAAAACCTGCTCACCACGGAGGAAGGCTTGCGTATGCAGGCGCGCAATACTTCCGGCGGCCGCCATGAAACCCGACCCCGGGTCCTCAGTTCGGAAGATGAGGATCTGGAATTTCTTCAAGGGGCCCCGGAGACGGATTCGGCTCCCGGTGTAGCCGGCAGGACCGGAGACTCAGGACCGGAGGCCGGCACCCTTACCGGAGAGGAGAACGGGTCCGAGGCTTCCGAAACCATAACGGCTACCGGGCCCGGCGAGCTGGTAAAAACTCATATGCTGGGCACGGACCGCAACGGCCGCGACATGCTCGCCCTGTTGATTGCGGGCACCCGCAATTGCTTCCTTCCCGGACTAGTCACCTGCGCCTTCGCTTTGGGGCTCGGCGTGCCATTGGGACTGTTCGCGGGTTACTACGGAGGCAATGTCCGCAAGATCGTGGGGACCTTCAACAGTACCATTCTTTCCCTGCCGCGCCTGGTCCTGATCCTTGTGGTCATCTGCGCTCTGGAGCCGAATGTCTATTACACCATGGGCGTGCTGGGGGCCACCCTCATCCCGCGGGTATCCGAACTGATAGCCACCCGCGTCCGTATCCTCTCCAATATGGGCTTTATCCTGGCGGCCAAGGAGGCGGCCCTGAGCGATTTCAAGATCCTCTACCGCCATCTTTTCTGGTACCAGAACCGCGCCGTGTTCTTTATCCAATTCTCCCTGATCATGGCCGAATCCATCCTGGTGGAAACAACCTTGAGTTATCTGCAGTTCGGAACCAAGCCCCCGGAAGTCTCTTGGGGAAACATCATCGAGGGCAGCCAGATGTCCTTCTTCAGCGGATTCTATTGGATCACGTTCTTCCCGGCGGTTGCCATCATCCTGGCCATCCTGGGCTTTTTCTATCTGGGCGACGGACTCAACGCAAGGCTGGCATACCGTGAAGGACGATGAGGCATCGTTGAAGGCAGGTGAAGCTTCCCGCGAAAAGCCCGCGCGCGCCGAATCCACCGGGGCCGGGTCCCTCCTGTCCATCCGTGACTTGTGCATCTGGTTCGGCGGGGGAGGCAATTATCTTAAGGCCGTCAACCATGCCAGCATGGAGGTTGGCCGGGGCGAAATCATCGGGCTCATCGGACAATCGGGAAGCGGTAAGACCACCTTGGCCATGGGGCTCCTCGGACTGGTGAAAGGGTATCCGGGACTCTGGTCGGGCGAGGCCCATTTGGACGGGCAAAGCTTGCTTCCCGACATGCGGAAGCTTATCACCCGCAAGGGCGATAACGTCGAAAAGAGGTATATCCCATTTCAGCGCGCGCAACGCCACCAATTGCGCGGAGTATTGGGGCGCGAAATCGCGACCATATTCCAGGAGCCCAAGGCCTCCCTTGACCCGTTCTACACCGTGGGCGAGCACATTCTGG
>JALYSE010000354.1 GCA_030854955.1 Fibrobacterota bacterium | reverse complement strand
GGGCTTGGGGCTGCTGCGGGGCCGGGTCCAGCACCCGATAATTTTTTAAAAACAACCGGTCCGCCCGGGGTTGACGCGTACACGACATTATTCACTTGATCATACTGCCAATTTCCGCCATTTTTGTAATCGCAATTATCTTGATCATAGACCCAGTTGGAACCGTTGGCGGTATAAATGTTGTTATCGTCCTGCCTTGTGGATTTCGGCGGGAAATCTTGACCGCTGCCGTCGCCAACTAGCTTAATCCATGATGCACCCTCGTCCTTAGAATAGCTGACCCCGTTGCTGTTGGCGATAAGGATGCCGCCGACCTTGCCGTTGCTCCAGTCGCCAGACAAAAAAGGACCCTGATTTGCCGTCTGACAGGGTCGTGAAGTCCAGGTAGCACCCTTGTCTCGGCTGATCCATAAACTGCCACCGCCGACAAAATAAACGCGACCATCACCGATCGCTTTACCCATCGAGCCTATGCCGCTGATACCTTCGCGTAGTTTAGTCCATGTGGCACCTTTATCGGTGCTGCGGAATAAGCCACTTGGTCGATCAGGGCCCGAGACATTATTATAAATGACCGTGTTGGCATCGATAACGGTAATCATGCCGTTACCCATTCCTTCCGAAAGCTCAGGGGTTCCGGTGAGCTTCGCCGCAGGGTTGAAACTCCAGGTTTTGCCACCGTCACGCGATATCGTCATATCCCAGCCGCCGTGATCGACGCCGACCATCAACTGTGGATTCTGCGTGGTCCAATCAACCGAGGCGAAATCAAAATACTTTTCACCGATATTGGTCCAGGTGCTGCCGTTTGTATAGTATGCGGTACCTCGCATAAACATAAATGAAATCCGGCTGGGATTCTGCGGATCAAAATCGATTGCCCCTGGGTTGTCGGAATAGCCGGTGTTGAATGACGCGCGTGTCTCCTTGCCCTCGCCGTCGATGCGAATCCACGAGACGCCTTGATCGCGACTGCGCATAATACCAGCACGAGTGGGCAGAATAAAACTGCCGTCCTGAGCGATGGCAAGCCTAGAGGCCGCCGTGGAGCCGCCGATCTGGAACTTAAAGGGTTCGGTCGAATATAAATAGGTGAGAATCGGAGTCCCAAGCTCCTTCCACCCCTCACCCTTAGCCGCATCGTGACGGTAGTAGGGAAAATCCATTGTTGGGGTGATAGGCGTAGGCGTTTGGGCAGAAACGTGTCCGGCCGCTATGCCCATTATGAGCAGTGAGCCGAAAAATTGTCTGAACTGACTGCCTTGATTTCTCATAGTATCTCCCGTGGATTGTGATTGTTTATTCAACACTATCATCCGTGGTTTCGGCATGCCATCCAGCCTCAGGGCGAAACTGATATAATGGCCGAGGCACATAGACAGGCCCATACGATTGTCTACGGCTTTGCCTCACAAGGCGGACGGATCAGTTTCCGGGATTTGATAAAGTGTCATGTTTTCTGCCCGTTTAGTTAACTGAGCCTAATTTAAAGGCCGGGTTCAGTCCCGGTTTATTCCGATTACAAATAAAGCAAAAAAGTAGTATAATGATTATGCAAGCCGTCGGCTCATCGGCTTTTGCGAATCTCGGAGGAAACAATGGCGGTGACTGCGGTGGACAAGGCCCTAGAATATCTCCTACGGATCCTGGACTCGGGAGCTGGAAAGGGCGGAAGCCCCCTGCCTACCTTATCAGTCCTGTCTAAAGCTGCCCGGGTTTCGCGAGTTTCCATGTGGAAAGCTGTCGGCGTACTCAAGAAGCGCGGCCTTCTGAGCGCGATGCGAGGCGGCCGCATCACCCTATCTCAGAATTCAGCAACCGGGAGTCCTACCCAACCGGATTGGGGAGAAAACTTCGCTTCACGCCTCAAGTGGCAAACGGCCCACACGGCCCTAGCTCAGGACATCCACTCCGGCCATTTCACCTCGGGCACCCTGCTGCCCAAAGCCGGAAGCCTCCTCTTACGGTATGGGATTTCCCATCCCACCTTGCGAAAGGTCCTGGGCACAGCTGTCGCGGCCGGCGAACTGACCCCGGAAGGTAAACAGTTCCGAGTTCCCGTACTCATGTTCCGTGGCCGCTCCCCTTACGCCTCCATTACCTTGGTGGCCGCCACCGGGGCCAAGGGCGAGTTCGGCGTTTTCAGCGACCATGGCCTCAGTTTTCTGGAAGCCTTGGAAGCGGAGTGCAGCCGGGCTAATGTGCGCCTGGAGGTCCTCAAGTTGGAACCAGATCGCGTCCACTTGGCCCTGAAATCCCTTCGCCATCGCCCGGAAACACTCGGCTTTATCCTGTGGCCGGGAGAATGGCCGGGCCAATCGGAAAGCCTGGGGAAAATCCGGGAAATCCTTTCCGTGCTGACCGCTACGGGAAAATCCGTCGCCGTCCTGGACGAGATGGGCGGATTCCCTCCGGCATTATTTTCGCGCACCCGAACCTTGTGCCCCCGCGTGCGGATCTTCACCATCTCGGCCTTTCGGGCGGGGCTGGCTATGGCCGAACATCTGTTGCAATTGGGCCATCGGCGGATCGGTTTTCTCTCCCCCCACCAGAAACTTTGGTGGTCGGACCAACGCTTCCAAGGGCTTTGCCGCGGTTTCGCTGAGGCGGGCCACGGCGGAGGGGTTCTGCCCTTCGCCGTGGACTTCGACCGCAAATACAACCGGGTGCTCCAAAGCGGATCCTTCGATAAAGGGGACTCGGCAGCCGCCGGCCTCTTTACCGGCATCTTGAGGCGGCAATTGGGTAAGGGAGGTGAACGCAATGAAGCGGTTGAACGCGCTTTGCGGGAAAACGTATTTCCCAAGTTGTTAGTGGATCTTAAGTTTACGGTGCTCGATCGCTATTTCGAAGGGGAGATAGTACGGGCCATGATTCCCTTATTTCAAAAGGCCTGGGAGATGAAGAACCTTACGGCGTGGGTGGGTGCCAACGATGCTACCGCTCTTGCGGCCCACGCATTCCTGCGGGAGCGTAAACGGCGTGTTCCGGGGGATGTTTCCGTCGCCGGCTTCGACAACACTCCGGCTTCTTTTGAAACGGGATTGACGTCCTACCATTTCCACATCACGCGTTTTCCGCGCATCCTGTTGGGATTTTTGCTTGAGTCTGAGCATGGGGATCGAATCCCAGGCAAGGGTCCGGAGGAAGTGGAGGGTGTGTTGCTCGCCCGGCGCTCCACGGGAACGGCAGGCGGTTCCGGAAGACAGAAACCAGGTAAGATTGCACAGGGAAGCCGGCCAGGATGACATCAGCCGCCATCTGGGCAAGGGGCTGCGCCTAGTCTGGCTCGTCGCTCCTCGCATTTAACAAATACCCTCCTCACATACCAAT
>JALYSE010000149.1:9467-11361 GCA_030854955.1 Fibrobacterota bacterium | reverse complement strand
CCGTACCCGGTACGGGAAAAAACGGGAAATTATGGACAAGTCTACCCGTTCGGCCCCCCACGCCGAGCGTATTTTCCGCCTTGATGCCCCTGCTGGAGCCATCCCTGCCCTCCGCCGACGCCTTGGCGATCCCTAACACAACATCTACCCTCAGCCCCTTGGTTTAGATTGGCACACGAATGAGACTTTCATGAATTACAATGGGAGAGACGAGAGTAATTAGAACAGCGAAAGTAAGGGAATAAACGGAATGTATCGATGCTGTAAAATGAAAAGTCGATGGACTATTGTCCCAGTTTTACCAAGCGTCTTAGTATCGTCAGTCATCTCCTTGGCTCGCGCTCGTAATTGAACTTTGGACCGCTCCAATAGGTTAACCTCCACTTCGCCTTCATCATTTCGATTTAGGCTGAAGCCGAGAAAGTGACGCTTCCTCGGGCTTGGCTACGGCACTCTTGGACGCATTCACTTCGCTATAAAGGACGTCAGATTTGCAACACTTAACTCTACGCCCTCTTTTCACTGCTGCCTTGATTTTGTTCCAACTTGGGAGCGCTGGAAAGGCTTTGGCCGCTTCCGACAAATGCCCCGAACGCCGCATTGCTTTTTATGATTTCGATGTCAGCGTACCTCGCCCGGATAGTTACTTCTCAATGTGCCAGTTTCATCGATGGAAGCTTCTACCGCTTCGGATCAAATTACACCACCGTAATCGTCTCTTTGGCACTACGTGACTTTCTGAGATACTACCTTTCCTCCCACAATGCACGATAAAAACCTCACCCTCCTGGCCAAGGTGCTGCCTCATATGTTCGCCCGGTGGCGCCTGTTCGGGGATTTCGAGATTCTGGCGGATCTGCCCGATGGGGAGGTGGAGATCGACGTGATGACGGGGACGGCGCATCATTCTTCCGGCGGCCCCATCGTCCTGCGCATCGCTCAGGAGCTCAAAGCCGGGTTCGCGAGCCAACTCGAAAAGAAGGGGATTCCCCAGGGAGAGGTCATTGAAGCCGTAGTCAACGCGGTGGTAGACACCTCAAAGGTTAAGACAAATCGCCGCAACATCGTGCATTTCGATTTCCGGATTTCATCCCGCATCCGCACGGCCGCTGGATTATTCGAGGCGGCCCAAACGGAAGAGCATGTCTGGCATTCCCGGGAATCGATAACGCCCTAACGGGGATTGATACCGCCTTCGCGACTTCAAATCAAGCCCACCACTCGGTGGACTTGCCCATTCCCAAGGTCTAATCCACGATTTTGTCGATTTTCTTTCCGGCTTTTTCCCCGAGGCCGTCCGGATTTACCGCATCACTGATGGGATTGTCCCTGGAGCCATCCAGGGATTCTCCGGCCTTTTCGGCCACTCCCTCTTTGCGGCATCCGGTGAATGCCATGGAAAAAGCCAGGAAAACTGCAGCGGCGATAGTGAAATGCTTCATGAGAGTCCTTCCGGTTAGCGCCCAGGACCGTGGTGCGGCTCATGGGTTATTACTTTCGTAAGATAAATTTCCATAAACCAGATGCAATCGAAAAGAACGGTGGTAACCGCTATCGGCCCTCGATGGGATCATTCAGGAAGAACACGGGCGTGTTGTTGGTGCAGCTTATCATGGCCCGATCCGTTCAATCCCCCTAGATGGACGGATTGAATAGACTACTTTTTCCATCATGGCGAACGAATTCTCCCTGTTGACGAGCTCCCAGGCAGCCGGCCTCCTGGAGGTGCACGAGTCCTCGGTCAAGCGATGGACCAACGAAGGTGCGCTTCGCCCCATCAAGACCAAGGGCGGTCATCGCCGCATCTCCTTGTCGGGCCTCATCGAGTTCGCCCGGGCGGAACGATCCGATGCCTCCCTCCTGCAATTGGCCCCCTTCGAGGAAGATATGGCCC
>JALYSE010000149.1:0-9457 GCA_030854955.1 Fibrobacterota bacterium | reverse complement strand
CGAGCGCAACGATTTCAAGCCCCTGGCCGGACTCATCGTGCGCCTCTGCGACACGCATCCTCCCGGTTACCTTGTGCGCACCTTCAAGTACCTGGAATCCGCCTGCGGAGTGCCGATTACCCGGGCCTTCGACCTTGGCGTGTCGGAAGCCATGCGGCGGATTGGGATGGAATGGTCCGAGGGCGCGCGATCGGTCGCGCGGGAACATCGTTTCACCCAGAAGGTCCTGGACGCATTGTACGGCCTGCGTGGTCCGGACATGGAATTGCCATCGCCCACGAAGCCCATTGCCATTGTGGGTTGCGCCGAAACCAGCTACCATGAAATTGGAGCCATGTTTGTTCGTCTGGCCCTGGAGTGGGCGGGGTGGCAGGTATGTTACCTGGGTTCGAACGTGCCGTTCGGGGAATTCGCCGTAATCCAGCCCGAGCTGAAGGCTCGCCTGGTCGCGATATCCTTTGTGCCGCCCTGTGGCAACGCGGACGCGAAGCGCTGTCTCGCGATTTTGAGCTCGCAATATCGGCCGGACCGGCCTTATTCCCTGGCCTTGGGAGGCGGGGGCCTGGATCCGGAAGCTTTGGACCTGGTCAAGAGGCCGTTCATGGCGGCTAAGGCCTGGAGTTCCACCGAGGCCTTAGCCGGTTGGGCCAAGGCCCAGATCCGCCTGCGTCCGGATTGAAGCGCGATTCTTAAACTCGATGTGGAGTCTTAGAACTCCGCCCGGAGTACTCTTAGAACTCCGCCCGGCGAGCCTTCACGGGCACGCCTTTGATGCGCACCTTCTTGAACACGGCAACGATGGTATCGAGACTTTCCTCGGGAACTTCCGCGATAGTGTGTTTTTCCTGGACGTTGATGATGCCGAAGGATTTGCCGGGCATGCCCGTCTCTCCGGCTAATGCGCCCAGGATGTCCTTGGGCAGGACGCCCTGCATCTTGCCCACGTTGATGAAGAGCTTGGCGTAATTGCCGCCCCCGGCTTCGCCGAGACCCAGATCGCCTCCCATGGAGGGCCGGGCTTTCCATTCCTTCTTGCCCATGCGATCGCTTCGATCGCCGCCCCGATCGGAGGACCCGTCGCGGTCATAGCCGCCTTTGCGCTCGTAATTGCCCCGGCCGTCGCGCTTATCGAAGCCGCCGCCTTCGCGGCCGGCATTGAAGGGTTCCGGCTCCCGTAGCGGAGTTTCCGGCAAGGTCAGCTTGAGCATGGCTGCGGCCACGTCCGAAGCGGTCACGTCCCCTTCGATCAGGGTGTCTACCATGGCATGGAAACGTTCCAGGCCGCCGGCGGCCAGGGTTTCACGGACCTTGTCCAGCACCACCGAGTGCTGGGCGGACTCGACCTGATCCAAGGTAGGCACCGCCCGGCGCGTAATCTTGATCTTGGCGAAGCGCTCGATGTTGCGCAAACGGAAGATATCCTTGCCCGAGGCGAAGCTCAGGGCCAGGCCGCTCTTTCCGGCGCGTCCCGTGCGGCCGATGCGATGCACGTAATCCTCTTCGTCCTTTGGCAGATCGTAATTGACCACCATCTCGATGTCCTTGACGTCGATGCCTCGCGAGGCCACGTCCGTGGCCACTAGGATCTCGACGGTTCCGTTGCGGAACTTGGCCATGATGCGATCGCGCATGGCCTGCTTATGCTCGCCGTGCAGGCCTTCCGCTGAATACCCGCGCGCCTGCAAATGCTCCACGAGTTCGTCCACGCCGATGCGGGTATTGCAGAACACAATGCCGAGCTTGATCCGGTGGAAATCCAGCACGCGGCTCAGGGCTTCGGCCTTCTGGTAGCGCTGCACTTCCATATAAGCCTGCTCAATGGCCGGTATGGTCAGGTTTTCCGGGGTGGACTTGATCATTAGGGGATTCTTCAGGAAGGCCTGGGCCAGGCGTTTGATGCCGGGCTGCATGGTGGCGGAGAACAGGACGGCCTGTCTCTCGGCAGGAACCCGGCCCACGATTTTTTCCAGATCCTCCTGGAAACCCATGTCCAGCATTTCGTCGGCTTCGTCCAGTACGACGAGCTTGACCTTGTCGAGCTTGAGGCTGCCGCGCTCAAGATGGTCGATGAGGCGGCCCGGGGTGCCGATGACGATATGGGCGCCGCGCTTCAGGCCGAAGAGCTGGCGGTCATAGGCTTGTCCGCCATAGATGGGAAGGGCGCGCAGATTCTTTTTGTGCTTGCCCAATTTGCCGATCTGTTCGGCGACCTGGATGCAAAGCTCGCGGGTGGGGCACAGGACGATCACCTGCACGGCGTCGTTGGAGGTGTCGACCTTCTCCACGGCTGGAACCGCGAAGGCGATGGTCTTGCCGGTCCCGGTCCCGGACTGGCCAATGACGTCGCGTCCCTCCATGATGGGGGGGATGGCTTCGCCTTGGATGGCGGTGGCCATTTCGAAACCCATCTCTTCGATGCTCTTGAGGACTTCTTTGGACAGGGAAAGCGATGTGAACGGGACTTTGGACATGGAACTCCTGAATGGACCGGCGCGAACGGCCGTAAACGGCGAAATGCCGCCGTTGAAACTTACCGCGGAATCGAGATGCGGACCGATGAGTTTAGAATTTTATCCGGGATCGGCCAATCCCGGTATTTGAGAAACGGCCGCTATCGCGCGAGGTTGTTTTGGGAAACGGCTGTTTGAGAAATGAATGGAATTGGCGAATGGCCCCGGGGAAATGTTCCGCGGGGCCGCAATGGCCGTCAGAAAGGGCAGCTCCGGCCAAGGTGCTCCGGTCTCAAGACGGGGTTCACGGTTTTTCGATTCTTCCGTCCGCATGCCGCGCGAAACGGCCCTCCTCCCGAGGATGGACGGGATCGTCGCTGGGCCAGGGCCATCCCCCGAACTGGGTCTGCTGGTAATCCGAGAAGGCTTGTTCGATTTCCGAGCGGGTGTTCATGACGAAGGGCCCGTATTGCACAATTGGCTCCGCGATGGGGCGCCCCTGCAGCAATAAGAACTCCGCTTCCGTGGATCCGTTGTGGATTGCGACGGTGGCATCGGCCTTCAACCTGATTGACGTCCCCGATTTTATTTCCCTGTCCCCGACGCGGATGGTCGCGCCCCGGAAGAAGTAAAGGGTGCGATTGCTTCCAACGGCCGCGGGTGGCAGGATCCATTCCGCCTTCGGATCCATGCGAAGGGTCCAGATGCCCACGTCGGCTTCGGCGTGGGAGGCCCAGGAGCGGGGCGGGGGCGCGGGCGGGCGTGAATCGCCCAGGCGTCCGGCCACCACGGTAACCTCGGTGGTACGCCCCATGGAATCCTGTTCCACGTGGACGGGAACGTCCTTTTGCCAGAGCATGGTGAAGTGGGGATCCACGAGCTTGTCCGCCTTGGGCAGGTTGAGCCAGATCTGGAACAGCTCCACGGGATTGGGGCCGTTGCGATCAAGGAGAGGGAACATTTCGGAATGGACCAGTCCGCGTCCGGCGGTCACCCATTGCACGTCCCCGCGGCCGAAGCGCGCCACCGCTCCTAGGGAATCGGCATGGTCGATGAGCCCGCGCCGCGCGATGGTTACGGTTTCGAAGCCCCGATGGGGATGTTGCGGGAATCCCGGCACGGATTCGCCATGGTACATGCGCCAGCCGTCCTTGCCCTCGAAATCGTTGCCCAGGTTTCGGCCCGCGAGGGAGGCGGCGGGCCCCATCTTCTCGTTTCCTGCGGGATAGCCGTCGTGATGGTATGCGCAGAACAGGAACGGGTCCGGGGTCTGCCAGGGGAAGGCCAGGGGGGTGGCGGCCAGGATGGTGTCGTTCATATGCAGCCTTTCGAGTAGGGAGCGCATCGTATAAAAATATCAATTACAGGCAGGTGTTTCTCCAATGGATGGGTTTGTTTGAACAGTTTATTACATGGATATGAGCATGGTGACCATGAGCAACAGTGGGGCATGGTGGTCCAGCGAGTAGGAAGTGGGCATCGGATGGCAGAGCCAGTATAAAGGGCGCTGGTACACGGGCACCCTGGATGAGGCCCGCGTGCTCACCGTTCCCAAGGACGTGAATTGGGTGAAGCTTAATTTCGATACCCAGGGGCGCCTGGTTGCCTCCCTGAATGCCTCCGGCGATGCCAATGCCGACAAGGTGGTACTGGGCCGCAGATTGCGCGCGGGCGTTTACGTGGACAAGTGGATCGGGCTGGACGGCGCGTTGGTGAAGCAGAGCCGCGCGGCCGTGCCTTAAGCCTCATTCCGGAATCCCGAATCGTGGGCTGTCGGGGCTCTACGGCCGGACGCGCCCCTGATATCTCCCAGGGTGCTCCATTATTGAGAGCGGAAACGTTCCATCCCCGAAACCACCAAGGCGCCTTTTGCCTAATATTTGCTTTAAGGTTTCAAAAGGAGCAATTGAATGAAGAGATCCTTTTTCTTCCATCTCGCAGTTTCCGCTTCCGCTTTTTCCCTGGGGGGCTGTTTGTCCGGCGCCGGTGATGAAACCGCCAAGCGGACCGGGCCGTTATACAGTTGCATCGGAGTGCCGGGATACGGGCAGGGCACCATGGATAGCCTTATGGCCGACCTCAAAAACAATCATCCCGTCTGCGTGGATGGGAAGGAGGTGTCGGTGCAGGCCGCGCTTCCCAAGTCACCGGCCCGGCCGGATACCCAGGAAATCCACGTTTACCTCATGGACAACGAATGCCATTTCATCAAGGAATCCGTCGAGAGGGTGGCCTTCCGGGATTCCGCCGGTCTGGATGTCATGGTCTTGTTCGATGGCAAGGACGGAAACGGCAAGTCGCTGCCGACGGGAGAATACTATCTCAATACCGTTTACAACCGATCCGGAACCGCCGTGGATACGGCCTACGGAAAATTCGGCTTTGTGAAAGACCGTTGCTCGCCATGAAGATTCCGTTCGCATGAATTGCAGGCGGCGAAGTTGGCGACCGGTTTTCTCATCCTTTGGCGATCAGGCTGTCCATCGCATCGTAGGATGGAGAGGCTGACGACCTTGGTGCGGCTATCGCCCTGGTGCTCGAAAGTCGAATCCGGTAGCCGCGTCCTACCCCGGGAGGAAATCCACATGCGTAATCGAATCCATCCCGCTTTTTTTACGACGCTCTCCGTCGCCGCTGCCCTGGCCTTCACCGGTTGCAACACCGACCCTGTCACCGATAACGTCCCGGACGTGAATCTCCCCACAAAGTCCGAAATCGACGACGCAAAGCTGCGCGTAGGCATTTCCTCCGAAGCGCTGACCCGGGCCCATGCCGCCCTGGAATTCCTCGGTATCATTCCCGTATACACCTGCGGCGAAGAGCGTGCCCATTTCGCGGGCAGGCTTCCCGCCAACCTGGCGACCGGTTTCGCCGGTGCGGCCTTCACCTTGGACGCCACCGATCCCACGGCCGACAAGGTCTCGATCGTCTTTCCCGCCGCCGGCAGCAAGGTGCGCGGCCACAAGGTCACCGGAAACTTTTTCATCAAGACTTCGGGAGGCAAGGACAGGTTCACCCTGGAACTCGATGCGCGTCAGGCCAAGATCGACGGCAAGGCGGTGCAGACGGTGGCCGGGTATGGAACTTGCGGAGACAGTACTTCTTATTGGGCGGATTCGGAGGGACCCTTGCCGACCGCCGGCCAAAGCTATGTCCTGATGGCCAAGGTGGGGAAGAAGGCGGGCATTTCCGTCATCGGCAGCACCACCCTGCTCGTGGACGCGACAGGGTCCATGACCCACGACGGAAAAACTGATCAAGTGACCCTGACCTCCATGGATTACGAGGTGGGAAAGCTGCTGCCGCATTCGGGAACCCTGCTCATCATCACTTCATCGGAAAAGCGGATTTTGGCCACCTTCAGCCAGGATACCCCCATAGCGGGCCAGGTGAAAGTGCGAGTGGACTCCAAGTCGGCCGTGACCATTCCGCTGCCGGGGTACTGAGCGATTCAAGGGGCTCTCAAAGCTCCATCGTGGCTTTGGTGTCCAGGGTAAATGCAACGTCGTCGCCCTAGCGGAAAATTCCCCCTCCCATCCCGTGAAGGTGAAACCGCCCGATGCCGAGGCCGTCAGGAGAACCGAATCGGCGCCTCCGTAGGACTGATCGCAATCGACCCTGCAATCGATGCCCGCAGGGGAAGATGTAATCGTTCCGGATCCCAGACCTGTATTCAATGTCTTAAGGTTGGCTGCGCCGAGATGAAGGCCGGAGGCCATGCCCGCGATCCATGCGAAGCGGGCGGAAGAATCGATCTCGCTCCGTTCATCCTATTCGAAATCCCTCATGCAGTGAAGGTAACACTAGCTGGGATATCCGGTTAAAACCATCAAAGATGGTAATGGTGATTCCGAAAGTACAGAAAAAATGATTCAGGGCTTCTACAACGTGGACAGGTTGTCAGGAAAACGCATCAGCGAGCAGGCAGATCCTGCCAGTTGGCTGGCAGCCGTCCTAGCCTTGCCCAAGGGCACGGTGGATTGCGTGGAAGCCTGGCAAACCGTTTTCCGCTCGGGATCATAGCGTCAAAAGGAGCAATCGGATGAACAAACGAAATTTTCAGCAAGCGGTGATGTTTTTCTCCGCTTTTTTCCTGGGGGGCTGCCTGTCCGGAACGGATGATGTAAACAAACGCGGGGAGGGACCTCTCTACAGTTGCATCGGGGAACCGGGATATGCGCGGTGGGCCTTGGAAAGCCTGCAGGAATTCTTCGATAAGAATCCCCCCATCTGCGTGGATGGGAAAGACACCTGGATGGGAGGCGCATCGCCATCTTCATTGTTCGTTGTTCGGGGTGTCCGTCCGGACCAACGGGGAGATCGCGACTGTACCATTCCGTTCGGAGGGGGTGCCAGAATCGAAGCCGTCGGCCTGTATTCTCACCCCTGGGTAAGCAGGCAGATGCTGTCTTCCAAGGCCTCAACGGAATGGATCGCATTCACGGGAATGTCTCGTGCATGGAATTTTTCCAGGACCAGGGTCGTCTCCGACTCCTTGTAGCGAACGCTTCCTTCCAGGACCGTCAGTTTTGCGGGCAAAGGGGATTTGTGCTCCTTCAGGGCCACGCCCTTCTTGAATCCCAGTGCCAGAACCTTGAAGTGTTCGTTTTTGTGGATGACTTTGACGATAGGATTCGCGGAGTTCGGAATCTGGGCCTGGATTTCTAATAGAGTCATAGCGGAGTCTCCCTGGAAACGTAAAAGCCATCGCGAATCTGCGACGGCTTCCGCAACCGGATCATCAATATACCTGGAAAAAGATCCTGAACTTCGATCGGAAGCGCTTGACTTGGTAAAACTTTTGTACTATACTGTTCTAGTACAAAGGGGAGCATTGAATGATTCAAATCGACAGCCTCTCGCCAGTGGCGACCTATGAGCAGATCTTGCTTCAGATCCGGGCGGCAATATCCGCCGGGACGCTAGTCAAGGGAGATCCACTGCCCCCCATAAGGCAGTTGGCCCATGATCTTGAAATCAATCCGGCCACCGTCGCCAAGGCTTACCAGATCCTGGAAAAGGACGGGATTATCCAAACCGCAGGCCGTCGCGGGACTTTCGTTCATGCCAATGCCAAGCCGAACCTCCGGGATACCATGCAAAAAGAGGCGGCGGAGCAGGTGGAGTCGCTGTTGGCCTATTGGCAGGCCCGTGGTCTGGCAGCAAGGGAACTGAAGGAAATCTTCAACCGCATTATTCTTAATAACAAAAACAAGGAGACGAAATGAACCTCTATGCCGAAACCATTCTTTTCGGTGCGCAAATCGCAACCATTTTCTTCCTGGCCGGGCCGGTGATGGTACGGGCTGAACGGCAAAAATCATTGTCAAGGAACCCCGGATGGGTATTTTTGCAACCCGGATTCCTGGAGGCAAATGGAAAGGTTTCCCTGGCCCCGGTCCTGGCCGTGGGAATCCTGCTTGAGGTCATGTTGGGAGCGGCTTTCTCGATGGCTTCTCCGGCCGCAATGTTTGCGGTCCATGTACCTGGATGTCTTCTGGGCATCCTGGGACTGATCCACCATTACGGAAAACAGGAGGCACGGCTTCGGGATCTGATTCCTAAAGATGCCCTGCAACGCGCGCCGCTGGTTCCCAGGTCCCTCTTCAGGCTACTCTCTCCTTGGGTCGTCATTCCCCTCGTTGCGCTCTTGGCCGGTTCGCTCTGCATAAACGGGTATGGTTTTTTTCAAACGACCATTCCCGTGGAGCGCATGCTCGGAAATTTCGCTTTGATTGGGATCTTTTCGGCCTTGGTTGCTTTCAGCTTTCTGAATACAATCAAGCGGAGGCCTTATCGTGTCAGCGCCGAAACGGACGGCCTTGCGCGAAAATTCGAACTTCAAGTGATTGCGGCCACCGGATACTTCTTCGCCGCCGTGGTTGTCTTCCATTCGGTTGGCAGTATCGGCCCTGAACCGATTTTCCGGCACCCGCCAACCCTCCTGCATGCCTGGTTCGAGGGAACCAGTTTTTCCTGGGAGCATTTCTTCCGGGATGCCCCATATCGGATTGTGGTTTATACCACCACCCTTTTCCTGATATTGCTGTCCGTTTGGGTTGCGGTCAACCGGTTCCACAGAAAGGTATTGGCCGTGGATTTCCGCTCGGCGCCGGACCCGATTGAAGTTTAAGTCTAATTCGCGCTGACGTTCGTGTGACTCGAGTGGACTCCAAGTCGGCCGTGACCATTCAGCTGCCGGGGTACTGAACGATTCAAAGGGCTCCCAAAGCTCCATCGTGGCCTTGGTGTCCAGGGTAAATGCAACGTCATCGCCCTTGCGGAAAATTCTCCCTGAATACTGAAGCCTGGAAACGCCCCGCTACCAGGGCTGCTTCTGCAAACCTCCCGGGAACTCCCGATTGAAATTATCCCATTTCCGTTGGATGGATTTGTTCAGGCCCGGTTCTTCCAGGGCCCGGCGGATGGCCTGTTTGTAACGATGATAGTCCCGGTACTCCTCCGATTTCAATACATGGCGGAAAAAGCCCATGGCGATCAAGGCGTACAGGGTTTTGGAGCGGCTGGTTTTTTGGATGAAGGTGTCCAGGTCCCGGGTGTTCACCAGTTCGGATTTGACCTTGCGCTTCTGGACATACAACAGCCAGCGCCGATCGTCGGAGCTGCTTCTGAGCAGCCTCTTGGTGTTTTTCCTTTCCACGGCGAAATCGAGGAGGAGTTCCGGGTCGCGCAGACCGGCATTGAGGTCTTCCCGGATGCGGGTCCGCTCGAGCTGGTTTTCGTAGCGCTTCTCTTTTTTCTTGGCTTTCCGGAGGACCCGACTGGGGTGCCATCCTGTGAGCGAGGTTTCCGTGGCCAAAGGATTCGCGTGTTCCATTTCGTGACCCTTCCCTGCTGCATGTTCGACCCATGGGGGCTTAGGGCCGATCCCATGGGACTCTCGAAAATTATAATGTCCACAATTCGGAATTGGCAATCAACATGCTGATTAATGGAAAAACCTCGTTTCAAAGCGATTATCTGAAACCGAAATAGAAGTAAAAGGC
>JALYSE010000353.1 GCA_030854955.1 Fibrobacterota bacterium | reverse complement strand
GCGACCACCCAGGACGCGGCATGGGTATATTGTCCGCCGTTCTCCCGGACTCCGGGGAGGTAACCTTTGATGTACCCCGGATCCAAAGGTGAATTGTCGAAGGGCGGGGTGAAGAGCAGAATAAGTCCTTCCGCGCGCTTGACGAGATACTCTTCCACGGAGAACATCGCCTGCCTGGCCCTGGACGGATCCGCCGCCCCGGACAAAACAGCCCAGGTCTGGGCGATGGAATCGATGCGGCATTCCTGGGAAGCGGAAGATCCTAACGGCGTTCCGTCGTCGAAGTAACCGCGGCGATACCAATCGCCATCCCAGGCCTGGTTTTCCATGGCCTCACGGATAAGCTCGGCCCGGTCGCGCCAATTCCGAGCCCGCACCGCGTCCCCACGAGCCTCGGCGAGAATGGCGAACCCCTTCAGGTTGGGGATGAGGAACCATGCCAGCCAGCCGCTTTCGCCCTGGCCTAGATGTCCTACCCGGTTCATGCCGTCGTTCCAGTCCCCGCATCCCATCAAGGGCAGACCATGGACGCCGACGTCCAGGCTGCGATCCAGGGCCCGGGCGCAATGCTCATACACCGTTCCGATCTCCTCCGAGATCTTCGGCTGGAAATAGGCGTCTTCGCGGCCTTCAGGCACCTCGGGGCCTTCCAAGAACGGCGCCGTCTGGTCGAGCAAATCATTTTCTCCCGTGACCTCCAGATAGTGAAGGACCGCGAACGGCAGCCAAACCCTGTCGTCCGAAAACCGGGTGCGCACGCCCCGCCCGGAAGGTGGATGCCACCAATGTTGTACATCTCCCTCGAGGAACTGGCGGGCCGAGGCCCTCAGAATCTGTTCTCTGGCCAGGGAGGAATCAAGGACCGATAGGGACATCACGTCCTGCAATTGATCGCGGAATCCGAAAGCGCCGCCGGATTGGTAGAAACCGGAGCGGGCCCATAGTCGGCAGGCCAAGGTCTGATAGGGCAGCCAACGATTGAGCAGGAGATCCAGGGAACGGTCCGGGGTTTTCATCTGCACCGTGCCCAACATCCCATCCCACTTCTTCTGCACTTCCCGCCATGAGGCTTCAAAATCGATTCCGCGGTATTTGCGGACCAGGGCGGACGCGCTCTTCTCGTCTGGAGCCTGGCCTAGGGAGAAGACAATCTGAACGCGGCCTCCGGGAGGGATTTCCAATAGGGTCTGCATGGCGGTACAGGGATCCAATCCGGCTCCGGAACGGTTGGACAGGGGCTCTCCGTGCAATAGGGCCAAGGGTCTGGCCCGATCGCCATTGCGACCCAGGAATTCGGCGCGATCACATGTAAAGGAGGCTTGCCGGCCTTCAAGGTCGGCGAAGGCGACCTGCTCGGCGAACTCCGCGATCCAGGGGTTGACGGCGAAAATGGCACCGGTGGCCGGATCCCGCCTGGTCGTAACGTGCTGAGTAGCCGATCCCCGAGCCGGGGAAAGGGTCCACTCCGCGTAGAAGGTAACGTCCAGGTGTCGAGTCTGCGGAGAAGTGTTTTCGACGGTGAGCCGGGAGAGCTTGATGGAATCATCCCAAGGGACCCATTGCAGAAGTTCCAGGCGGATGCCGTGGGAAGAATGCAGGTAACGGCTGTATCCGTGCCCATGGATGGCCACGTAAGGACGCCCTTCTTCGCGGATGGGCAGGGCGGTGGGACTCCATACATCGCCCGTTTCCCGGTCGCGGATATACGCCGCCTCGCCTGGCGCGTCGGAAACGGGGTCGTTGGACCAAGGGGTGAGCTTGCGCTCCCGGCTATTGCCGCACCATGTGAAACCCGATCCCGACTCCGACGCGATGAAGCCGAAATTGGGATTCGCGATGACGTTGATCCACGGCGCAGGCGTCCATTGCCCCTCACCCAGGATGATCTGGTATTCCTTGCCGTCCGAAGTGAACCCGCCCAACCCGTTGAAGAACTCCAGGTAGGGCCGGGGCGGCGGCGCGCTGCTTTCCATGGAGGGTTCCTGTCTCTTGGGCTGGGGCGCGATGGGGACCACCACCCGCCGCATGCGCATAACCTGGTTGGCCAGGCTTCCGCGGCGGCTGCCCAGGACCGCGCGGGCCGCCGCCTGCAGCAATACGCGATCCTCCATGGGGATCCGATCCTTGCGGAGCAGGAACACTCCGCCACGGGTCGCCTGCCCAGTGCGCCTCATGCGAAGAAGGCCCTCCAATTCATTCTGCTGAGGCTGCAGATAGGACTCGACGGGATTCTCGTTCACGAGCACCAGGTCGATATTTAGCCGCTTCATTTCCCAATAGGCATGGGCCTTGAGCAGGTCCCGGGCCAGATTGGGATCGCCGGCCTCGTCGAAGCTGGCGAAAACGATGGGGAGGTCTCCGGAAATTCCGTATGTCCAAAGGCCCTCCTGGCCCTTGCGGTTCAAAGCCAGCAGGTCGGGCGTAGGACGCAGGGCGGGATCCGGGAAAAAAAGCCGATTGGCGAGGCGCTGATACAGGCGGGCCTCGTCCGGTCCGATGCCCAGGTGGCGCAATTGAATTTGCGCCTGGGTCCATGCCAGAGTCGCCACCCGCTCGAAGCTTTCCGTCTCCCGGTATTTGTCCGAGAGGGACAAGGCCTGCTCGCGAGTGGATGCGGCCAGGGTCGCGAAAGTGAGACGGACCTTTCCACCTTCGGGAACGACCACCCGGCGGCGGAGGCTGAATACCGGATCCAGCACGGCGCCTGCGGTATTTGACAGCGGCTTTCCGTCGACCACCGAAACGGGCCGGCGTACCGTCCGTCCGCGCCCAAGGAAACGCGCGCGGTCCGTCTCGTATTGGATGCCCCCCACCGAACGGCCTTCGATGCCGCACACATGCGCGGCCCAAGAAGGCGATTCCGTTGAAGAGCGCGCGCGGCGGGTGGCCAGCAAGGCGCAAAGGTTCGGGATGAATTCCGTCTGTACGAAAAGGTTGGAGAAGGCGGGATGTGCCAAGTCGGCCTCGTGTGGGGCCATGACCACCTCGCAATAAGAGGTGACTTCCACCTCCCTATCCCGGTTGCCTTTGTTCTCCAGGGTCAAGCGCCGCACCTCCGCATCGTCCTCAGGGGAGATTACGATTTCCAGGGTGGTGATGAGGGATCCATCGCGCCGCGTGATTTCGACCTTGTCTTCCGCAAAAACGGCTTCGTAGGAGTCGGGCTCGGCCCCCATGGGCTGGTATCCGGCCGACCAGGTAATCCCGCTTTCGGGGTCGCGCAAGTAGAAGTATTGTCCATAGGCGTCCAGGACGGCATCCTCGCGCCAGCGGGTGACGGCCATGTCCTGCCAGCGGCTGAATCCGGAACCCGCCGCGGTGACCAGCACCGTGTACCTGC
>JALYSE010000352.1 GCA_030854955.1 Fibrobacterota bacterium | reverse complement strand
TATCAAGACCGTCATCGACGCCTCGGGCTGGTGCGCCCTCAAGTCTTGCGAATTCGACCCCGCGCTGGCTCGCCGCCTGAATGTGGATATCGGCCGCAATGCGATGGAACTGGCCCGCCGCCACGGCGCCCGTCTTATCCGTCTGTCCACGGACCTGGTGTTCGACGGCGACCCCTACCTGCGCGACGGGGTGATGCGCTGCGGAGACTATACCGAGGACTGGCCGGTCTCACCGGTCACGGTGTACGGTAAGTTGATGGCCGAGGCGGAAGCCATGATCATGGAGGGATATCCCGAGGCCGCCATCCTACGCGTCGCGTTGCCCATGGGACCCTCCATGAACGGCCACGCCGGTGCCATCGATTGGATCGAATCGCGCTTCCGCAAGGGCAAGCCGGCCACCCTCTATTACGATGAGGTGCGCAGCACCCTGTATGTGCAGGATATGAACCGCGTGCTTCTGAATTTCTGCGGCAACGGTGCGAGCGGTATCTGGCACGTGGGAGGACCCAGGCCGTTAAGCCTCAATCAAATGGGCCAAGTGATCAACCGCGTAGGTAACTACCCGCCGGAACTGCTTATGGGGTGCATGCGCGCTGCCGCCGGGCCCATGCCGCCGCGGGCGGGCGACGTCAGCATGAACACGGAAAAGACCAAAGCCATCCTCCCCCCTGGAACGATAAGGCCTTGGCCGGCTTTGCCCGAACATGTACCCGGCGATCGGGAATGGCATACGCGCAGGGAAGCCGGATTTCCGGCGGGTTCAATCGCGCGCCATCTTTACGGGAGGGGAGCCGATGACTGGGAGCACCCCCTCAATCTGATTCCCGGCGCGGGGGATTGAGGCGCCCCAATTACTCGCGTCCCCCTCCGTTGCCCCAGATTCCACCGGAACGCCTGCTGGGCGTCCTGACGGGCGCGACGTAATCGATCGAAGTTGTGGGCTTGGATGTGGCGGGTTGATCCGTTGTCGTTGGCGGGGTCACCACCGTGATCTCAGCAGGCTTCGGGGGTTCGGAATAGGTCCACTGCCACGGGCCGTCTATCGTCAAGCCGGTCCATTCTAAGCAAGTTACGGATCCGCCGGATCCGCCGGATCCTGTCGGAGTGTATGTGGCGTTGCATCCCTTGGCATACCCGCAGGCCTTATCCCAGCCCTGTCCGGTCATGCCGCAATACCATTTGCCGTCCACCTTGTTATGGGCGGTTACGAGCTTGCCGTCGGTGCCGCATTGGATCTGATCCCAAGCCCAGGTCTCGATCGGCATCATGCAGCAATCGGACGCGTTGCTGATCGTCCTGCAGATTTCGGCATCCGGGATGGGGGTGCCTCCGATGTTGACCACGCTCCAATAATCGCGGCAGCAGGTGGACAGCCTTTGCTGGCATTGGGATTGGAACGCCGAACAGCGCGAAGTGGCGCACATGCCCTTCACATTTCCCCACCCTTCGACGTAGTCCGGCATCGGGCTTCCGTCGCACATGGTCCCGTTAGCGCAGTCGAAGAAATCGTTCCACCATCCGTCGTCGCATTTCAGGTTTCCGCCCGCGCAGGTGGAGCCGTCCTGGTCCAAGCAGTCGATGCAGACCTGGGCGCAAACGCTTCCCGTCTTGCATTCGCCGGAGGCGATCGCGGCGCAACATTGCTCGCTGGTCTTCCAGGGGGCGGTGGTGCAGAAGTCGGTGCGGCAGGACGCCTTCCAATCATCCAAGGGCACCGAGCCTCCCAGGGCGCATCGGTAAAGGCATTTCTGCTTCATCCCGTCCGCGGCCTGGATTTCCGGGTTGGCGAAATATTCCTTCATAAAATCGCAGCACTGGTCCCTGTCGTAGCAGTTGAAGGAATTCAGGCGGACCTGGTTCTCGTTCAAGGCTTCCTGGTTGGCCGCAGCGATTTCCTTCATCAAGGAGGCGTATTGCACCGCTTCGGCGTCCCGCTCCGCCTTGGTGGACACCTGGCCCAATGCGTTCTTGGAGGAAAGATGCGGCGCGACGAGGGTGGCGAAGCTCCGGTTGGGCGTGAATACCCCCTCTTCAAGGCTTCCAGTCTCCACCTCAAGCCCCACCACGGTGGTGTCCTGGACGCCCGAAATAAGTGGGCGCGGCACGGTGCGGTAACGGAAATGGTACTTCCCCGATCCAATTTCCTCCGGGACGCTCCATTGCAGGTACTTGGACCCGGCCGCAGTGAGGGTGGCCACGCTCATCGCATTGAGACGCTCGGCGGTGACGGTGACCGCATCGGTGAGGGCCTTCACCTGGGCAGTCTCTTTCTGGTTGGCCACCACTCCCTTGAAGGCCCTGGTTGCCACCGCAGCAAGGATGACGAATACGATCAGGCCCGTCAAGACCTCCAACATTCCGAACCCGGCCTGGCGTCCGCCCATTCGGGTCGTGCTGAACATTTCTGGAAGCCCCGGGGGGAAGGCTAAGGGTGACTTAAGTGACATTTTTCGCTTTTTCAAAAGCTCCTCCTTTTGTATCCGACAATCTGAGAGGGATTGCGGTCATCCACAATCGGAGCGGGAAACTTGGGCGGATAGGCTACGCCGAGATTGTCATCGTAGGACCAGGTGACGCGATTGGGTTCGCTGAGGCAATCCCAACCGAGTCCGCACTCGTCTTTCGGCCCCTTGGACCCGGCATTGCGGGTGATGAGGGATCCTTCGAAGGTAAGCTTCCAGCGGGTGCCGTCGGTGCGGGGATAGGCGAGCACGGCGAAGCCGTATTCATCCAGGATGGCGTTCGGGCAGGTGCCGTCTTCGCGGCATTCCTCCTCCGGTTCGCGTCCGAACCCCGATTGGATCACGCGGGCGTCGTCCCAGATGAAATTTTTGGTGAGGTACTGCGCGAAATCCACCGTGGATCCGGCCGTGGGCACATTCGCGGGATCGAAGATTTCCCGCCGGCAGACATACCCGTATTTCCATCCCGGTACGCCCAGCCTATCGTTATAGATGACCTCGTCGTTCTCCGCCAGGATCGCCGCGCGGACGGTCAACTCGCGGGAAGAGCTTTCGTGAATGTAGGCCCGGTCCTGAGCGACCAGTCCCAGGGTTACCGGCAAGGAGTTTACGTCCACTTCCGTCTTTTCGGGACCTATGAATTCCCCATAAAGGAAGATATCGTCCCCGGAGGCGATGGTGATGGGAACCTGCTTGAGTTTGCCCGTGACGTAGATGTCCCCGGGAAAGTAAAGGATCGCATTCTCCCTGAAGGTCGCAAGCGGTCGGACGTATTTCCGGGATGGAGTGCCAAGCACGAACCAGTTCAGGCCGTCGGCGCCCGCGTCATAGACCACTGGAGAGACGGTCACCTCGATATTGCCGCCGTTCACCACGATCTGGGAA
>JALYSE010000148.1:6604-11469 GCA_030854955.1 Fibrobacterota bacterium | reverse complement strand
CGCCTCGACAATCCCCAAGGCGCCATTCCGGAACTTCAGGATGGCCACCCCGGTATCTTCAGCTTCGATATTTGCGAGGCGCGTAGCGGTCTTGGCTGTAACGCTCTCCACCTCGCCCATCATCCAGATCAAAAGATCGATGTGGTGGCTCGCTTGATTGGTGAGAACGCCCCCATCAAACGCCCAGGTCCCCCGCCACTTTTTTTCGTCGTAATAGGCCTGCGGACGGCACCATCGGACTCGGACCGTTCCCATGACGAGCTTTCCGAATCGATCCCTTTCGAGCGCGTGGCGTAGTTGTTGCACGGGAGGGTTGAACCGATTCTGTTTTACGACGAATATCTTCAATCCGCGCTTGTCGCAATTTTCGAGGATCTTGTCGATATGGTCCAAGCGGAGCGCCAAGGGCTTCTCCACCACGAAGTGTCGGTTGAATCGCATGAGATCCAGAACCGTACTGGCATGGGAGCCGGACGGGGTCAAAACGGTAAGGATATGCGGGTCTGTGTTTCGAACCATGGTTTCCAGATCCGTGAAGCAGGGCACGCCTGTCTTGGCCTGGAAATCCGATGCGGCCTTGGCGTTCAAATCATAAGCTCCGACGATTTGAGCATCCGGAATCATGCTGATGGCCTTGACATGCTTATCCGAAATCGCTCCGCAGCCGATAAGGGCGAACCGAACCTTTGTACCGTGCCTGATATCTTCCATATTTCCCCCTAGGCCTTGGCCACGGCCACTTTTACTGTTTCGATGACGTATTCGATTTCCTGGTCCTTCATGCTTCCATGGATGGGCAGACTCAGGATTTCATGACGAAGGCGGTTGGCGACAGGGAAATCCGATTCGGAATGGCCCAAGTAGGCATAAGCCTTGAGCGAAGGCAGTGGAATAGGATAGTGGATGCCCGTGGCAACGCCCTTTTCGGTCAGATAAGCCTGGACCTTGTCCCGGTTCTTGAGCCTGACAACGTAAAGATGGAATACGTGCCTGGTGTCGGGAAGGCGATAAGGGACCGCCAAGAGGCCGCCGAGGGCCTTGTCGTACTTCGAAGCGATGGCGCGTCGCCTTTCCGTCCATGTTTCAAGATGCTTGAGTTTGACGCCGAGGACGGCGGCCTGAAAGCCGTCCAACCTGCTGTTGATCCCTTCGAACTCATGGTCGTATTTGTTGATGCGGCCGTGATTGGCGTACATGCGCGCCCATTCGGCAAGCTTGTCGTCGTTTGAGACCAAGGCCCCGGCATCTCCGTAGCCACCCAGGTTTTTGCCTGGAAAGAAGCTGAAGGTGGTAAATGTCCCCATGGTGCCTACTTTGCGGTCCTTGTAGGAGGCTCCATGGCCTTGGGCAGCATCTTCGATTACGCGAAGGCCGTGCCGTTCGGCTATCTCCAGGATTTTGTCCATGTCCGCCGGTTGCCCGTAAAGATGTACCGGAATGATTGCCTTGGTCCTTGGGGTAACCGCAGCGTTTACCTTAATCGGGTCGATGGTGTAGGTCTTTTCGTCGCAGTCCACGAAAACCACTTTGGCGCCCGTCTGGGTGATGGCTTCCGATGTGGCGATGAAAGAGTTGGCGACCGTGATCACCTCGTCTCCCTTACCGATACCCAGAGCTTTCATGGCGATGTAAAGGGCGTCGGTACCGTTGCCGACGCCGATGCAATGGCGAGCGCCTACATACGCGGCGAAATCCTTTTCGAATGCCCTATGGTGAGCGCCGCCGATAAAGGCGGAATTCTTCAGCACATCGGCGATGGCGGCATCCATTTCCCCCTTTATGGATTCGTATTGGGCCTTCAGATCAACAAATTCGATTTTCATGCTTATCCTTTGGACAGGAATTAGGAGCGAGGGCGTAAAAACATCCATGTATTTTGCCATTTTTGAAAGTGAAAATCAATGTCGATATCATGGTCTATTCAGGGGAGCGGCAGGTCATGCATCAGGCTTTTTCCGTTCGTTTCAGGCCGGATTTTCCGGCCAGGTAAGACCCTATCGATATGATATCGGGCCGGTAAAGAAGGTACATGGCCATGGTACCCGAGGCGAGAATGGCGGTTTTCAGGGCTAACATGAGGATAGGGGGCACCAAGCCTTGTAGAAAAACCGGCAGGGAGAGGAGAAAGGCCCCGCACGCATATGCGTAGATGCGGCCCCAATTGAAGCCCAGGGCCTCATATCTGTTCGAAAGGAGCAGGGCGACGATGCTTGAGGTGGCCATTCCGAGAATGCTGGAGACGGCGGCACCCATCATTCCGAACTTCGGGATCAGAACAAGGTTGAGGCCGACCCCGACCGCGGCGCTGGCCATGGTCACGACAGGAACCATGGCGGTGCGATTAATAAAGAGGGAATTGACGAAAACGAAATAAATGGCGCCGAACACGAAGCCGAAGCAAAGGAAAGGAGCCACCCTCCAGGCGCTTCGAAATTCCGCGGATACCATGATGGCCAGGGCTTCCGGTGCGAACAAGGAGACGGCCAAGGAGCATAAGGATATGGCGAGCACCATCAGTTCGGACACCTTGGCGATGCGGAGTTTTCCCGCTTCCCCCTGGTTGAATTTCTCGAAGAACCAAGGAACATAGGCTTGGTTGACCGAAACGGCGAGGATGTTGATGATGTTCCCCAACTGGGCGCCTATGGAATAGATGCCGACTTCCGTCGCGCTGTGGTAATGGTTCAAAATGAGGCGATCCACCAGGCTCATCGCCCAAGTCGCCAGGGAGTGGGGAATAAGCGGCAAGGAATAGGAGAACGCGTGCTTGAGGTGCGCCGGACGGAATGCAAGCGTGATCCGCTTCGGAAAATCGATAAGAGTATAGATGAAGAAGATGCCGTTTGTGGCGGCCAAGGCCAGGAGAATGCTTTCGGCTTTTAGGCGGAATACGATCAAGAAAACCAGGGTGAGCCCGCCATTGACCAGGAAAAAGCAGAAATTGTTAAGCCCATAGCGCTTGCCCAATTGCTTGGCCTGGAGGTTGGATTGGAACAGGACGTAGGCAGGCGAGAAGGCGACCGCCAGCAGGCCCAGGGTCATGTATGGGTGGAAGGGAAGGCCGCCCAGGAAGGGTACCAGCAGCCATTTCCGAAGTCCGAGCAAGACCAGGGTCAGGACGCAGGCGTTGGCAATGATGAAGATGAACAAGGTACCCCAGATTTCCTTTGCCAAGGCCTGGTCCGCCTGGTATTTGGCCTCGAAGCGCGTAGCCGCTCCATGGAGCGCGAATAAGTAGAATATTGACAGAAAATTGACGATGGACAGGACCAAGTTGGCCCGGCCATAGTCTCCGGCCGTGAGATAAAGGGTGTAAACCGGAAGGAGGAAAAACCCCATGGCCTTCTGGAGGGTCGATACGGCTGTATAAATCAGGGAATTGCCAAGTACCTTCATTGGGAGAGCATGACGCGCCTGCGGATTACGGCGCGGTTACGATGCCTATGCTCCTTTCCAGGAAGGCCTTGTAGTTCGCGGCCCAGGCCGAGGCCCACACATATTCTGGCGAAGCCTGCGAATGGGGGATCACGGCGGCAACAAGCCCGAGCAGTTCCCCCGCATCCCGGAACCAGGTTCCGAAGTTCCTCGGGGTATAGAAGCGGGCGTTCGCGGTATCATACACAAAGACCGGCTTGCCCAGTCCCACCGCCTCATAGAGGGTCGTGGAGGATACCCCGACCACGTATTCCGAAGTTAGGATCAATTCGTATATGTCGCCCGAGGTGCTGACTTCGACATTCCGGATGCCATGCAACTCCCGATATCGCTCCACAAAGGCGGCTTCAGCGGGATGGAGCCGGAAAGTGATTTTTGTTTCGGGAGCCATGGAAGAAAGCGACTTGGTCAGGGAGACCATGAGATCGGTTACGTCCCCTTGGGATACGATCAGGATTCCGCGCTCCGCCTTCTTGCCTCCGAATTTTGCGAGGAGGGCATCCATATTGCCTTGGAAATGGGGATGCCCCAGGGTGACTTTGGCCGCGGGGATCCGCGTATTGTCGCTCCAGAATTGGCCGTGGGTCAGGAGGTAATCCGGCAGATGGGCCGCATAATCCGGATGGAACCCGGAATCCCCGTAATTGTAAGCGTGGTGGGTCTGGACGATTGCGCCGTGTTGGAACTCGGCGGTTTTAATCCCGGAATCCCTTGCCCATTTGATGATATACGAATGGAATCCGTAACACCCGTCCTCGAGAAACACCACCTTTGGGCGCGTGCGTTCGTAGAGGCGGGAATAGCTTTCATGGTAATGGGGAAGGCGGGCGGAGAGATCCAGCAGGGTTTTCTCCAAGGTCGCGTAGAATGCGTCCTCGAGGGAAAGAAAGAACCCTTTCCGAAGAAAGGCGACGAAAGCCGCTATCGTGGCCGCATCCTCCCGGGGCGATCGTTTCAGCGTCCTGGCAAGGATCGCCGACCGGATGCGGATGAAATCATGAAAACGGATATTCTCGACGAAGCGCGGCGTCTTCATGGGCCGGCCATGGGAGTCTTCAATCAGAAGCGTGCGATCCGGAAGTTCGCCGACGAGGTAGTCGTTTACGCGGCCGAACCACTTGCCCTCTTTTTTGGCGACGACTCCTGCGGCTGAGCCGAACCAGAGAATATCGAATTGCCGCGGATCTTTCGAAGGCCGGTGGCGCCAAGCCGTCAAGGCGTATGCGGCTTTCGCTATCGCGGTCATGCCGGGACCGGGGGCTGCATGCGCTTGGTTCTTGACCCCTTCTTTAATGGCCTGCCAGAAGAAGCTCCAGCGGATGAGAGGCCACATGGGCATGTTCTGGAAGGCGAAACGGAAATCCATCAGTTCCTTGGAACAGTCGAATTGCATCATGGACCGGAAAAACTCTCCGGCTTCATCTCCATTG
>JALYSE010000148.1:0-6594 GCA_030854955.1 Fibrobacterota bacterium | reverse complement strand
GCGTCCGTCAACCGGGCCGGAAATGGCGGCGTTGACCAGTCTCTTCATAGTCTAGGCCGGGATTTCCGGCGAGGGAGCGCGGTTCGGGCGATCCTGGTCTCCATCACCGCGGAAAAACGTCAGCCGCCGGTCAGGCTCGCATCGGATGGCGAACTCGATCCGGGCGTTTTTCCGTAACAAGGGCTCGAAGTAGTTGGGGACCGTGACATCGCCATCAACCGGAGCGCGCCGGAATCCGCAGGCTTCCATGGTATTCTCTGAGAGGCCGTATTGCCAGAAATCGGCGTACTCGCAATCCAGGGCGGTGAGCAGATGGCCGAAGGCGGCACCACATTCGGCGAGCGCATCCTCGTTCCCTAGGAAATCGACGATGCGCAGGGCTTTGGCGGGACCGCTGCCGGCTATGCGGACGGCAATCAAGGCCAGGGGCCGGCCTTCCAACTGCGCCACGTAAATCTGGTAGGTATAGATCGGATGATCGAGATACCTTTTCTCGAAGTATCGGGGAGTCTTGAGCGGAAAAGCAGGAGCGCCGGGATCGAGGGCCAACCGCTCCAGTCCCGCTGCGTCGATACGCGAGAGCACAGCCATTCCCTTACGGGGAACGGGCGCATCGAAATCAGGCGGCGCGGAAATCAGCGTCCGGGGCTTGTCTGGGTTGGTGACGAAATATTGAGCGAGTTCGCCGGTTCTGTATCCTAGCGCCTTGTACATCGGCGGATGCTTCGGGTTGATTCCAAGGACCGCGACCACGCCAGCCGATTCGCTTTGGGTCAGGCTGTTCATAAGTTGCAAGCCCAAGGTCCGGTTTTTCGCCTCCGTCCGGACCTTCCAAAGCGCCAGCCAGGTGAAGGGTTTTATCGCCAAGGACCGGTCGTATTTCGAGGTCGGTATGAATCCGAGAATGCCTTGGATACCCTCTTCATCCAAGGCGATCATCCAATTATAAAGGCCTGGATCATCGTCATCCGCGTGTTGCCACTTCATCAGGGGCAGGTTCCTGGCGAGGATATGATCTTTGGCCCAATGCTCATGGATGAAGTCCATCACCGCCGGCAGGTCGCGCTCGCGGCATCTCCTGATTTCAGCCATTTCCCCCCCGGCTTACGGATGCGGGAAGATGCGCCACTGAAACGCTGTCCGGCTTCGGAAAACCCTGGGCGCAATCCCAGGAGAAAACATGTCCGTCCGATTCCATGAGACCGCGCCCCTTGAAGACCTATAGGGCCGGGGCATTCCTTTCCGTGGGATGGTAGACGGCCAGCAGCCGCTTGGCGGAGAATTTCCGGGCGATATCGACGGCAAGGTGGATAAGAGTCTCCTCGACCTTCCTTCCCATCACCCTGCAGCTAAGAATGTAGTCCACGAGCCTGGCTTCGTCCTTTTCCGCTTCGACGGCAATGATGCCGGTAAGTCCCAGATCGCCGAACTTGTCGGAAACGGAACAGGCCAGAATACAGCGGTCGGGATGGGCGCTCCACGCCAGGATTTCCTCGCCGGTCAGGCGCCTGGTGGCGAGATTCAGCTGGTTGGTCTTGTTGAAAAGCTGATCGACACGGGAGATGTTGGATTTGCCCACAGGTTCCACGGAAATCCTGGTGCCGAGCTGTGCCAGCCAGTTTTCCATCGATCCCGCCTGGAGTTCCCGGCGGGCCTTGTTCGAGACGTACATCTCCGTCCGACGGCGGTCTTCGCGGCTGACGTCAGCCGTATCGAAGCATCTCAACCGATCAAAGGCTTGCGCATAGAAGCAGGGATCTTCCGGCCATTCGGGCACGAGCAAATCCGGGAAGGCCGACCGGATGCGATCTCGTTCCACGGGACTATCGTCGATGAAGACCGCCGAGGCCGGGCCAAGATTCAGCTCCGCGAGCAGGTCGAGGATGTTCTGGGCCTTGTCCTGCCAATTGATCCTCCAGCCCGCGATGTCCTTGCGTCGAAGCGACATTTCCGGGTGCTTATCGATTGCTTCCAGGGCCACGTCCTCTTCGTTCTTGCTCACCAGAGCGAGCTGTACCCCGCGCTTAGTCATGGCAAGCAGCTTTTCCTGAAAAGCCTTGTGGGCCTCGCCGATATGGTCATGGCCGCCTAACCTGATTCCTTGCCACCCGGTCTCGCCGATCACCCCGCCCCAAAGGGTGTTGTCGAGGTCCAAAAGGATCAGCCGACGCGAGGCTCCGGCGAGGGTGGCAAGCGCGCCCACCAGGTCGGATGCGGCAAGTTGGAACACGGGGTTCGCGAATGGGATTTTCGCGGCATACCAAAGCTTGGGCAGGGTAGGGGTGAGGCTCGTTCTGAGCCACCTTTCGCTATCCAGGACATAGACGTTTCCGGCGGACCTGAGCATTTCCGCCAGCCGCAGGTTCAAACGCGCAAGCAGTTGCGTGATTCCGAGGCCGGGACGCCAATCGAGGATGCCATAACCATTGTGGTCGGGGGGCAGGGCGAAACTCGCGACGAAGCAATGCTTCAGTGTTTGCGCGGCTTTCAGGACCGCCTCGGCGAAGAAATCGATCTCGGCGAGGCACTCCTCGGTATCCACCACCTCCATGCCCAAGGCCTTCCGGTACCCAAGGCTAATGGATTCCGGACGCACCCATACGAACGCGATGCTATCTTTTTCCGGCTCTCCGGTGAATCCCATCAAGGAACCGATGACTTCGCCGAAAGGGGCTTCGAGGACCTGGTACACCCCCTTGGGCGCCTGGCTCGTAAAATATCTGCCCAATATGGAGATATTGAAGTCTGAGATGAGAGTCATGGCCTTTTTCACGTTCGCTCGGCGATCCAATTCGCGAGTTGCTGGACGGTGGAAAAGCGGGCCCCTTCCTTGTGCATGAGCGCCCCTTCCAGAAGGGAGATCCGCCTTCCGGAAGAAGCGCTAACCGTTTCTTCGATTTCCACCATCAGGTTGATGAGGGTGAGGGATTCGAGTGCGCTCCCGGTCCCCACCAGAAGCGTGCCGGTATCCTTGGCGATGCGTTCTTCCGGGGGAAGCTGCTCATTGATCCTGTCGAAACAGGTGAATATGTCCTTGATAGCGGATTCCTGGTCGTACATTAAAACTCCGTCTGAAGCGTGGCGTCTGGTTCCGAAGTTCCGGCTAGGTCAATTCCAATTTGAGACGCCAGGTACCGTTGACCTTATGCCAGATATCAAGGTTTCTCCATTTTTCCTGGCATTGAAAGTACTCTCTCTCAGTCAATTCATGGTACTCAAGGAATTCGGGCAGATACTCGATGGGAAACTCGTATTGCTTTTCCCTAACGAGTTCTACGGCTTCCTTGCGGGTCATCCGGCCATTCCAGATATGGTAGCAGGCTTCATCGGTAGGGCGCCAAAACCCGAGTTTGATGAACTTCAGCCAGTTATGGACCTCGCAAAGCTTCTCATCGATATTGTCGTAGTTGATAATGTTCCCTGAGAGGGGGCCGGCGCGACGGCCGGTAAACCCGAACTCCTGGGCCAGCTGGTAGTTCTTGAACCCATCCCACCATTGGAAAAATCCCAGATAGATGCTCCTGATTTTCTTCTTCCTGATTTCCTCCTTATCGGGATGATCATAGAAAAAGAGCTCGTTGTCCGGGATTACGCCGGAAACGAATTCATCGAATCCCGCCTCCCGGAACAAATCGTTGTTTATGAGGTCCTCAGCGGATCCCTCCAGGCTGCTGCTCGCTATGGTTCCTCCGAATTCGGTCCCAATATCCTCTCCCCAGGCGACCAGAGGGGCCCCGTAAAAATAAGCGGTCCTGGCCACGGCCGCGAAAACCACTCTGTGCTCGGCGAAGTTGGGGTTTCCCAATTTGACGAAGGCCATCTTGCGGATTTTCTGAAGGGTGCTTGGTCGCACGGAAACCTTGATGAGGTCGACCTCCATGTTCTCGACCATCGAATTGAGATTCAGGATGCCTTCGGTGGTCTGGACATGGGGGATGATGACAACGGCAAGGGTCTTGAGCTTGAATACCTGGCTCATCATGTAGACCTGGAACATGCTGTCTTTCCCGCCGCTTACGGGCACTACGCAGTCGTATCCGTTCCCGTTTCGTCCGCGCACCTCGTCGCAGATTTCCTGGAGCTTCGCGGCACGGGCGCTCCAATCGATCTTATGCTTGATCTCCACGGAGCGGCAAGCGCTGCATACCCCTTCGGCATCGAACTTGACTCCCGGTTTCGTGTCCGGCAGGATGCATCGATTACAATATTTCATACTTGTTCCCCAAATCCATAGGCTTCCGTTTCCACTCCCGGGGCAGCAGCTTGCCCCCCGCCGGAAGGGGATCAATCGCACCGAAGTTGAACTTGTCGATGTATCCGCGCCCCATGAGCAGATATCGATCCGGATGCGTTTCGGGCTCCTGGGCGCCAGTGAGCTGATAATGCCAGTCCCCGGTCTTTTCCAGGCGGACTTCGTCGACGCCTTGGTCACCCGCGTGTTCCGTGATGGAATCCATAAGTTGGTATTTTCCCGAACCGTCCTTTTTCCAGATTTGCGGATCCCGCCACTGATCGGCCAGTTTCCAGAATTCGTCCTCGCCCATCTCGATCCACTGCAGGAAGGTGGCGAGATCCTTAGGCTTTTTGCCGGTATATTCGGCGACGAGCTTGGCGCCTTCTTCGCGGGTCATCCTCTTGAGCCTTATTTCACGGGATGCATGATCGGTAATTTTGCCATATCCGTACTTCAGGTACTTCAGATAATCATGGAGGCCTGCGGAATGGGCGCAGGCGACGTCTTCGTAGGTATTGAAGGTGCGCTGCTGGCTGGCGGTTTCATAACCGTACGATTTGATCATTAGCTCGTGCTGCGTCTTGGAATCCCACCGGATATAATTACTCAGGTAGATTCCGCGGACGCCGACGGCTTCCAATTCATTGTCATACGGGTATACCCACGGTTGCACGTCCCTGCGAAATATCCCTTCCTTGGGATCGATGAGGCTTTCCGCGGCGAATCCCAGAAGTCCATGTTCTTTGCGGCACCTTTCCGTCATTTCCACTTCGTCCAAGTGGGAATACATCCCAGTCTGTTCCGACCATGGCTGAACGCCCCAGATGATCAATGGAATGCGGAACTTAACCGCCATCTGCACCGGGAAGGTCAGGTTGCCCGCCAGCACGTGCCAATACATATGCCCGAACTTTTTCAGGGTTTTCCGGGTGAGGCGTTTGAGCAGCGACGGCGAAAGGGTGGAAGTGACGAGGTCGCAATCGAAAACGGTGGCAAGATTCGCGAGGTTGCGGATGCCTACGGTAGTGTTGTAGTGTGCGTTATAGGTGACAAGCAGTGGGTTCATGCCCAATATGTTCTTGACGGTATGGACGATGAAATAGCTATCGGCTCCTCCCGTGACCGGCACGATGCAGTCGAAACCCTTGCCACCCATGCGTTTGGAGTTCTCGCGCACGATATGATTAAGGAGGGAGAAACGCGCAGTCCAATCGAGCGCGTCCTTTTCCTCGTGGACCCGGCATCCCATGCACACCCCTTCATCATCAAAAACCATCCCATAAGGATGATTTGCCGGGTAGAGGCACCGCTTACAATAAATCATTGGTATTGCCTCGCGTGAGTTCGATTTCATGAAGTTTGTCGATATCCTGCATCATAAGCCGGCCGTTCGCATCGAATTCCCTGCCGTCGTAGCGGGCCTTGCTGTCCAGACGCACGTCGACGTTATCGCGCAGGAGATGCGCTTTGGCCAGAATGGTGCTGTGCTCCACGTGATGGAAGATGTTCGCGGCGGCAACTGCCGACGCCCCGCCTTTGAGGATGCCCGGGGAGAAATGGGAATAATTCCCAACGCCCCCGCAGGCAATGACGGGGATGGAAACGGCGGACGATACGCTTTTGATCAGATCGGTATCGTAGCCCTGCCGGGAGCCGTCCCGGTCAATCGAGTTTAGGAAGATTTCCCCCGCTCCCGCCTCTTGGGCCTTGATCGCCCAGTGCACGGCCTCCTGATTCCAACCCTTCCGACCAGAGTCGCTGTAGACCCAATAGCGACCATCAGGTCCGCGGCGGCAGTCAATGGAAACAACCGCGCACTGGCTTCCGAAGGCCTCTGCGATTTCCGAGATTAGGGCGGGCCTTTCCAGCGCGTGGGCATTGACGCTCACCTTGTCGGCGCCGGCCCTGATGATCTTCCTTACGTCGGCAACCGATTGGATCCCTCCTCCGACCGTCAAGGGCACGAAACAGGAATGGGAAAGCAATTCGATGACTTCATGGTTTGGCCCGCGCTTTTCCCCGGCCGCGCTCATGTCCAAAAGCACGATTTCGTCGACGTCCCACTTGACAACGAATTCGATAGGGAATTTTGGCCGTCCAATGGGAAGGTATTTGTTGAAGCCGATGCTTTGGACGATCAGGCCATTCCTCATCAGCAGGCAGGCGATCAGTCGTTTCTTAAGCATGTTGCACCGCCTCCTCGGCCGTCCGTGGTACGCATTCAACGAAGTTTTTCAGCATTCTGAGGCCGTTTGTCTGGCTCTTCTCGGGATGAAACTGCGCAGCGAAGACGTTGCCGTATTGTATCGCCGCGGTAACGGTGCACCCATGATCGGTGACCGCAGTGACGTATTTGGGAT
>JALYSE010000351.1 GCA_030854955.1 Fibrobacterota bacterium | reverse complement strand
TGTCGAGCCTATCGAGACCTTCACCGATATGCTCCTTCAATCCGATGCTCGCCATTTCCTCGAGCCGCTCCGCGATTTCCTGGACCTTGGCGGCCCCCAGGTTCGCGGCGCTGGCTTTGAGGGAATGGGCAATCAAATGGATGGATTTCAAATTGGTGGTTTCGAGGCTCTTCCGCGAGGATTCGATACGCTTGGGAGCCTGGCTGATGAAATTGTCTATCATCCGCAATAGGAAGTCCTTGCCCCCGATATTGTAGAGGTTGACCAATGCTGTTTTGTCGATGGTCTTCACCGACTTCATATTCAATCCTCCGGTAACATGTGCATCATGGCGTGGGCGAGATCCGGTACCATTCTAACATACTCAGGTGGACAAATCATAGGACCATCCCATTCACCGGGCATGAGGTAGCAGATGCCATACTTTCCAAGAGGAAGACCCTATAACGGCAAAGGACCGGACGGTTAAGGAAAACCGCCGGTCCTTTGCAAGAATCAAATGAAATCGGGTTGGAATCCGTTACCTTCCGCCGGAGCCGCCGGTGCCGGACCCACCCGTGCCCGAACCGCCGGTACCAGGTCCACCCGTGCCCGAACCGCCGGTACCAGGTCCACCCATACCGGGTCCACCCATACCAGATCCACCCGTACCAAACCCACCTGTGCCAGTCCCACCTGTGCCAGTCCCACCTGTGCCAGTCCCCCCAGTGCCGGAACCACCCGTGCCCGTGCCGGTTCCGACATCACCGGTGCCTGTACCTGTACCCATGTCGTCACCGCTGGAGCCTCCTGCTCCAGAGGGACTTCCCGGACCACTAGTACCTGGACTGGTGTCCATCGTATCGCGATTGAGCCGCTGCTTGGACTTTGATTGATTGGACCGGGCGGTATCGGATTTCAGGTTGCCCTTTTTTCCGCCTATTCCCATACGGGAGGAATCATAGGCTCCGGTGGGGCCCATAGAGCCCATGGAGCCCGTACCCGATCCCAAGGTGCTCTGGTCGGGGGTGCTGGTGCCCATGCCCCCCATGCCGGACCCAGATCCGGTAGAGCCGGGCATATTCAGGCTGTCCTCGTAGGATTCGTAACCGGGCGTTCCGGTTCCGCCCATGCCAGAACCCTGCCCGATACCGGGAATCTGCTCGATTTCGCTTCCGGATTGGTTATCCCGTTCTCCTAATCGAGCGTCTTGATCTTGCTTGCTGCATGCGGTCATCAGAAGACCCGCAGATGCAACAAAGGCGATTGAATTCAGAAGCGATTTTCCTTTGGTCATGTGAAACTCCTCGTTATGGGAATATTTGGACGTAGCGGAACGTATCGACATGTTTAAGATAAATTCCAGGAAACATGCATGCTACTCCCTATTCAACATGCGATGGTTATTGGCCTGGCGGGTGTCGGCTCTATTTACACCGTTCTCTTACTCTTTTCTTACCCGCGCATCTCTCCCACAAAGGGGATGATCCGCAGCACGCGATTTCGTATACTAATTCGACTTTCATGAATCGCGCCATTGCGCCGTTTTCAGGAGCATCACCTGGCCTCTCACGTCCTTACCTTAATCCTGTCATGCTGTTTTTCGGCTTTTGCCATTGAGCCCGCTCTGGATTGGTACGTGGGCCTAGAGTCGGATCCGCGCCAATTCAAGCGTCACGTTGATAGCCTTAAGGATAAAGGCTTCTCCCCCGTATCCATGGACATCAAGTCCACCGCGGAGGGACCGCGCTATTCCGCGTCCTGGATACGTTCCAACGGTCCCACATGGATATTCCTGCCGCCCGTTCCCGGCCCCCACATCCAGGATTCCCTGGCCTCGTGGTCCGCGCGCGGATACCGGCCCGGTATCATCACGGTTCTCGGCGAGGGAACCGCCTTCGCCGCCGTTCTGGTCAAGGATTCGACTCCCGGATTCGCATTGACGGATCTGGATCGGAAGGCTTTCCAGGCCGCTTGCGATTCCGCGCAGCGCAACAAGTTGAAATGCGTCTGGGTCGACGCCTACGGCACGCCCGACAACCCGCGCTTCGCGGGCGTGTGGAAGCGGAACGTGGAAGGCACTGCATGGAATTACAGCATTGGGGATGATGAAAAATCCCTGCATGTCAAGATGGACGTTTTTTCCCAGGTTTGGGTCAGGCCCGCTTTTCTCGCTCCGCTTCCCGGCGGACGGTTCTTCACCGTATGGGAAGAGAACTCCATAGGGCCTTGGGCCGCCCATGCCACTATCCCGGCGGCCGGGCTGCATGCTGATCTGAAAAAGGAATCGACCCGTGGACTCTTCCCGCTAAGCCTACAGGCTATCCCCGGGGCCGACGGGCATTCCGTATTACTGGCGCAAACCTCCCGTCCCATGCCCCGGCAATGGACTGTAAACGGGCCCGATGCTCCGGGCCTCGAAGGTTTCGATACTTACATGCGCGCTCTCATGAGCCGTTCCGGGGTGCGCGGGGGTGCGCTCGCCATCGCACGCGAAGGCAAGTTAGTCTTTTCCCATGGCTACACCTGGGCCGAAGCCGGGTATCCCGAAACCAAGGCCAACAGTCTCTTTCGCGTCGCCAGTTGCAGTAAACCCTTGACCAGCATTCTTGTGCACAAAACCCTCCGTGAAGGCGGCGCAGATGGCGAGGGCCCTTCGTTGAAGGAGAAAATCCTTTCCCTGCTCTCAGGCGTCGGCCGGGACGGAGAACCCAAGGAGCCCACGGACGCGCGCTTCCGCGACATCACCGTGGATCAACTGCTTACCCATTCGGGTGGATGGGTGCGCTCGCGGCAGCATCCGGATCCCGTATTCAACGACTTCCCTCCCGGATCGGAAATCCGCAACCGGCTTCCCGCCTCCCGGAAGGATTTCCTGAAATACATGCTGGGACAGCCGCTGCAATTCGATCCCGGCAGCAAATCCGTGTACGACAACTTCGGCTATTTCCTGCTCGGGCGCCTGCTGGAAAGCCTTCCCATGGGAATCGGGAAATCATACGAGTCCCTGGCGGGCGAACTGCTGTTCCATCCCCTGGGATTGTCCCGGCCCCGGTTCGGAGGCAGCCGCTTCGATGAGCGGGCTCCCGACGAGGTGCTCTACCATACCTCCGTGCCCTATCTCCAAGGCAACCCCGACCCAAAGGGCCCGCCGTGGGTGCCCGGCGGATATGGGGATTTCGAGCTGAAGAACATGGACGCTGCGGGAGCCTGGCTTTTGTCCGCTCCCGACTACGCAAAGGTGCTCGCCGCCTTCGACCTCGGAGACGAAAACCCCATTCTCAACAAGCAGGGCGTCTCGACCATGTGGGGGCCTTCGGGGTCGGGCGGATTTCTGCGCGGCTGGTTCGGAGTGGACGTGCCCATGGCCAACGGGAAAATCGCCA
>JALYSE010000147.1 GCA_030854955.1 Fibrobacterota bacterium | reverse complement strand
ATCCCCGACGGGATCCTCTTAAAACAATTCCCTGCCGCGCCGCCCTTATTTGGCTGCGGTCAGGTCTCCCAGCACGTTGACCGCTTCCCGCAGGTAAAAGTCCCTGGCGAGTTGCTCGCGCCATTTCTTCTCTTTCTCTCCTTCCAGGGAATCGGCAGCGGGACGAGCCAAGGCCAGCGGCACCACCTTGATGTTGGCATTCTCCTTCTGGATCGTTTCAAACTTCTCGGTTTCTTTGCGCGCCGACTCCTGTTCCTGGAAATATTTGGACTTCTGCAGGCTGACAAAGGACCGATCGCGCTGCTTCTGCAACCGATCAGCCAAGTCCTGGAGCTTCTGGGCGAAGGGATCCGCCTTCAGGCGGGCCTGGCTCTTTTTACGAAGTACGCCCAAATCGAATTTGCTCTTTGACCACTTGGGATAGATCAGGGAGTTGACGGTGTCCCAGGGCATGGCATAGTCCAGCACCTTCTCCCCCACTTCCAGGTTGCTATAAGCGTCCGGAATCAGGATATCGGGCACCACGCCCTTGTATTGGGTGGTGCCGCCGTTGATGCGGTAGAACTTCTGGATGGTGAGCTTGAGGGAGCCCATCGGCCGCATGGAGGCAAAGGTGGGCGGCAGGTAGGCGTCCAGATCCAACATCGACTGGACCGTGCCTTTGCCGAAGGTTGTGTCCGTGCCCAGGATCACGGCGCGCCCGTAATCCTGAAGGGCCGCCGCCACGATTTCCGAGGCCGAGGCGCTGAAGGTATTGATCATAATGACAAGGGGGCCGTCGTAGGTGATGTCCGTGTCCTGATCGTTCAGGACGGTGGTATTGCCCTTCTGATCCTTGATTTGCACCACCGGCCCGTTCTTGAAGAATAGCCCGGCCATCTTGACGGCGTCATCCAGGGCGCCTCCGCCGTTATTGCGCAGGTCCAGGACCACGCCCTCCACTTTTTCCGCCTTCAGCTTCTCCAACTCTTCTCGGATGTCCGCCGAGGAGGTGCGGCCGCGGCTATTGCTGAAATCATGATAGAAGGCCGGCAGATTGATATAGCCCATCTTCTTCTTGCTCTCAGCCGAGGTCATGATCGCGGATTTTGCGTAAGTCTCCTCAACCACCACCACATCGCGGATGATGGGAATGACCTTGGTTTGCCCGGAGGGCTTCTGGACCGTAAGGCGAACTTCCGTGCCTTTGCGGCCGCGGATGAGGCGCACGGCTTCGTTCACGCTGGCTTCCACCAGATCCACCGGTTCGTCCGAACCCTGGGCAACCTTGACGATCTTATCTTCAGCTTTCAGTTCCTTCTGCCGCCAGGAGGCGCTGCCGGGTACGATGCTGACCACCTTGATAAAGCCGTCATCTTCGCGAAGCACGGCGCCTATGCCTTCCAGGGTGCCCGTCATGCTCAGGTCAAAGTCTTCTTTGGCCTCTGGCTTGAAATATTCGGTGTGGGGATCGTGGGAGTTACCGACCGTGTTGAGGTAGGAGGAGACCTTTTCGAGTTTGTCCTCTTTCAACATGCGCTCGAACAGACGGCGGATGCTGCGCTTCACGTATTCGCGGGCTTCCTTTTCTTGGGCTTCCGGAGAGGCGGCCTTGACCATGGGCTGGGTCTTGCCGGTGGCCAGGGACTTGGAGGTATCCTTCTTCGCCTTCTCGGGAGCTTTACCGCCCTTTTCTTTGATTTCCTTTTCCTTAACGTCTTCCTTCTTGTCCTTTTCCTTGGATTCCTTCACATCCTGGATATGGGTCAGGACCTGATATTTGAGCAGCCGTGCCCACCGCCGGCGCAATTCATCCTTGGATTTCGCCCAAGGCTGCTTGTCCGGATCCAAAGGGAGGGAGTCCTCTATGTTGAGATCCAGAGGAGATTCCAGGATGTTCTGGGTCATTGACTGGGCTTCGAGCATGCGGCGGCGCAGGAGCACGTAGGCGGCCTCGAAGAAGGTATTGGTGCCTTGAGCCAATTCGTTGTCGATGTCCGTCTCGAATCGGACCAGGGTATCGATGTCTTCCTGAATCAGGAAACGCTTCTGCGGATCCATGCGCTTGAGTTGCAGGGAGTAAACCTTGCGTGAAAAGCCATCATCGATCTTGGGCGGGGCGTAATGCCAGGAACCCAGGCTTTTGATGACGATTTTGGTGAGGAACTCCTCCTTGGTCGGTTGAGGGGTGCCGGCGGCAGCCAAACTGATTGCAATGACGCAAAAACCAAAGGTCCAAAAGCCTTTAAACATTCCAGCCTTTCCCATTCATTGTGCCATAATTTTTCGCCAAGCGCGTGCAATTATGGCTGTATTATAACAATTTAAGCGGTGCGACGCAGCCCTGAATATATCGAATGCCCGAAAAGCAGGGGGCCCAAGCGGATCGAGACGCCGGAACGGAGAATCGAATCCAGGCTTGGGTACTATCCAAGTTACGGTAGGCCCGGGTTTTCGGGCCGGGACGCTCAACCCGCCCTAACCCGAACCCCTTTTATTATGCCACGGTGAAAACTCAGCCGGGAAAAATCAATTGATGCCTGGAGAGGTCGTGGCCAATGCCTCATCCCTGGTCTCGACGGGATCGAACCCATTGGCCGCTTCTGATTCGCCCATGGTATACCGATCGGCCACCTGCTTCCGCTTCCGGAAATACAGAATGCCGCCGATGATGGCCACCACGGCTGACAAAAGGCTTATTCCCAGTATCCATGATTTGGAGCCTACGGGTTTGTGGTACACCCATGGAGTGCGCCATTCAATGCGTTTGGCCTGTTTCAAGGTCATGCCCATTCCGTCCCTAACACCGGATTTCATGTTTTCGAACGTCTTTTTGTCGATGATTTTAACCATGAGTCGCCCTTCATTCCGCCCGGAAAAGCCCTAGTGGCTGGCCGGAAGGTTTCGGAGCGACGGGTATTCGGCGCTCCAATTTCGAAAATGGTGCTGAAAGTCCCGATAATTGGACAATCAACTCCAAGGTTCCTAGTCTCCTGGGACGCCTTTAGCATTTAAATAAAATTCTAAAGGTGCCGCTTCCAAGTGTGCACTCATATACCCGGGTTACTGAAGGGTATCTATATTACGGGTCCCCCTGTATTTACGGACAACCCTGCTTGCAGGGAAACATAGAGTTGGAGGATAAATGGCCAAGCATGATCACCGGATTTTGAAGTTTTTGAACCAAAATGCCGATCGGGCGCCGACCATCACGGAAATGATGACTCGTCTCAATATCAGCATATCGGATATCAGCGAGTCCCTCGAGTCTTTGCAGGCTCAAAACCTGATTGCCAAGAAAACCAACAATCAGGGCATCGAATGCTGGTTTCCCAACTCACCCGTGTCCGTACAGCAGCCCATGCCCCCGATCCAAGCGACGCCCCAGCATTTCGCCACTCAGCAAATTCCCATCCAGATGCCCATGGCCATGGAGTGGAATCCCGACGCCCGGGCCGTCCAGGGGTTCACAGGAATCCCCGAGCGCCTTAGGCAACAGGCCCCGGAGCCCAAGCCCCCGGCGCCCAATCCGGTACCGGTCCAGCATATCCCCATAGCGGAACCGGTTTTTTCCGCAGCCTCCTCCCGCGGGGAGTTTTCACCCCAACCCGCCCCGCAAATGGCGGGCTCGATGCCCATGTACGGCCTCTCCCAACCCGCCAAAGGGGGAGTCGGTGGGTTTACGCTTCTGATGGGACTTGCCGTCGCGGTGGGCCTTTCTGTCTTCCTGGGTCACCGCCTTACCTCCAAAGAAATCGGTAAAGCATCCAAGGATTTCGTGAACACCAAAACCCTGACCGAAGCCACTGCCGACTTCAAGGCATTCCAGGAGAAGACCAAGATCCATGTCACCGCTCTGGAAGCGGACATCAAAAAACTGACCGCAGAATTGGCATCATCCAAAGCTGCTGCGGAATCCCTGAAAACCGTGGCCGCAGTTAAATCGGCCGAGGAGCCCGCCAAAAGCAAAGGGAAGAAATCCCTTCCCATCGTGAAGGCCAAGGCCAAATCCTCCTCCGCCTCGGCCATAGCCAAGGCCGCTGCGCGCGGCGCCGCCAAGAAGCGCAAGGCTTCGGCTTCCGGTTATTCGGCCAGGGAGACCTCGGAGTATACCTCTTCCTCGGAATCCAGCTATTCGGATCCTTCGCCGAGCGTGCCGGAACCTCCCGGATTGGAAGACCTCCCCTCCGCACCGGCGGAATAAAGGATCGAAAACGGCCTGCTAATAGCCTGCAAGGGCCAATAAATACCGACGGACTTGTTCTAGTTCTGAAGGCTGAGGGTCTTAAAATCCCGGGCCGTCTTTTCCACTTGGCGGATGAAATGCCGTTTCTGTTCCGTGGTCAGCACGGCATGGACGGAATGGATCAGGGTGCGCAAGCGGATATCGAACTCCTTGGTTTTGGTCCGATACTCCACACTCTTCAGGGAATCGTTGTCCAGCAGATAGAGATTGAGAGTTGCGCGGACCTCATCCTTTGACGCCTTCTTTTTCAACAGCTCGGCCAGATGCGTCTGGAAGCGCTCCCGCATTTCCAGCCAATGGAATCCGGTCCAGGGCAGAGTCCGGTTCAGCACCTTTATCCTGTTCTTTTGTTCCTGGGTGAGGCGGCCGGCCCAATCCTCCATCTCATCCACGATCTTCTGATAGCGATGGGTCAGCCTGTCCTCCAGGCTGCCGCTGAAATCCTTGCGCAGCTTGGCGTTCTTTTTGCGCTGCCGGATAAGCCATGCGTCCACCTGTTCCGGAGTCAGGGACATGAGCAGGCCCAGGGATTTATCCGGAATCGGCTGCACGGTCGATCTGTAAAGCTTCTTGTAGCGCTGGAATCCGGAATCGACTTCGGAGGGGCGCAGGCCGTTGCGGACGCTGTCCGCAACGTAGGTCAGGAATTCCGCGTAGGCGGGAAGCATCTGCTTACGATGCCAGTGGAAGTAGGCGCCCACCTCTTCCTTGAGAACCGACCTTTGCGGCTTGTCCAAGTCGAAATTGTCTTCAACGGAATAGACCAGCAGCCAATCGGCATATTCATATCCGAGCTTGAGCTTATTGCATCCGGTCAGAGCCAGCGCAACCAATGCGGCACCGGCCAACCATGTCGGAGATCGGAATGACATGCCTCGGCATCCTCTTCCGGTTAACGAAACCTGTTCGCGATCAGAACGTCAGATGGAGAGCTTTGATCTCCATGCGATCGCCTCTGGCATCGCGGCCCCATGCCAAGGTCGGCGGATGGAGCCAAATCGAGGATTGTTTGCCCACGACTTCTTCGCGCTTACGATCATGGAACCATCGCGATACGTTGAAGCCGAGTGTCCCCCCAATGGAGGGGATTGCGAGCAACGGAATGAATGGCTTCCAATCGATGTCGTCATTGACGCCCATGAGGTGGGCCACGTAGAGAGTGCCGCCGGCTGCGGCGGCCGTTCCGAGTATGGTCATCATGAATCCCCCGTCTTCTTCATCGGTCTGCCCGATGAAGTAGGTGGTCAGGGCCGACCCGATCACCATACCGGTGGCGCCGCCCCAGAAGGCGCCTTTGTAATTGTCATAGCGAATGCCCGTGAAACTCAAGGTGCCTTTGGACGCATTGGACTCCCCTTCGATAGCGGTCTCGATGCCGCTTCCGATGTAGAAGCCAAGGGCGCCCGCTACGAGGGATCCCGCGACGCCGAAACCATATTCTTTGGCAATCAGGGTCGGGTCATTGAAAAGCCGGATATCCTGAGGCTGACGCACGGCCTCCTCGACCTTGGGCGCTTCCAGGGTAGGAGCAGTGGGACCCTGAGCCGATGGGTCCAGGGCAGCGGGTGAATGAACGGTATCGGCCGGAGCAACCGCTCCAGGAGCGGGGGCGGCAGGTACCTGGGGTTCCGGTGCTGCTGCCTTGGCCGTGTCCGGGACAGCGGAAGGGACGGAAGCCTTGGCGGTGTCAGAGACAGTTTCTTTTGCAGCCTTGGCTGAGTCGGCTGCGGCTTGCTTGCGGGCTTTGGCATCCTTCTTGGCTGCGGCCTTGGCATCGCGAACGGCCTTGTTTGCAGCTTTGGCCGAATCGGCAGCCACGGAATCCTGGGTGTTCCGGGGAAGGATCGGGGTCGTTGCAGGCACTTGCGAGGACTTTTCCGAGTTGGTTTGGCTATAAGCGGTCGTGGCCAGGAGGGTAAAAAGGGCGAAGACAAAGAGTAGGCACGATCTGAACATGATTCCTTCCCGGCAACAAGGCCGCGACGTCACGGATTGAATTTTACGTCCGACCGCTAAAATACAAGCATCGGAGCCGGACAAAGATAGTTAATCCGCTTTTTCCGGCCCATTTTGGAACTCGCAGGACCATTATGGAACGGCCTTTCTGGAAGGTAACTGTATCACCGAGTCAGCAACCGGTCGAAAAACGCCTGGAAACGTCGATGTTTTCTTTTGGCACGCAGGTTGCCCTTACATTCCCCTCCTGCCTGGAACCGAGAACCGGCCCGGGTGGTTAATGGATAGGAGCAAACATGGTACTCAAGAAATTCACATGGCCGGCGGAGCTGACCCTCACCCTCATCGGCGGCAAATGGAAGGGATTGATCCTAAACCTTTTGCTCACGGGCGAGCCCCGGCGATTCGGTGAATTAAAACGCTTGTCGACTGGAATTTCGGCAAAAATACTGGCCAAGCAACTAAAGGAACTGGAGTACGATGGGCTCATCACCCGTATGGTACTGGGAAAGGAGAAACCCCGCATCGTCTATGCCCCGACCCAGCGCAGCCGCACTCTTGAGCCGATCCTTTCGGCAATCCAGCAATGGGGAGCGGACCATCTAACCGCCTATGGTCCCGAGGCAGCCCCGGGTTCGGCCACGGAAGGAGTCCATGCGATCATTGATGAGCCGAATGATGAAGCCGTCGGAACGGGCGATTTGGGCCTGGAAACGGGCTGGGGCCTCAGGGAAACGGCGAGCCCGACAACGAGCTCATCTCATAGCGTTGTTGCTTGAACGCTTCATCCAGGTCGGCACGGTCCAGGTTCTCCTTGAGACAAAGCTCAAGGTAGAACTCCTGCTGGACCGGATCCTTGCACCGCTCGAGAATCAGTTCATGGCGATCCCAAGGAATCAACCTCAGCTTGGGCAGGAATTCCGTTCGCTCGAAATAATTCAGGTAGAATACCCGCATCATCTGAAAGTCGGAGGGCATCAAGCCCTTCACTCCCACGAACTCCATCCTGAGTTTGCCGGATACGGCCACAAGCACGGGTTTCAGGGAGATACCGTGTGAGGCCAACATGGAAAGGCTGTGCCCGACGTCCCAGCACAAACCGACCCAGTCACCCTGAGCGGGAGACTGTTTGCCTTCCCTACGTGCCCTCAGGAAGACGCGGATTTCGTCGTGAAGCCATTGAATGGCTGTTGTTTCGTAGGGGTGCATGGAAATGCCGTCTTCAAGTAAGTTGTCTGGTTATAAAATAGCTTGGGATCGTGTCCGTTTTTGACCCCGCAACGGATAATACCATTTAGAATGGAGCGGGGCCAGGATTGGTAACGGTCTAATTTCAAAATTTTCGCAAGGTCATACTGCAACGGCGCATTCGGCATTTTGCATCGGTTCGGAAAAAAAACAGGGGTAAATGCTTTTCAATCGGTGGTAGAATGATGGAAACAACCCAATCGGAGGGTGGCCATGGAAATGCTTCAGAACGATCAAATCCAAATGGGTATCACGGTTTTCAGCGCGATGTTGTTCCTGGTGTGGGTTCTACCCGGCGTGGTGAACCGCAAAGGGAGGTTTCCGGAAGACACATCCAACCGGAAGTGGCCCGCGGCAAGGCCAAGAGCCGTTCGTCAGATCTAAAATAACCCGTCCACCCCGCCCCATTCTACTGAGGCGGGCCGTCCTTATTCCCCGGGCACCATCTTTTTATCTCCGCCCATTTTCCGGAACGATTTGAAATATTGCTTGGCTTCCTTTGGGCGATTGCTTCCGTGCGTCGCGATGCCGGCGTAGAAATACCCCATCGGATCTTCCGGACATACCTTGATGGCGGTATTACCCGCGGCCAAGGTGGAATCCAATCGGCCAGCCTGGAAGTTAAGCTTGGCGGATTGCACCAACAGGCCGCATGACAATGGCCTGGCCCGCAATCCTTGCCGGGCCAACTCCATGGCCTCCGTCTGTCTCTTCGCGGCCGTCAGGGCTTCGGTCAAGGCCACGGTAGCGCTTTCGTTTGAGATATCCGCGCTTTGCGCCTTGCGGGCCCAATCCTGGGCTTCCACTACCCTGGATTGGCTCAGGTGGACTCGTGAGAGAAAGGCCATCGCATCGGCCAGTGGCGAGGCCGCAATGGACCGTTCCAGGTGGTGCTGGACCGCCTCGGGCTTACCCTGCGCCTCAAAGACCATGGCCAGGCCGTAAAGGCCGCGCGCCTTCCAGAGAGGATCCGCGTGCTGGGTCAGTTCGCCGAAGGAATTCTCCGCCTCCTTCACGTCCTTGATTTTGATCAGGCAAATACCCTTGCGGTAGAGCGCCTCGGGGTAATCCACGCGATACCTCAGCGCATCGGTGAATTCGTCGAGCGCCCTTTTATGCCTGTTTTGATTGAAATATGCCAGACCCAGATAGTAATGATATTCGGGTTTATGATCGTCGGTCTTCATTACCTTTTTCATCAGGTCCACCGCCAGTTCCGGATCCCCTTGCAGCAGGTGGGCATCGGCCAGTGCCAACTGCGCCTTGGCCAGGGAAAACCGCACTTCCGTCGCCTCCAGGTAGGGGGCGCCATTGGAAAGCTCAACTGCCTGCTCCGGCTTCCCCATACGCACGACCAGGTCCATCCTGCGGGACAATAAGCCAGCGGAGGCTTCCTTCCTGTAGAGTTCGGCATAGACCGACTGGGCCTTTGCCCAATCGCCTCCGTGCGCGAGGCAATCGCCGTACAGAAGACGCCCAGAATGAGTGAGCTTGGCTTCGGCCCTGCTCAATACCGCCACCGCTTGCTTCCAATCATCCTTGTCGCGCAGCAAGCGGGCCAGGGATTCGGCATAACGGGCCTCATCCGGCTTTAACTGATTGGACTTGCGGAAGAATTCCTCGGCCACGGTCACCTGCTGGCGCTTGAGAGCGATCTGACCTTGCCAGTAAAGGGGTTCCGGATCCGAAGTCGCCTTCTTGGCAAGATCCTTCAACAAGGCTTCCGCCCAATCAAAGTCGCCTTTGGCAATGCGGATGCGGGCCAGGTCCAGGCGCAGAGAAGGATCCGTCTCTCCCAGGTCGACGGCCTTCTGCAGAACAACCGCCGCTTCGTCGACCTTCTTCAACTCCAAAAGCGAGCGCCCGAAAAGCGCAAGGGCATGAGGGTCCTTTGAATCCTTGCAGGCGATGCGGAAATATTTTTCAGCCGCTGCATGGTTCCCTTCGGAGTAGCGGAGATTGGCCAGTCCCATGGCCGCTTCCCCATCCTCAGGGGCGATGCGCAATACGTCCTCATAGGCCTTGGGAAGCTCCGTGGGATGGGATTCCCTGGCCAGGGCAAGCTTGCCTCTGGCCAATTCCAAGTCCGCCGGAGCCAGGGCGAAGGCCTTTTTATGGGTTTCCCACGCAGGCTCCTTGCGCCCCAGGGCCGCATTGCCCTTGGCGAGGGCCTTATAGGCATCCGCCCGGGTCGGGAATGCCGCTACGGCCCGTTCCAGGAAAGGTACGGCACGGGTATTGTCACCGGCCTTGGCCGCCTCCAGTCCCAGCCAATAATTGGCTTCCGGATGGCCCGGATGCAGGATGAAAACCTTGGTGTACCGTTCCGTGGCCTTTTGTCTATCTCCCTTGGCGCGAAAATGGGCAGCCAGATCCTCTTGATGCTTGGGGACGCCTGGGCGTTTCTCAGCCAGCTTTTCCAGGTAGATGATCGCCCCAGTTTCGTCCCCTAGCTTTCGCTTTACCTCAACCAGATCCATGAGAGTGGTATCTTCATTCGTCTTCGCGAATTGGCTTTCCAGCGCCGCGGAAGCTTCTTTATGCTTGCCTAGACCCATCAAAGCCTTGCCTCTGAGGCCGTTCAAGTCGGACTTGTCCGCCCCGGCCTTTTGAAACAGCTCCATGGCCTTGCCGTTTTCATTCCTTGCAAGGCTCACCCGGCCCGCGTAATAGAATGCATCGGTGACAGGAGAATCCGCCAACACGGCCTTGAAAACCAGGGCCGAGGAATCCATCCGCCCTTCCCTGAACAAAGCGATCGCGCGTTCATGCCTATCGCGTCTTTCCCGCGCCAGGCGCTCGCGCTGTTCCAGCTCCTGTTTAAGCTTCATGACTTTGGTCTCTTCGATGCGCTTGGCCTCCTGTTCCCTGGCAAAACGCTCCCGCTCCTCCTTCGCTTTCTTCTCGGCTTCCTTGGCCAAGGAATCCTGGCGGGCTTTTTCGACCTTGGCCACCAACTCCGCTTTTTCCTTCATGACTTTTTCAGCCAAGGCTTTTTTTTCCGTCTCTTTCGCAAGGGAGTCCTGGCGGGCCTTCTCTGCCGTGGCGAGAGCTTCCTGCTTCAGCTTTTCCTCCTTGCCCAGACGCACCTTTTCGGTTTCCGCTTTCTTGTGCGCGAACTCTTCGGCCATCCGCTGGTCTTCCTTGGCTTTTTTCTCAGCGCTCTTGGCCAAGCGCTCCTGCTGTTCCTTTTCCTCCTTGGCTTTTTCCTCGGCTTCCTTGGCCAAGCGCTGTTTCTCCGCATTGGCCTTGGCTTCGGCTTCGCGGACTTCCTTTTCCTTGGCGCCATCGGATTTTTGAGGTGCGGCACTAATCGCCGGGACCGGGGCGGAAGCGACAGTTGCGACGGGAGCGGTGGCAGGAATCGGGTGGGGAGCGGCTGCGGATGGAACGGCGGCCTTGTTCAACTTGAGAGCCGCCAGGCGCTTTTCCAATTCGGCTTGATATACGCTGTCCTGGAAGGCCTTCAGGTCAAAGGGTTTCGGTTTGACCGCAGGCGCTGGGGCCGCCGTTGCCAACGCATCCTGCTTCACCTTTTCCTCTTTGGCGAGGACCTCCTGTTTTGCCAAAGCGTCCTTTTTGGCATTTTCTTCCTTGGCGAGGCGTTCGTTCTCTTCCTTTGCTTTCTTCTCCGCGGCCTTGGCTAAGGCGTCCTGCTTGAATTTTTCCTCCGACTCCAAACGCTCCTTCGCCGCTTTGGCCTTCGCGTCCGCAGAGGGATCCGCGGCCTGAGTTTTTGCCGGCGCGGTTGGGACGGACTTCGCTTCGGGAATCGTTATCGGAGCCGTCGGAAGGGCGCTAGGAGCGGCAAGCACGGCAGTGAGCTTTGCGTCGTCGGAATCCGCAGCCTTGCGGTCATTCCTGGGCTGGGCGGATGCGAGGCGTTTCTGCTCGGCGATGTAGGAAGATCTTTGCTCGGCCTGATTCGAATAGAAGGCGGCCTTGCGGTAGCACTCCGATGCGGCAACGGGATCCGTTGCAACCAAGGCGGCTCCCAGACCCGCCCAATTTTCGCCGGACTCGGGGCTTCTCACCAGCAAGCCGCGGTATTCGGCCTCCGCCTTTTCCATGAGGCCACGTTTGAGGTATGCCTCCGCCAGCT
>JALYSE010000350.1 GCA_030854955.1 Fibrobacterota bacterium | reverse complement strand
CGGAACACGCCGGACGGCCCGGAACAGGTCGTTCCCGGAGCATCCGCTGGAGCGGGGGATATTTTCCAGGTCGAATACCACCCCGGAAATTTCGCCTATGGCGCCATCCTTTCGGTGGACGGTAATGGAGCGGTTACCCTGCATTGGCCCTCCGCCCTGGACGCTAGCACGGCCTGGTCTTCGGTGACCGAGCATCGTCTGCCCAAGGCATTCGAGTTGGACGAAGCCCCGCGCTTCGAGCGTTTCCATTTGCTGCTTTCGGCAAAGCCCATCGACCTGGAGAAATGGACATCCCAGGTCGCCGCTTCGTCGAAACATGACGACACCTGGCTGGCGGCGCAGTCCCCGCAATCCGTCCGCGTCATCGTTTTCCCGCTCAAAAAAGGACCTTAAGCGATGCGACATCGCCGGATGTTATGCTGCCTCATTCTGGCGGCCCCGCTCTTAGGTATTGGCGGGGCCGAGGCAGCTCCCAAGCGGCGCCTGGGCCTCATGATCGGAGCCAATGACGGCGGACGGGAGCGGGTGCGTCTGCAATACGCCGGCACCGACGCGAAAACCTTCGCCCTCTCGATGCAGGAACTGGGGGGCCTGGATCCGAAGGACTGCATCATGCTGCAGGATATCGACTCCGCCGGCCTTTCCCTGGCCTTGGACCTCCTGGCTATGCGGGTTAGGGAGGCCAAGAGCGGGAACGGGCGAGTAGAGGCGATCATTTATTATTCGGGGCATGCGGACGAGTCCGGGTTGTTATTGCGGGGCAAGCATTTCGGTTTCCGCGAATTCCGGGAAAAAGTAAACAATGTACCGGCCGACGTGCGCATAGCGGTGGTGGATGCCTGCGCGTCCGGAGCCCTGATCAAGCTGAAAGGCGGGCGGTATTTGCCGGCGTTCATGTCCGACGAGTCCAGCCAGTCCAGCGGCTATGCCTTCATCACCAGCAGTTCGGCCAATGAGGCGGCCCAGGAAAGCGACCGCATCCGCGCCTCTTTTTTCTCGCATTTCCTAAATACCGGCCTGCGCGGCGCCGCCGACGCCTCCCAGGACGGTCGTGTCACCCTCCATGAGGCCTACCAATACGCCTATCACGAGACCTTGGCCCGCACGGAGACGACTGCGGGAGGCCCGCAACATGCCGGTTACGATATCCGTATCGCGGGTTCGGGCGACGTGGTGATGACCGAACTCAACCGCGCCAAGGCTTCCTTGGTACTTCCCGATTCGATAAACGGAAGGTTCTCCATCCGCGATTCGCTCGAGCGCTTGGTGACGGAGGTGCAGAAACCGGCAGGCCGCCCCCTGCACCTGGCCCTGGAACCGGGTTCCTACCGGACCCTTTGGCATCACTCCAAGGGCATCAAAGAGCTGCGCTTCGTCCTGCAGAAGGGCGCCATGGTTCACCTCATTTCGGGGCCGGAGTGGAAGTCGGTTTCGAAGGAGTACGCGGTGGTGCGGGGCGGCGTTTCCCTTAGCGCAGGCCCCGAGGACAATGACACGTGGTACCGGAACATGGGGAAACAATCCCAGTTCAACCTGATGCATAATCGCGCCAGGGAGGATTTCCGCGGCACGCAGTTCAGCCTCCTTTACAACCAAGCCGAAAGCCGCTACGATGGGCAGCAAATGGCCCTGGTCGTTAATTCGGCGGCCTCCAGCCTTCATGGAGTCCAGGGAGCGATAGGCCTGAATTACGCCAAAGGCCCGATCCGGGGCGGGCAGATCGCCTATGGTTTCAACATTGGCCGTCAGGACTTGCAGGGCGTCCAGATCGCCAGCGGATTCAATTTCGCGCAGACCATGTCTGAGAGCTTTCAGGGATCGGGCATTTTCAACCTGCTGGGAAGCGACGGCAGGGGCGCGCAAGGTTCGGGCGGATTCAACGTGGCGGCGGGCTCTTTGGTGGGAGGCCAAGGATCCTTCGTGTTCAACTATGTGGGCGGCGACCTGATAGGGGCCCAGATAGCGGGCGGGATCAATTTTGCGGCCGGCACCGTGGAAGGGAGCCAGATCGGAATCCTCAACATCGCGCGATCCTACCGCAAAGGCGCTCCCATAGGCCTGCTCAATTTCGTGGGGGATGGAGTCTGGCGTGGCGATACCTGGTTGGACGAAACGGGTATCGTCCATATGGGCCTGGTCACCGGGTCACGGCACATGAACACGCGATTGGCCATCGGATCCAAGGCGGTTTCCGACCGCTCCCTGAGCGCCGCGACCCTTGAGGTGAGTGGTCACCTTCCCCTTAAGCCCGTATTTGCGGAACTGGGGCTGATGTGCAGCGTCATCGATGGGGATATCCGGATGGAGGCCGACTATCTACAAAGACTGCGGCTGAGCGCTGGCGTGGATTTGGGACGCTATTTATCGCTGGCCGGAGGCATAAGTTGGGCTGTGCTCGTAGCCCCCGAGGGCAGGCCTCCCTGGATCGACGGCAACTGGTTGCAGCAAAGCAGTTTCGAGGACCGGGTCCACCAATGGCCGGGGGCCCACCTCTCGGTACGGTTGGGCACCTACGGATCCGGTTCCAGGAATTAAGTGAAACGTTCCGGATGGGACCGTCTGGTCCACGGGATTCAACGCTTTCGGCTTGCTTGGAAAGGGAAACCGAACCTCCCGGATACCAGGATGCAAAAATTATCCACGACCCGTTTTTCCAGTAAAAAATTCGCTTCGGTTTTCGAACTGGTCATTCCAAGCGCCGCTGAAAAGTGCTCCCATGCCTTCTCCGGTTTCCCGACTTGTGAATACAACTCAACCAAAGTCGCATGTAGCAGGTGATACCCCCGCAACTTGAGATGCGTTTTTAGAAGGTCCAATCTCGGAAAGGAAACCGTGACCCGAACGGTTGAAAAACTGATTCCTCGGCGAGCCATCCTGCCGCGTGAACGGAATCAAGGATCCCTGATCGTCGATCCGGCGTTCAAATCGGTCATCATGGAAGCACACCAAAGCCATCTGGGCGAAGGTATCCGGCTGCCGGGGAAATGAATCAAGACAGATGCGGCAAAGCCGCATGGCTTCATAACACGAGTCTTTCCGAATGAGGAAATCCGGATTCGAGGAGTTATCGCCGTCATTGAAACGGCGCTATGGAAAAGACGTCGCCGAAGCGCTCCTGATTCTTTGGGAGGCTTCCGATAGGTAGTGCGGCAAGCGACTGAAAGTCCCTGATCCGTGGGCTCGGGTAAAGCGCTACCCCATATCTTGGATCTACATTCTCATTTTGCATCCGAAACTTCTCGTCCAAAGGACAATACCGATTACGCCAGGCTGAGGTGGACCCCATTCTTTGGACAGGAATCCGGGCTCATTAAGTTAAGAAATCCGGTCATGGTTTGACATGTGAAATTGTATTGATTTTCGTGCCTGCGCGTGCCTTGTGGGTCTCATGCAGGG
>JALYSE010000349.1 GCA_030854955.1 Fibrobacterota bacterium | reverse complement strand
GGGCAGATGATCAGGGCCTGGGTCTCATTACTCTTGAGATCGATCTTGTGCAGCAGGGGGATTCCGAAGGCAGCCGTTTTCCCGCTCCCGGTCTTGGCCTGGGCGATCAGATCGTTTCCTTTGAGAGCCAACGGCAGGGCTTGCGCCTGAATGGGGGTCATTTGGAGATAACCCAGTTTTGCAAGGTTGGCCAGTTGGGTATCCGGCAGGGGCAATTTTGAAAAGGAAGCGGGCACCGATGGGCTCTTTCGATAGGGCGCTTCCTAAGATAGCAACCCGGTCGGATTTGACCCGGACCGGATGGAGTCCGCAAATTCCCTTAGCTCATCGTCCGGACGAAACGGCGCGGGTGAGGTCCGCCAGAAAAGCCTTCTGATCCGTAATACCTTCGACATTGGACACCATCCGACCCTCGCGATCGAGGATGGCGATCAAGCCGGTATGCCCCATCTGGCCCCGATCGGTTTTCGGGGAGTATCGCACGCCCAGCAGGGCGGCCAACTCTCGGGTATCATCGGGAGAACCGCGCAAAAGCAACCACCGATCGGCGGGGAGATCGGATTTTTTCCGGTAGGCGGCCAAGGCTCCTGGGCTATCGTCCTTTGAATCGAGAGTGACCATGACGAAGCCCACCTTGTTTTTGAGCGAGGGGGGCATGGCTTTTTCGAGCGCCTGCAACTGTCCGAGCAACATGGGACAAAGGTTATCGCAACCGGTGAAGAACATGGAAACCACCCGCACCCGGCCCCGCAGGTCCGCCAGCTTGATCGTCACGCCGTCATCGCGCCGCCAGGGTGAGGCCACCTGGTACAAAGAACGGTCGGGAAGGGGAAGAATTTCGGCGGGTTGCGGGGAGGTTCCGGCTCCGGATAGGACCGGTAAGAAAGCCCAAAGCAAGGATAGGGCGGATAGAATCTTCATTTTCCGATCTCATCCTTGTTCCGGGCGCACCGGAATCCCAGGCTTCCCACGGAATAATCCGCGCGCAGGCTCAAGCGGAAGGCCCAGCGCATGTAGACGGCGTATTCCGCTTCCTTGGTGGCTCGGGCGCTGCCGGCGCCGCAAAAGGCCGCGCCCTCCGCCACGCCCCGCTGGTTCATGCCCGCGAAGCCGAAAGCATCGAAATCGGAGGTCCATTCCCAGACCAGGCCGAATAGATCCCGGATCCCGTTTCCATTCAGTGAGCCGGACCCGATCTGATTGGAAGCTTGCGGATGGGATGATCCCGGATTGGACGACCCACCCGCTGGCTTGGCATACCAGGCCAGGATGGTTTTAGCGAGGCCCGTCGAGTCCATTCCCGGGGGCAAGGCCTTGGCCGCCCACTCCCATTCCGCCGTGGTGGGCAGGCGCTTGCCCGCATGGGAACAATACGCCTTGGCCGCATACCAAGAGACCTGGGTGACCGGCGAGCGTCCCGTGCCCTCACGCGGCGTGGTATCGCCTTTCCAATCGGCCAGATAAGCCGGGTCGGCGAACAAGGGTTTGATCCGGGAACGGGCCAAGTCGGGTTTGGCCTTCAGGAAGGATCGGAACTCGTCATTCGTAACTGGGTGCCTGTCCAGTTGGAAAGCCTCCACCTTGATGCGGATGTTCGCCGAATCTTCCCGGAACGGAAGTACCAAGGTCCCTCCAGGCACCAAGGCCATTCCCTTGATTCCCTTGATTCCCTCCATTCCCTTGGGCGCAGCCATGGGGACGGCGGAAATGGCTGCCACGGCAAGAACCAAACCAATCAGGAGCGAACGGTTCATCTTGGGATCTTACCGACGGCGCGCCTTGACCTGATCCAGGGTGACCGCATCGCCGGAGTTACCGAAGCTGTTCCGGATATAGGTGAGCACGCTGGCTGCGGAAGCGTCGTCCAGGTCGAGTTGCGGCATCACGCCATTGAATTGTTCTCCATTGACTGTGATGGGTCCGGATTTGCCGTGGAGGATGATGTCTATCGCCCGGTTCTTGTCGGCCATCAGGTAATCCGATTTGGCCAGGGGTGGAAACGCCTTGGGGATTCCCATTCCGTTCGGCAGATGACAGGCCGCGCAAGCCTGGGTGTAGACCCTCGAACCCCGTTCCATCATTTCCTCATGCGACAGTTTGGTGACCGGGGCGACCGCTGCGCCGATGGGGAGGGTCTGGATGGCCGCGCCTTCCGCCAGGTAGACCTCGTCCCGCTGCTTGCCGGAATAGATGGAGGAATCTGTAGCGCCCGTAACCTTGAGCATGCCCAGGGCACCCTTGTTGAAGGCGCGGAAGATGGAATGGTCGACTAGAATGTATGTACCGGGAAAGTCCGCACCGAATTCGGCGATGGCCGATCCGCCCGAGGGAATGAGAATGGTCTGGACCTGTTCCTGATCGGCCTTCAAGCCTCCCCAGGAATACACCCTGTCGAAAATCTCTCCGATGACGTGGAAGGAGGAAACCAGGCCGGGCCCTCCGTTGCCGACGAAGAGCCGCACCTTTTCGCCGACCTTGGCAGTGATGGCTTTGTCATCGGACATGGCGCCCATGGAACCGTTGAAGACGACATAATCCGCCTCCTCCTTGACTGCCTTTTCCATGTTGAAGGCCTGGAGTCCCTCCTGGCCGGTTCGGCCTTGGGTGTAGAACTCGGACTGCATGACGTAATACTCCTTGTCCACCTTGGGAAGCCCCGCTTTGGGCTGGACCAGGATCAAGCCGTACATGCCGTTGGCGATATGCATGCCCACCGGAGCCGTGGCGCAATGATAGACGAACAGACCCGGATTCATGACGGTGAAGGAGAACACCGAGGTATGACCCGGTGCCGTCATCGATGCGGAAGCCCCGCCGCCAGGACCGGTCACCGCATGGAGATCGATATTGTGGGGCATCTTATTGTCCTGATGGTTGCTCAGGTGGAATTCGACCAGGTCGCCTTCCCGCACGCGGATGAACTGGCCGGGCACGCTACCGCCGAACGTCCAGAAAACGTACCGAACCCCCGGGGCCAACTCCTTCTCCACTTCCTTGATTTCAAGTCGGACCGTTACGCGGGTGGGATGGGTGCGCGTGATAGGGGGAGGAACATTAGGGGCCTGGGTGAGAACGGCGTCTTCAAAACCCTGCATGGGGCCTTCCACGGCGGCGGCCGGAGCCTGGCTCCCGTTTTTATTACATGCGGTCAGCATGACCCCCAACCCCACTATTACCGATAGGAAATGGGATGGAGAATGGTTTCCAAGGCCCTTGCCGGAAAAATTACTGATCTTCATAAGGCCTCGATGCGGAGGTGAAAGGTTAAACTTAGAAAACAGGTATCGTACCCAGGCAATAACGGCTTGTGAAGGCCTAGTGCAAACCCTAATCTCCGATTCCACTAGGACCTTCGCCGATTGGACCGATCAGGACTTTCCGCCATTCAGGTGCGAGCGG
>JALYSE010000348.1 GCA_030854955.1 Fibrobacterota bacterium | reverse complement strand
GTCCGAGTCTTGGCCGTTCTGGAGATGATCGAAGAACAGACCACCCACTCCCCTGGGTTCGCTCCGGTGTTTTAAAAAGAAATAGTCGTCGCAGGCCCGCTTGTAGATCCCGTAATCTCGGCCATGGCCGGCGCACAAGTCCCGCAAGGAGCGGTGGAATCCCACCACCTGGGACTCCTCCGGGTAATAGGGGGTCAAGTCGACACCACCGCCGAACCAGGAAACCTCCCCGGCCTCGAAATAGCGGATATTCATGTGGATGGTGGGAACATGCGGGTTACGGGGATGCATCACCAGGCTCACCCCGGTGGCGTAGAAAGGGGTTCCCGGCGCGATCTTGAACTGGGTGGCCGCCGAAGGCGGCAGGGACGTCCCCTCGATGGCCGAGAAACCCACGCCGCCCTTTTCTAACAAAGGACCGTCTTCCCAGGTCCTGGTGATGCCTCCGCCGCGTCCGACACCGTAGCTCCAGGCATCCTCCCGATAGGGCCTGTCAACGTCGGACAGGAAGGCACAGATATGATCCTGGACCTCTCGGAAAGCGGTGGTGACGATGTCCTTGGCGCCCTGCATCTGGGAGTCCAATCTAGGAATTTTTCTATTTTCAGGCCGGTTTCCTTTCCCGGAAGGCGGAGTTCATGGGCGGTTTTCTCTATTGGTGGCAGCATCTGCCCGAGAACATGGATCCGGTCTTGTTCTCCCTGGGCCCCATGAAGGTCCAATGGTACGGCCTGATGTACATCATCGCCTTCGCCGTGACCTATTTCGTCGCCCGCCGCCGCTGTCTCAGGGAAGATCGGTTCAAGGCCTATGATGACGAATTCCTGAAGAACATCCTGACCTATGGCTTTATCGGAGTCCTTGCCGGCGGCCGCCTGGGGTATGTGCTCTTTTACAACCTGCCCTACTATCTCGATCATCCTCTGGAAATCATCATCCCCTTCAGCTTCAACGGAGGCTTCCACTTCACGGGCATCTCGGGCATGTCCTACCACGGCGGCGCCATCGGCGCGATCGTCGGAAGCTATGTCTTCTGCAGACGCTACAAGGTGGACTTCTGGAATATCTGCGACCTTTTCTTCCCCTCGGCGCCGCTGGGCTACACCTTCGGCCGCCTAGGCAACTTCATCAACGGGGAGCTATGGGGCCGGGTCACCACCGCCTCGGTCGGCATGTATTTTCCCTTGGCCCCGAACGGTGATTTGCTCCGCCATCCTTCCCAACTCTACGAAGCCTTCTTCGAAGGCATTTTCATCTTCGTGGTCTTTCTGTTCCTGCGCAAGCTGCGGCTGCCCAAAGGCTCCACCTTCGCCTTCTATGTCTTCGGCTACGGTTTCGTCCGCTTCTTCATCGAATTCTACCGGGAACCGGATAAGCACCTGGGCTTCGTGCTGTTCGGCAAATTCTCACGGGGACAGGAGCTCTGCGCCCTGATGATGCTGTTCGGAATCGGTCTCCTCATCTACCTCTGGAAAACGCAGCCGATGGTCCCGCCCCCTTCCGAGGCACCGCAACCGGCGTCAAAGGCCCCGCAGCCCGCAAAATAGTCCGTAATCGCGCCGTACCACGGCCGGTCACCGCGCCAGGTGTCGATGGCGTTCACGGCCAAGGCCGCGGTCACAATGTCTCCGTCCTCACGTTGAGATTCGCATAGGCGGACGGCCAGTAGTATTCCCCGTTCCGAAAAGAGGAAAGCGACAGGGTCGCGGTCGGGAACCTTGAGATAAAATCGGCTCCCCGGACGGCACAACCCGCCGGAAATCTCTAACTTTCCGGTTGATAGACCAGGCCCGCATCCGGCCCGGTCGGAGGCCGACCATGTCCACACATCCCCGAAATCGCCCTTTCGTCTTGACCCCCGAGGACATCGACGGCATCAGCAGCGCGTTCAGGAAGGCCGGCTTCGACGAATCGGGCGTGATTACCGCTCTGGGCGTGACGGCAATCCCCGCCCTCAGGGACCTCCCCGCCGAAGTCGCCTACCGGCGTACCAGCGCGGAGTCGCCGCTTAACACCCTCATCCGTCTGTTCGTCATTGGCGCCCCCGCCCTGCCCGAAGCCATCCGCAAAGCGTTCGACGGCATGCAGCCCGAACGGCTGACCGCCGGAGGCCTACTGAGCGAAAAGGCCGGCAAACTCTTCGCCGCCGCCAAGATGACTCCCATCGGCGGCCTGTGGATCGCCTTCGACCGATCCTGGGAAGGCGAAACGACGGAGCCGCCCGACCATGTCATGGGCCCGAGCGACAGCGCCAGCCTCTTGGCCGGCCTGATCATCCGCCGGGGTTTCGAAAGCGTCCTCGACGTGGGAGCCGGATGCGGCTATCTCGCCTTCCTGGCCGCCAAAAACAACAAACGTGTGGTGGCCACGGATCTCAATCCGCGCGCCGCCGCTTTCGTCGAATTGAACGCCAGGTTGAACGGGATCCGCAATGTGGAGGTCCGGACCGGAGATCTATTCGCGCCGGTCGCGGGCGAACGCTTCGATCTGGTGATCTCGAATCCGCCTTTCGTGATCTCGCCGGAAGAGCGCCTGGTCTACCTCAACGGCGGCATGAAGGCGGACGCATTCTGCCAGCGTATGGCCGCAGAGGCCCCGGCCTTCCTGAGTGAAGGCGGATTCTTCCAGATGCTTTGCAATTGGGTGGAGAACGCCGACATCGACTGGCAGGAGCGCCTGCACGGTTGGTTCCGGGACGGAGGCTGCGATACCTGGGTGCTCCGGTCTTCGAGCACCGACCCCGTCACCTACGCGCAAACATGGATGAAGGCCGGTCACTACCAAGCCACCGAGGATCATGACGCCCGGCTCGAAGCCTGGCTCGAATATTACCGCGAGGAAAAGGTAGCTGCAATCGGGGCGGGCGTGGTGATCATGCGCAAGCGCTCGGGCGGCGGAAACTGGTTCCGATCCTTCAACGGCCCAGAAAAGATCGCCGGGCAATGCGGCGAGGTGGTGCTGGAGCGCATGCAGGCCCTGGATTACATGGCTCACCGGGCCAAGGACGACGCAGCCCTGATGGCATCAATCTTCCGCGTTTCCGAAAAGGTACGCCTCACGCAGGAATGCCGTCCCTCCGCCGAGGGTTGGGCCCAGACGAAGGCTTCCATCCGAGTCATCGAAGGCTTTACCTACGTAGAGGAAATCGACATCTGGTTCGCCGAGCTTCTGGTGGCTTGCGACGGGAAACGCACCCTTGAGCAGGCAGTCGCGAAGACCTCGGCCGCGCTGGGCCTGGGGGCGGACGAGGTGCCCACGGAAACGGCGGAAATCGCGCGCCAATTGGTGGACGAGGGATTCCTGGTCCCCATTTTACCGTAATATCGCAGGGCACCTTTGTAGGGGGAAACCACCATCACCATAATGAAATCATCCATACCGCGTTTCGCCATTACCCTGTCGCTGTTGGC
>JALYSE010000347.1 GCA_030854955.1 Fibrobacterota bacterium | reverse complement strand
ACTCAAGGGTCTTGGCGCCCCAAGGATTCTTGGGCGCAACCGAGTTATTGAAGAAGGAAGCGATCAGGTTGCCCAATGCCAGGAAAAGTCCGGAGGCGAGGAGCACGAATCCGACGGTCGAGATCTGATGGTGGATTTGGAAGTCGGCCATGTAGTTGTAGTACCGGCGGGGGCTTCCCTGCGAGCCCATGATGAGCTGCACAAAGAAGGTGACGTTGAAGCCGATGAACACGATGACGGCGGCGATTCTGCCGATGGTCTCGTTGTACATCTTGCCCGTCATCTTGGGCCACCAGTAATGAATGCCGGCTATGAAAGCGATCATGGTACTTCCCATCGCGACGTAATGGAAATGCGACACGACGAAGTAGGTGTCGTGCAGATGAATATCCACCGAAAGGATGGCCAGAATGATTCCAGTCAGGCCTCCGATGGTGAAGTTGAACAGGAACTGGAGGGCATAGAGCATCGGGGTCTTAAGGTCGATGGAACCCTTATAGAGAGTGGCCGTCCAATTGAACACCTTGATGGCCGAGGGAACGGCCGTGAAGAAGGTGAGGAAGGAGAAGATGGAGTCAGCCAATTCCGATTGACCCGCCACGAACATGTGATGGCCCCAGACGATGAATCCGATGATGGCGATGGCCACGGAGGAGTAGGCGACGAAACGATAGCCGAAGATGTCCTTCTTGGAGAAGGCCGCGATGACTTCCGAAGCGATGCCGAATCCGGGCACAATAATGATGTACACGGCGGGATGGGAGTAGAACCAGAAGAAGTGCTGCATCAGGAGCGGGTCCCCGCCCAACGCCGGGTCGAAGATTCCAATGCCGATGAAGTTCTCGAGAAGGAGAAGGATCAAGGTGATGGCGAGCACCGGCGTCGCGAATATCTGCATAATGCCGGTGGCGTACATGGCCCACAGGAACAGGGGCATACGGTACCAGGTCATTCCCGGGGCGCGCATGTTGTGCATGGTGACGATGAAATTCATGCCCGTGAGAATCGACGAAAAGCCGAGGAAAAACGCAGCGACCATCATCCAGAGGACCGCAGGGTTCCTTGATAACGAATAAGGCGCATACATGGTCCAGCCTTGGTCCGCTTGGCCCGCCACGATGGAATAGAGCGCGATCGCGGCACCGATCCAGTACAGGTAAAGACTGGTGAGATTAAGTTTCGGGAAAGCCAGATCCTTGGCCCCAATCTGGATGGGCAGGATGAAATTGCCAAGGGCGGCGGGAATTCCGGGAACCACGACGAGGAACACCATGATCACCCCGTGCAGAGTGAAGAATTGGTTGTATTGATCCGGGGTAAGAAATTCCTTGAGCGGGCTCCACAATTCGGCGCGGAACAGGCCCGCAAAGGTCCCCCCGGCGACGAAAAAGAAAAGGATGGACGCCAAGTACATCATGCCGATGCGCTTATGATCCACCGTGACGAGCCAATTCTTGAGGCCCTTGGAAGCCTTCAGGTAATTGATGTTTTCGTGATGTACGTGGGCAATCATTTTGATCCGTCCGGTTTTAAGCTGTCACTTCAAGGTTTTTATGTATTCAATGAGGGCCACTACTTCCCGATCGGAAAGCACGCCCTGGAACGTGGGCATTACCGGTTGAAAACCAGCTACGACCTTGGCCTGCGGAGCAAGTATGGATTCCTTCAGGTACGCTTCATCGGCGGACACCGCGCCCTTGTCGGTAACCCGGGAGGTGCCGAAGACGCCCTTCCAGGAAGGACCTACGGCCTTGGAACCATCGATGGAATGACAGGCGTTGCAACCGCGCTTCTGGTAGAGAATGGCGCCGAACTCGGCAGGGCTTTTGCCCTTACCTGGATCCGAAGCGGTCGCGAGCCATTCCTGGTAGGCTTCCGGCTCTACGACCTTTACGGCGGTGAGCATATAGGAATGGTTGGTGCCGCAATACTGGGTGCACTGCACCGGAAAGATGCCGGTGCGAGTGGCCTGGAACCAGAGGGAATGCCAGCGGTTGGGAATCACATCCGCCTTGGTGCGGAAGGCGGGTATGGAAAAGCTGTGCAAGACATCGCGCGAGGTCATGGCCAGCTTTACCGGGGTGTTGACGGGTACCACCAGGGTGTCGTTGATGGCGCCCGAGGGATATTCGAAGCTCCAGGCCCACTTCTGGCCCTTTACGTTGACCTGCATGTGCCCCGCAGGAGCCACACGCATGTGCAGGAAGCCTTTCATGCCCAGAAAAAACAGGCCCATGACGATGATCAGGGGGATGATGGTCCAGCTCAATTCCAGGGTGAGATTATGGGTGATCTGTGCTGTCGCGAGTTGATCCGGACGGCGGCGGAGATATTTGAAGACGAACACCGTCATCAGGATGCAGATGATTCCGAAAAAGAAAATGGAAATCCAGAGAAAGAGATCGAAGGCCGGATCCACTACATCGGTAAAAGTGGAGGCCTTTTCAGGAAGCCAGAATGTTTTGCTGTTGTCCATATTCTTCTCGTACACCCGGTTTTTAAAAGATGTCAGTGTGCTTTTCTGGGTCTTGCAACCCTCGGCTCAGGCCCCGGTACCCTTGGCCACCGGCCGATGGGTGACGTCCCGCCGTTTGAATTCCCTGCGCCACAAGACGCCTAAAAGAAGGAACAGACCGGCAACGACCACGTATCCGCTGCCCATCATGAAATTACGGGCGAACAGCACATAACCCTTGGCATTGGCGTCGTACCGATAGCAGAACAGAACGACCTTTTCGCCGAAGGAAAGTGCCTTTCCTTCGGAAGCGTCTAAGAGGGCGAGACGCATGTCCTTCTTCTTGAATTCGACTCCGTAAAGATAACGGGAAATCTTTCCCGCCGGGGAAATTGTAAAAATGCCGGCCGCATGGGCGTAATCGTTGCTGGTTTTGACGTACTGATAGGTGAAACCGATTGCGTCGGCCACTTTCCTGATTTCGGAATCCGTGCCGGTGAGAAAATGCCAACCCGCTGCGGCCTCAGGTTTTCCCAAGGCTTCGATATGGGCTTTCTTTTTGGCGGCCGCCAGCTCCGGACCCTCTCTCGGATCGATGCTGATAGTGACGGTCTGGAATTCCACGCCAGTGGTCCAATCCAACTTCTTCATGCCGGTTAGCATGCCGCTCATGACCATGTTGCATAGCATCGGGCACTGGTAATAGGCGAAATTAAGGAGGACGGGTTTGCCGGGTCGGAAATAGTCCCCGAGCTTTACATTCTTTCCGGTTTCGTCTTTGAACTTCGCGTCCAAGGGAACCGTCACGCCCAGATGTTCAACGATTCCCACGTCGACCAGGGCGGCCGGAAGGGACTGGCCATCCGCGCCGGAAACCACTTCGGTCTGGCTGTCATAGCTGCCTCCGAACGCGAACGCACCTTGGGGAAGCATGGATGCGAAAGCGGCCAAGATTCCC
>JALYSE010000346.1 GCA_030854955.1 Fibrobacterota bacterium | reverse complement strand
CTGAGGGGGAGACGCGTTCCTATATCCCCTTACACCCCGAGACGTCTGAAGACTGGATTCGGGGGGCCAATGGAGCGAATCCTGGCTTGGCGGTATTTGATTTCCTAATCTCCCATCCCGCCAAATTAGAGTTGAAGGTTTACGATAATATTGGCCAGTTTATAAATCGGACCGAGGTAACGGTGACTCGCGAGGACCTGGCCCAATCGGGGAAGTTGGCCCGAGATGCAAAAACACGAGCTTATCTCATCAGATTTGCGTGGTTACCGGTTTCCGAGGATGGCGTACTAATCGCCTCCGGCGCGTACATTCTAACTACCACCTTCACCTATGGATTCGATACTCGGGATAATATCGAGCGAGGGACACAAACAAAGGTCGTTCGCTTTGGATTTCTTCGGGGAGGACGGATTGAAGGGCTAGGGGCCCACTAAAGGCTTTGGCCAACGGCGGCGAATCCAAAAATGCGCTTCCAAAGTGAATGAAGATCGCCCTACAGATAAGACTACCATACAGCATACAACAAGGCCCGGTCAGGAGCCCGCGGGTCATGCTCCGCATTGCGGGATCGCAAATGGCCTGGGAAGGTGTTCAACGTTCGATCAACCCATTGGCAATGGAATTTGATCCGGTTAAAAGAATTTTGTATCTCGCAAACTGGAACGCGGGGATTTGGGCGCTCAAGCTCAGTTATTACTCCGGTGGAATGTAATTATAAAAGGATTTACTATGCAGCATGGAAAGCTTGGTTACATCATTGCCGGCATCGTTGCTTTTTTTGCATTGTCAGTTTCCGCGCAAACCTGGACCGACATTACATCTTCGGTAATTGCAGCCCAGAACATGTCCCCCGGGTTTCCAGGCGGATGCTCGGGCGTGGCTGTTAACCGGCTTACCGGTGATGTGTATGTCCAAATTATAGGATACGGCATCTGGAAAAGCCCTGACCAGGGAACCACATGGACGCGGATAGATCAGAACACCGTTGGCGGCCGGTGTGAAACGGGTGTGGCCATGACTGCGGACCAGGACAATCCTGTTCGGCTCGCTTCATTTTCCCTTGATGGAAATTGCGGACACACTTCGGATGGAGTCACATGGCATAAGTGGACCGACATGGGACGCAACTGGGACTTCGGATCCGTGGACTGGGGAGCGGCCAATCCGTTGGTTATGCTCGCGGCCAAGCATGAAGACGGTGGTAAGGTTTACAAAACCGTTGATGGTGGAGTGACATGGACACTTCTGCCAATTGCCGTGAATGCCCAATCCAACAACAACAGCAGCATGATTGGCGTGATGGACGCGAACACCTTCATCTACTGTGCCAACGGCGGAATTCAGCGCAGCACGGACCAGGGCGCCAGCTGGGTGCAGGTTTCCACAACCGTTGCGCGTACCAAAATCCCCGTCCTGTTCAAAGGTAAACACTACCTCGGCGCTGCCACCGGGCTTTGGGTAAGCAGCGACAAGGGAGCAACATGGACCAAGCAGGGCGCATCAATCGAAATCTGCCAGGGACCCTATTTTGGCGCGGACGAAAACACCATGGTCATTGCGAACACGCAGGGTATTTACAAATCCACCAATGCCGGGACCGCCTGGACCAACGTCGCCGGCCTGCCAACACCGTTCAGCGGAAACACGTTTGACCCCCTGTGGTTCGCCGGATTTTCCTGGGATCCGGTGCGCAATACCATCTATGGAACACGCATGGCATGTCCGGCGTTTAAATTTGTGATGCAGGGAACCTCAATAACCAATCCCTTCATATCAGCCTCACAACTGAAAAATGTTGGAGCCGCAACCCCGATCATCCGTATGAGCGACAATAGGATTCTGATTGATGCAGAAGAAAATAAGGTCTACAATTTGGAAGGGCGCAGGCAGAGCATTCTTAAATAAAACCAACTCTACACTCGATCCCAACCCCCAACCGACCCATAATTCTCCTCTCTTCATACTTGGGAAGCATCAGGCCCATTATATATTCCCCAACTCCAAACTCCCTCAGGGGAATCCATTTTGAAAAACAATCTTTTCCTTTTTTCCAATTTACGTTCTGGTCACTAACACCTTACATGCCGAAGTTCTAAAAATTGCCTGCATTGGAAACAGCATCACCTCCGGGGCATACCCGACAAATACCGCCGGCGAGTCGTACCCGCAAAAACTTGGGGTCTTGCTCGGACCGGATTATTCGGTGGAGAATGATGGGATAATTGGAATTTCAAAGCGGAGTTCGAAGCGGATTTGCGGTCCTTTATTGACACGTTGCAAAAAAACATTTCACCGAAGCCGGTGATATGGCTTTGCCTTCCAGTTCCCGCTTGGCAGGTCAATGGGCAGAATGGTTTTGGAATTGACGGGAAAATTATTTTGAATGAAATAATCCCCATTATCAAAAAAATTGCCGCGGATTTGAAATTGAATACCATTGATTTACAAACCGCACTCAGTGGAATGAAAGACCATTTTTCAGATGGCGTTCATCCGGATGAAGTGGGACTTGATTCCATTGCCGCTAACATTTATCGCGCCCTTGCCCAGGTTACAACCTCCACCTATACCATAAACACTCAATTTTTTCCCGATATTGAATTGAAGGGTCATGAGTTGAGCATTACCCTTCCAAGTCATGGTGGTGGATGCGGAACTCCATTCGGATCAGGTTAGTTTTTTGCTTGAGCAAGGTTCGCGTCAGGAAGCGCTCTGGGGGATAAATCTCTACCCCGGGTTTTCCAAGTCGGATGATAACTTTGTCGAATTCGACGCCATGATCAATCTCAAGCCCGCTTTCCAAAACCTAAGCCGAAGCGTGGAAAACCCGGAACTCCAAAAAGCGATCATCCGGATCGTGGGGGATTGGGTTCTGTGAAGCCAGCGCATTCGACTTTGGCCGAGGGCCGCTGGTTCGAGTTTTCTCTCTGCGCCCAGATGGCCAATATCGGCAGCGAGGTTGAGCGGGCGATCAATTGGGGCCGGAAGGGGAATCCTACCTACAAACAGTTGGCATTCTACCGGGCCATTGAATTGATCGACTTGACCCTGCGCGATCCCAGACACCGGCATAGGTTGCGGGAGATCACCAGGGTGCGCGAGGCATTGGCGGATTTCCTGGCTTTCGATAACGAGTACAATAGCACCGAAGCGCAGTGGAAAAAATATTTCCTGGCCTTCGCCTACGCAGCGCGCCAGGGTAGATGAATCGGGTCACTTGACCAGGATCATCTTCCGCGTTTTAACGTATCGCCCCGCCGTGAAGCGGTAGAAGTATTGGCCGGTGGGCACCTCAAAGCCGCTCTCATCCTTGGCGTCCCAGATCAGGCGGTACTTGCCGGGCAGCATCTCCTTCTGGGGCCTCACCAAGGTGCGCACCAGACGGCCCTTGCCGTCGTAGATCACGAGGCTCACCCTGATTTTCTCCTT
>JALYSE010000146.1 GCA_030854955.1 Fibrobacterota bacterium | reverse complement strand
CGCCGTCACCATTGAGATCGAGAATCCGATCCACCGCAAGGCTTATGATGAGTTAATGCGGTTGGACCTGGACGGCATGACCCCGATGCAACTCATGTTGCGCATCCACGACCTCAAGGCCGGGATCGCCGGAACCCGGGACCCTAATCCATCGCTCGCGGCCCAATCCATCCGCACCAGTTGAGAGCGGGTTGTTTTGACGCCCAATGGAAACCCCATTTCGTAATCGTACTGGTTGGTGTTTTTTACAAGGAAACGGCCATTTAACCTTTTAATACTCTATTTTTCCGCGCTTTCTTGTAATCTTTTTAAAAGAACTACTTTTTATTTCCTCGGGGTTTGGCTATACTGCCATTATGACCCGGCGCGGATTCCGGGCTCAACCCCTTGACTTGGGGCGGAAGGCGGCCGCAAGGCATGGATATCTACCAATACGAAGACTTCCGGAAATTCCTGGAAGACTCCTTCGAAGAAAAGCGCAAAGGCCATCCTGTTGCCGACGGCAAATACACCTACCGTCGCCTGGCTGCGGATGCCGGCTTCAGCAACCCCGGATATTTCAACGACGTGGTGAAAGGCCGCCGGCCCCTGAGCGATACCGCCCTGGAAAAACTGGTCACCGTCTTTGGCCTGAAACCGAACGAGGCCGAATACTTTCGCCTGCTGGTCTCCTACGGCCAGATCAAGGACGCCGAAGTGCGGCAGGAACTCTACCGGCAGATGCTGTTCCGCCGCAACCGCTCCTCCTTCGTGCGCCTTAATCCCGTCAACAGCAAATATTACCAGGACTACCATTATCCCTTGGTGCGTTCGGCCATCCAGGTCCTGGATTTCCGGGGCAACTACGAGGAGTTGGCGAAGTTCATCCGGCCCTCCGTGCCGGTGGCCACCCTCAAGAAATGCGTTCGCGACCTTTGCGAATGGGGCCTGCTGGTCCAAGGAGCGGATGGCCGCTACAATCCCGCGTTCAAGAACCAGGAGCCCGCGCCGTCCATGGGCGATCTGGTCAAGAGGCTCAACCGCGAGTGGGTCATGCAGGCGGCGGACGCACTGTTCGCGTTTCCCAAGGAAGAGCGCTATATCTATTCCGCCCTGTTGACCGTGGGCGCAAAGACATTCCATGAGATCCAGCAGCGGATCGAAAAATTCCGGGAAGAGATCATCGAACTGGCCAAGCGCGAGGACAAACCCGACCGCGTCATGCAGTTCAACATCCAGCATTTCCCCCGCAGCAAGGTGAAGGAGCAGAAGTGATGCGCCCCAACAGGACGACCAGGACCTTGTTTTCCGCGTTGGCCGCCGTTTTGGCGTTCACCGCCTGTATGACCGATGAAAAGTCGGCCGGGGTGGATGAATTCCCCAACAGCATTTACGCCCGGGTGGACGGTTTTCTGGACGAAGGCAAGAAGTCGGAGCAGATCAATCCCGTCCCGGGCCTCACCGACAGCCTCCTGGTCAAGCCCGGATTCATCGTGGGCGCAGGAAAGATCGCGAGTCCGAAAATGACCGCCGCAGGCAAGCAGGCTGCGGGGTCCCTGCCCTTGCAGGGCCTGGCCAAGGCTTCGGCCGGCGCTGCGGCATGCACCAGCGGAACCTGGTCCGTCACCGATACCGTAAAGAGCGGTCTGAAGGTCACGGTCAACACCCTGGTCATCTGCGTGGACGCCAAGATCCTCGATACCATCACGGGCAATGAAACCGTGGCGCGCGGCAAGACCGTGACCACCCATATTGGCGGCCGCGTAGAAACGGCCGACATCACCGACGCGGACGGGGACGGCATCCTGAACCCGGTGGCGGGCAAAGGCGCGAAGGCGAACATGGTCTTTTCCACCCTGGAAAAAGGCGTCCTCGAAACGACGGTGCTGGTGATCGGGCCCGGCCCGGACAGCGACTTCAAAACCGAAAACGACAATCTCGTCTATTCGGCTTCGTGGTCCAAGACCCTGGGAGCGGACACCTTGGCGACCGCCACTTATGCGGATGCCGACAGCGACGGCGTAGCGGTGGACAACGGCAAAGCTTCCCTGGTCGACCTCGACTTCTACCAAAAAGGCTCGTCTAAGGATCATCCCGATGCCGTATGGTCTCGAGCGCAGATGCGCCTGGTGGTCCGCTATAAGGTAGAAGCCAATGAAGTGAAGCGGGTGCGTTTCGAGATGGAGAACAAGGCCGGCAGACGCGAAACGGGAGAGGTCCTCAATCTCCAAGGCGGGCGGGATTTTGACATGAAGGATACCGTCCAGGCGCGCTTCCTCACCGTCGGAACCGCCGCGGCGGATTCTCTGGATACGATGGACGTGCATCTGACCCTGAAGCTGGGGACCGACTTCGACGGCAAGCACGACGATAGCGTCTATGCCATCGACGTCCGCGCCACGAAGAAGCTCGGGGACGAGAAGCTTGCGCTTTTCTCCTTCGTCTCGGAGAAGCCAATTCCTTCCGGCAAGGAGCCGGAATTCGGCGCCTTGTCCATGTCGGTGGAATACGGGGATGGCACCACCTTAAAGGTGGAGGGCGAGATCACTTCCGAGACCATGGACGTTACGGTCACGGACCGGACCGGCAAGCGGACCCATATCGTGTGGGATCGCGAAGGGCGGGGGATCAGCCTGGTGGTCCTTAAATAGGCAAGGCGCAGAAACCGTCCAGAGGCGGCCAATAAGGGCTCAGCGCGGTTCGCTGAGCTTCACGTTGAGATCCACCAGGCGGAGGCACAAGGTACGGATCATCCCGTCCGCCAGGGCCGGACGATACTTCATGATGCGGATGAACTGCTGCTGGTCGATGACCTGCACCAGGCAGGACTCCAGGGCCACCACGGTGGCGGTACGCTTGAGGCCGGTGAAGAAGCTCAGCTCGCCGAACACCTCCCCGGATTTGATCACCGATAGCGCGAACCCCTTGGCGGTCACCGATGCGCTGCCCGTGATCATCTCGTAGACGTCCTGGGGATTGTCGTCCTCGCGGATGATGACGTCCCCATTCTCGTATTGCCGGAGCTCCGGCTGATGCTTTACTTCCTCGGCGATGTACAGAGAACAAAGCAGATGGCCGATGTGGTTTTCCAAATTCTGATAGGCGAGCCAATCCGATAGCAGGACGCGATCGGCCGATAGTGCCCGCAGGAAGGAGTCCATCTCCAGAACGGCGATCTCCGCTCCGAAATCGCTGGTGATCGAGAGCCCGCCGGCCTCGCCCTGACCCGGGGCCAGCAGCAGATCCCCGCTGGAGTAGAGGCGGATGGTTTTGTCCCCATGCTGGCAGCGGAACACGCCCTTAATGATATGGATCAGGGAGGAGGGGGAAACCGAGAACAGTTCCGATTCTCGCGTCAGCAATCGCGTATTGCCTTTGCCTTTCAAGGCGTCGGCGACAGCCTGGGCCAATTGCTTGGCCTTATTTTCCATGTCCTCGAGGAAGGGAGGGGTATCCATCAATGTCAGCATAAGGAGGTACTCCGCGGCCTATTCTTCGCAGGGGTTAGGGATCACCCTAACCCCTATCCCCTTCTCACGTCTCCGGGGGCTTGGAATTAAACCTTTCTTTTGGATTCCTGATGCGGTTCAGGTATTCCAACGCCTTCTCGCGGTTGCCGCGGATCATGTATAAGGCGTAGATGTTCCCATATTCGGTTTCCTGATCCACGTGCGACGACAAGTACTCTTCCCGGGATCGTCCGGAAAGGAAGAGGTATTTGAGTTCTTCTGCCGAGGGTTCGTGATCGAAAATCGTTTCCATGGGATTGCCTTTATTATAGGACTCCATTCCCGCAAGATACAAGAAACAGACTCAAAAAATCCAAGCCGACGTGTGCGTGATCACCCTGATATCTTACCGGGCTGGACCTTGACATCGCCACCGTCGGTGGGATAATGAAGCTGGCGTTCCCCGTGCCGCTTTGTTCCACCGGATTATCCGTATTTTGAGGAAGCAAATATGAAAAACCACCAGGAAACCCGCCTTTTCTCCAAGAAGGACCCCTTGGTGCTGATGATCACCGTCCCGATCTTGGCCGCAGCCTTGCTCTTTGCAGGTCCCGAAACCGTTTCAGCCCAGACCGCTCACGCCAAATCCAAAACGCCCCAGGCTTCGGCCGCGGCATCGAAATCCGGAGGAGTCGATGTCTCCCGGGACAAGGAAATCCAGGCCTCGGTGGACAAGATCCTGAAGGGAAGCGTAGCGGGAATCGACACCGCCGGTTTCCTTGTCGATTTGGAAAACCGCCTGGCTCGGAAAGCGGGCCCGGAAAGCTGGCGTGAAGCCGTCGGCATGCTGCATTTCCAGGCCGGAAGATTTGACCAGGCCCGGCGCGCCCTTCTCAAACTCAACAAGCCGACCACACAGGCAGATAGATTGATCGCCTTGAGCCTTTTCGAAATGAAGGAGTACCGCAAGGCCCTCATCTATTTCTCCCGTCTCCGGGATCCGCGCACCAACAGACAGGATTGGGAAAAACTATGCGTCGCCCTAGGCGCCGCCGGTCCCAAGGCGGACGCCCTCAAGGAATGGGAAAATTTCAGGTCGCGCAATCCCGATGCCGCTGCCCAAGGCGCGGGCCTGGAATTCCTTGCCGATTACTACCGCCGACCCCTGCAAAAGGAACGGCTGGTTCCCGTACTGGAAGGATTACTGAAGAAGTCCAAGGGCTCCGCGGAAGAAGGCCCTATCATGCTCGAGTTGAGCCGCCTTTATGGGGAGACCCACATCAAGGCCGTGGAACTGCGCGTCCAGTATCTCAAGCTGCACCCAACCGATTTCGCCGCGACGCGTGGGTTGGCGGCCATGCATGAAGCGCGCGGGGAGCCCAAGAAGGCCCTGCCTCTCTATCTCGAAATCGCCCCCCGCTTTTCTTCCGATCTCAAATACAACCTCCACCTGGCGAAATTGCTCGCCAAGCACGATAAGGAAAAGGCCGTCCTGTATTACGAGACCGCCCGCACCCTGGCACCCAAGGACGCGGAAATCCCGCTGGCAATGGCCCGGCTCCAGGAGGACCTGAAGCATCCCGATCTGGCCCTGGAAGCCTACAAGTCCGTGCTCGACCTGAATCCCACCCACTCCGAGGCCAAGACCCGGATGCTGGCGCTTGCGGCCGGCCGGTCGGAACCCGGTCCCTGGCTCAAGACCATGGTCGAGAATGAAAAGAAGAATCCCCGCGACCATGCCTTCCAATTCCAATTGGCGAAGCTGTTCCTGGCCGCGCGCGACCGCGAAAACGCCTACAAATACCTGCAGAAGGCGTTGCAGAACTCCCCGGATAAGGAAGAGTATGCCGATCTTCTGCCCCTGGTCGCGACCTCGGACGCCCAGGTCCTCAAGCATTTCAACCTGCTGCAGAAGTTGGCACAACGGCCCGGGCCCACCGCACAGCTTTTAACCTTGGTGGGCCGCGGCTTCTCCCTTTACAAGAACCAGCCCCGCGCCGCCGAGGCCTTCGCCCGCGTTCTGCGCATGGAACCGAAGCTCTTGGAAGGCCGCCGCCAGCCGATTCTCGATCTCTATGGCGTCAAGGACTACGCCTCGTCCGCCACCTTAGCGGAACGGTTCTTGGCCGCCAACCCCAAGGACGCGGAAATCCTCCGCATCCGCGTTTCGTCCCTTGCGGAAACCGGTGCGCCCCCCGCCAAGCTGCGCACAGCCATTCAGGAGCTGGTTGCGGTCGAGCCCTACGAGGACAAATGGTATCTGCGCCTGGCCGAATTGGACCTGGCCGCCAAGGACACCGCCGCGGCCCTGCAGCACGGACGTGAATGGACCAAGATGCATCCGGACGACAAGCGCGGCCTGCTGTTCGTGGAGCCATTGGCAGCCAAGGCGAAAGACGCCGAATTGTATTTCGCGACCTTGGAAAACCTGGGACGCCTGGAACCGGCGAGCCAGGCCGGCTATGAATTGAAGGTGGGTTACTTCTTCTTCGAAGCCGACAAATGGTCCCACGCCGCCGAGGCCCTGGGCAAGCTGACGGGATCCTTTCCCAATGACGCCCGATTCTGGAACCGGCTGGGTGTGAGCCAGGCCAAGCTCGGCCGCGAAGGGGCCGAGGTCGCGTTGGAAAAGGCCTACCGCCTGGAAACGGGCAATGCCGTTTATGGCCGCGCCTTCGCCACCTCGATTTCCTCGGACGCCGATCTCAAGGCCAACCTCGATGTCTTCCGTTTGCTGACGCGCCATGCCCCGGACAAGGTCGAAAGGCGGAAGCACGCCCGCGCCCTGTATCTCAACGGCGACTACGGATCCGCGGCGCGCGAATGGGATTGGTTTCTGTCCAACGATCACGCGACTGCGGTCGCCGATTCCACCGCCGGTCTTTCCTACCTGCGCGCGGGGCAGACCGGCAAGGCCAAACCCCTGCTTGAGAAACGCCTAGCCGCCAACCCCCGCGACGTCGGGCTTCTGGCCACCTTGTCCGAGGTCTACGGCAAGGAAGGCGACGGCAAACGCCGCATGGGCATGATGGAACGCCTGGTGCAGGAGGATCAGTCCATGGGGGACTATCTGCTGCGGCTGGCCAGGGAAAAGGAAAAGGCCGGCCAGGCTTCCGAGGCCCTCGCCCATTATTCCCAATGGGCCTTCCGCAACCAGGAGGATGCCGCCGCGTTGAAATCCTTTCGGGACTTGGCTGAAAAACAGAAGGACACCACCGCCCTGATCGAAGCCCTGCGTTACCTGACCAAGACCAAAGGCGCGGACCGGGTCCATCGCTTCCAGCTCGCCGAACTCTACTTCGCCCGCAGCGGCGAAACCAAGGAATTGGAGGAACTGGTCAAGACGCATCCCGATTACCGCCAAGGCAAACTGCTCCTCGTCTGGGAATACCATTCCAAGCAATCCTGGCAGCCCCTGGCGGGCTTGGAGCCATTCCTGGCCGCAGAAGCCGCCAACGACGCGGTCTTGCTCGAACCGTTAGCCGACCTGTACGGCTGGCAGAAGAAAACCGTCCAGGCGCATCAGGCCTACTATGACTGGCTGGCCGTGAAGCGCAAGGATAGGGACGTGTTCGACAAGGTGTACGCATACGCCCGCGGGAACAAATCACCCAACCTCGTTTCCATTCTCAAGCTGGGATGCGAATCCTTTCCGCAGGACCACTCCCTGATGGCCGATTACGGCGCCTCCCTGGGCACCAGCCGTTCGGCCCTGGAAGCCTACCAGACCCTGTTGTCCAAGACGCCGAACGACGAAGCGGCCGTGGAGAAGGCGGCCGAACTGGCCAAGGCTTTGGGAGACAAGGGTGCCGCGGCCAAGTGGGCCAAGCGCTGGGCCGAAATCAAACCCATGGAAGAGAAGCCTTGGCGGCATTTGATCGAAGCCCTCGATCCCGCCTCCGACAAGGCCAAGCTGGCCGACGCCCTGGAAGGCCTGCTGCGCCTGCAAGCGGGTAACAGCGAACTCATCCTGCGCCTGGCCCGGCTTCAGGAGGAACTGGGCCGGCACGAAAAGGCCATCGCCCTCTACCGGAGCGCCCTGTACCTGAGCCCCAAGGACAAGCCTATTCGCGACCGGCTGATCACCCTCATGAAGGAGAAGGGCAAGAAGGATGAACTGGCCGACGTGCTGACGGAAATCCAGAACATCGATTCCAACGCCCACGAAGCCCAGTTTGAACTTGCTAAGCTCTTCCTGCAAAAGAACGACAAGTCCAAGGCCTACGCGTACCTGAGCACGGCCTTGGAGCTCAACCCCCTGAACCAGAACTACCAGCGGCTCCTGCCCCACGCCATCCACAGCAAGGAACAAATCCTTAAGCATTTTAAAATGATGGCGGAACTCGCGGATCGCGGGGAGACCTCCCGTTCGGACGTCAATAATACCGACCTCTTCCTGCTGCTCGGCCAGGGCTACGGAATGAAGGGGCAATGGGAACAAGCCGCAGCCCACCTTGCCATGGCCTACCGCCTGGCGCCCAAGCGCCTACACGGCGATCGCGAAGCCTTGATGTCCTTCTACCGCGGCAAGAACTACGCCATGACGGCGGAACTGGCCGAGAAGTACTTCGAGAAGCATGCGGACTTCGACAAGGAGATCCGCCAGGTCCAGATTCTTTCCTACGAAAAGACGATGAAGGACCCCGGCACCATCCGCAAGACCTTGCAATTGCTGTTGGCCCTCGATAAGGAGAACGCCGGCGGCCTGCTGCGCCTGGCGGAGCTCGATCTGCGCGCCAAGGACACTTCCGCCGCCATCACCAACATCCGCGCTTGCCTCACCACCAGCCCCAACGAACTCCGCGGCTACAAGATGCTGCTGGGCCTGGTCGATCCCCTCAAGCAGCGGGACAGGGTCACCTACGTGGTGGTCCTGGAAAAGCTCGTCCAGCTCGACTCGGCGAACAAGGCGGATCATCTCATCCGCCTTTCGGATTTCTATTTCGGTCGCAAGACCTACCGCCAGAGCGCCCGTCTGTTGAGCGAAGTCACCGAACTCAGACCCAAGGACGCCGATTCCTGGTACCGATTGGGCCAATGTCGCAACCAGCTCCAGGTGGGAGACCTGGGCGTGGCCTGCTTCAAAAAGGCATTCGATCTGCAGCCGTCCAACCTCCCCTTCGCCCATACCTACGCCCAAGCCTTGCAGACCCCCGAGGATTTCAAGGCCAACCTGAAACTCTACCAGTTCACGGAAGACCGCGGGCCCAGCCTGCATGAGCGCTACGGGCTGGCCATGTCGTTCTTCTACAATGGCGACCACCAGGCCTCCGCAAAGGCCTGGGACAAACTCGCCTCGGTCAAGACCGAGGATCCCAAATGGATACCCGAAGCCGCCTTGGCCTACGCTCGCACGGGACAGCATGCCAAGGCGCTTCCCCTGTACCGCCTGCGCGAAGAGCGCGAAGCGAACAATCTGGGATTGCTGGACACGCTTTGCCAGCTCTACGCCAAGACCGGGGACGACAAGGGACGCGTCGCAACCCTGGAAACCCTGGTGCGCGTGGACGCGACCTACAAGGACTACCAACTGCAACTGGCGCGCGCCAAGGAGAAATCCCGCGATACCGTTTCCGCCATCGACCATTACGGCCAATGGACCGCCAGGAACAATTCGGACGCCGAAGCCCTCAAATCGATGCACCACCTGGCTCAGGGGAAGAGGGATACCGCTTCCCTCGAAAATGCCCTGCGCCTAATCGTGGCCATCAAGGGCCAGGACCCGGAATACTCCTTTCAGCTCGCGGAATTGCAATTCAAATTCACCGGCGATCCGACCCAACTGGAGAAGCTGGTCAAGGCCCATTCCGATTATCAGCGGGGACGTGTGATTCTGGGCAAAGAGTATTATCGCCGCTACGATATGCCGCGCATGGTTCCCTTCGAAAAGGCCATGGCGACGGAATCCGCCAAAGACAAGGAAATCCTCGGCCCCTTGGCCGAACTCTACGCCTACCAGGATAAGAAGGGCCCCGCCCACAAGGCGTTCCGGGACTACCTGGTCCATCGCAGGCAGACGGCCCAGGGAGGAAAACCCAAGGGTCCGGCCTATGCCGAATTGCGGCAGGCTTTCGACAAGGCCTGGCTGTACGGCGACGCCAACAAGTCTCCTTACCTGGCCGAGGTCCTGGACATCGGCAACCAGAGCTTCCCGGGCGAACCTCCGATACTGCATGCCCTGGCTTCGGCGCTCGGAAAGGATGCGCGCGCCATGGATTTGTACAAGCAACTCATCGACAAGGACCCCAACGACCTGGTGGCTCTGCGCGCAGGTTCGGAATTGGCCATGGGCCTGGGCCGGACCAAGGACGCGGTAGCCTGGCTGGAATCCTGGTCGGCCCTGGAATCCACCTCCATGCGCGCCTGGCAACTTTCCGCGGACGCGCATCTCCAGCTCAAGAACGCGGCCAAGGTGGCGGACGCTCTCGATCACCAGTTGCTCCTCTCGCCCACGGACGCGGCCCTGGCCTTCCGCACCGGCCAAGCCTGGCTGGACGCGAAGAACAAAGAGAAGGCGCTGGAATACCTGATCCGCGCCGACGAGCTCAAGCCCAAGGATCCCACCTACTCCTCCGAACTCATGGAACTGCTCCGCTCCGCTTCGGAAGAGCACCTGGCCAAAGGGGAAACCGCCAAGGCCATCGAGTTCTACGGCCTGATCCTGGAACGGGATCCCAGGCAGAAGAAGGCGAATCTCTACATGGGCATGTGGATGGCCGAGAACCGCGACTTCGGATCGGCGGAAGCGATGCTGAAGATCGGCCTAGACCAGTCCTCGGAAGCCAAGCCGTTGCTGGGCAAGGCCTGGAGGCTGCTGGCGGATTGCCAGACCGCTTCGGGCCAGTATAAGCCCGCTCTGGAAGGCTACAAACGCGCCCTCTCCATCGACAACAACGACAAGGCCGCCGCCGTAGCGCGACTTGATGCGACGCGCGCCCTGAACCTGTCCGCCGAGATTCCCGCCGCCTTGTCGGACGTGGTACGGTTGGACTCGGCCAACATCGAGGCCTGCATCGCCCTGGGGGAAATCCGCCTCAAGGCCAGCGACTTCCCCGCCGCCACGGCCCTTTACCGCTGCGCCGCCCTGGCTCGCGGCAACGATGCCGATGCCTGGGCCCGCTACGGCGACGCCCTGGAAGGCTCGAAACGGAACTCCGAAGCCAGGCAGGCCTGGGACAAGGCTTATGCCCTGGGAGACCGCAACGCCTATACCCTGCAAGGTCTAACACGCCTCCATCGCGAGGCGGGTTCATTGGAGAAGGCTGAAGGCCCCCTGGAAGACCTGGTCGCCATGCAGCCCGAAAATGACGAAGCCTGCGCGTGGCTGGCCGAGCTGGCCTTGAAGAACGGCAAACTCGAGAAGGCCGAAGAGATGTATGCCCAGGCCTCCCAGGCCGCCCCGGAGAAAATCGAATACACCCAAGGCCTGGGAGAAATCTACTTGCGGCGTGGCGACGCCGAATCCGCGCTGGAGCTTCTCGAGCCCGCCAAAGCCCGCCTCAACCCGTCCGGCCGCCTTACCCTGGCGGACGCCCTGCGCGCCGTGGGCAGGACGGAGGCGGCGCTCCCCCTTTATTGGGAGGCGAATCAGAAGGTTCCGTCGGCCCGTTCCATAGCGGGTCTGGCCGAGACCCTGTTGGAGCGCGGCAAAACTTCGGATGCCAAGCGCCAAATCGAAGCCTCCGCCTTCGTGAAGGAACCGGTGGTGCAACTGAGCCTGGCCAAAACCCTGCTCGCGCTCCACGATCGCGAAAAGGCCGCAGATATCCTAGAGACCCTGGTGATGCAGGACAAGGAGAACGCTACCTACCTGTATACCCTGGCCCTGGTCCATTACGAACAGAAGAAAAACGCCCTGGCCCTCAAAGAGTTCAAAGGCGCCCTACAGAAGCGATCGGACCTGGCCGGCGCGGCATTCCATGCGGGCATGATCGTGCTGGCTTCGGGACAGGTCAACGAGGCGCGCACCTACTTCTATTCCCTTGCCCAGAACACGGCCAAACCGGATCGCGCCTTGGGTCTGCGCGGATTGGCGGCCGCGTGCCTTGCTGAAAAGAATCTTCCGGAGGCTTCGGACTATTTGATCCAAGCCGCAGACGTGTTCCCCACCCCCGAGGTCATGGCCGAGCTCTCGGAAGTCAGTCTCGCCTTGGGAGCCCTCAAGGATTCCGAAAGCTGGGCGCAGAAGAGCCTGGAGGCGGACGAGAATTACGCGCGCGGGATCGTGGCCTTGGCCGAAGCGATGATGGCACAGGGGCAAAAGGAGGAGGCGCGGGATTTCCTGAAGGAGGCGTTGACCCGCAACCCCCGCGC
>JALYSE010000345.1 GCA_030854955.1 Fibrobacterota bacterium | reverse complement strand
ATTGGCGGGCACTTGAGCCAAGGTGAATCTTTTGCCGATTTGAATGCCCGATACCGGTACTACCGACCAAGCCAATCCGTTATGGAAATAGGCTTCAATCTTGGCGGCACCCTGGCTTTCCTTGATGCTGAAGCTCATTCCAAAGGGAGCCTTGGGGTTGATGGAAAGCGCGCGCATTCGCCGGCCGCCCAGGAAACGGAAATCCTTTACGATGACTCCCAGGCTATCTTGAAAGCCCGGAGCCAGCGGATCAAATCCCAGCCTGCCGGAGGTGACGGACTCGAATCCCTTCACGGTTACGGAGTCTACCGACAAGGAGTCGTAAAGCTTATCCTTAAGGACGTTCCACTTGATCGCCAAAAAGAAAACCTTAGCCGTATCGATGTCCGGAATGGGGATTTTGATATTGCCTAATGAATCCGGTTTAAGGTTCCAGGGTTCCGGCAAGTTGGCTCCTACCTTGACATAAAGCTCTTGATCCGGTATGGCCGTTAAGGTCAGCGTTACCAGGTCCGTCGAGGCCTTCAAGGGCCAGGTGAAAGAATAACCCTTGGTTTGTTTGCCGAATCCAAGGCTTTCCAGGACATGGTTGCTGTCGACTTTCAGCTGGAATCCGTTTACCGATTCGGCCTGGATGCTCCCGTCCGTGATTGGAATCGTTTTTCCGCCCTTGGGCACGCTGAGACGTTCTACGAGAAAGGCCTGTTCGCCTTTGGCGGAGTTAAATCGGGCAGAGGCGACGTACTTTTGAGAATCGGGCCCTGGGCCTTTGACGGCTTGGACCAAGGTGTCCGCCATTTCGAAATACCAGAACACCTTGTCGGGAGAAAACGGGGTCACGATTTCCTTCGCTCCCAGAATGATCTTCGAATCAATCAACGCGGAAGTCTTCACCTCGAAGCTGGTCAACAAGCTGCGCAAATCATTTGGCAGGTTCCGGGCGAGAGGGGCCTTGATAACCGTCTGGCCTGCCGAATCCACTTTCACGAACAGGAGCTTATCGAGACTGTTCAAGTCTTCGACCTGCGGCCTGATGGAATCGCCCCTGGAGGTATTGCCGGCGTTGACGAGTATGAACCTGCGGGCCAACGGCGAACCATTTATGAAAACGCTTGGACTCTCATTGAACTGACCGGGTATGCTCTGCACCGTGAACTTTGTTGTGGAATCGTCCGCAAGGAGAACGGGCTTTCCATAAACCGCCTTGGATTTGAGAACAATCTTCTCGGTTCTGAAAGGTCCAAACTGCATGGCTCCCATCGATGGATAAATACGCCGAAAGGACGGCACCGTGTCCGGCAGACCCGCAGCGAGGGTATCGAGCCTGATTGTACGCGGATAGGGAGCGGGTTGGAAGGTTACGCTGAGGTCGCCCCGTTGCAGCACCCAGGAGAATGTCGATTGGCCGGGCATGACGTTGTATTTGACGAGCTTGATGTCCCCGCTCAGCAGGCCGGTCTGATTGAGATCCAGGGCTTCCGTGTACCAATTCCAAAGTTCCGAGGATGGTTTTCCAACGATGGTATCGATGATCTTGTTCGAACTGTTCGCATCGAACAATCGATTCAGGGGAAAATCGAATCCATTCCAGGTTTTGTAAATCTTGTTGTTCTGGATAGGCGACCGGCCTTCATCGAAACCGGCATGACTCAATACCCAAAAAAACAATCCTCCGAATGCATCCAAACCTCCGTGATGGGCGAATAGGTTCTTCGTGAATTCCATAACGGGCCGTACCCCGCCATCCAGTTTTCCGGTGAGTTCCAATTGGGTACGATTGACCGTATTGGAAAAGAACTCGAATCGTTTGGTGATGTTCGTCGCCGAAACGGCGCCGGAAAAATTAATCAGGTTGTTGTTCATGCGGATGGTTCCCGCGCTCAACGCCATCCGCGTCGCGTTGGCCTTGCTCCCTTTGACGACGAGGAAACTGTTTCGGACTTCGATGGAGCTTGCATTATCTGCAATCCAGCTTATGAAGGTGTTGTCCAATGAATCGGCGAAAATAAAACAGGAATCGATCAGGAGGCTTCCATTTATTTTCTGACCATCCGCACCGGCAATGAGCACCGCTTTGGATGAGGTAAGTTGAAATGCGAGGCCTTTGAGAATGACCTTTCCGGGCATCCGCTTTATATCAATAAAAACATTATCGACGTTGATGACCCCATCCGAATCCGATGACTTTCGCTGAAAGGTCAGGGATTCCACCCTAGCAGGTGGAGAATCCACTTTGAAAGTCCCCACCTTTCCGTAATAGGCGAAATCGATTGTGTGTTCACCCTGGTCTGGGGAATTCTGGATCTCCCCAGAGAATTTCAAAAGGTCCCCAGCACCCCTAACCGTTTTAGAGTAGCCAGCGAAAGAAAATTGGACCAGGGATGTAACTATGCTCGCTACAACTGCTAATCGCTTTAAACTTTGATGCGGCAAAAGAATGTTCTCCGATGCTTTTTTCCCAGGGCTGGGATCGTCACAAAAAATGCCTCAATTACGGAAGTTTTGCAATCTAACCAATAGGTTCCACGCGAAATAATGAATACGGCAAACCCAATTCCCTCTTTAAAACGCGAACCTCCCCACCCCATTCCTACCCTGGAAATAGTTGCTGGCTTCATAAAACCAACGAATCTCATAAAAAAATGAGTTTTCTTGAATAACTAAGATGCGAAAATCCATTTCTACACTACATATTTTTGCTTTAAATTATTTTTTAGTTGATATTTTGGTTCTGTAGCGGTAAATTGTGTCTAAGTCTACACTACGCACCATCGCATAAGGGGTTTATCATGAATCGTACTGGCATCTTTGGAATCGGAGCGGCCCTCGGCTTGGCCCTATCCGCCCACGCCAACTTGGATATGTCCACCTTCTCCACTCAGACGGTCAAGCAAAACCAGACCTGGGCCGTCATCGATACCAAGGTGGAGACCCTCGATCTGAAGGTCGAAGTCAATAACGGGGTGGTCACCACTACGGCGACCTTCGCCTATACGCCGGGACCTGGCTACTCCCAATGGCGCGGATGTGTCCAGGATCCCTGCAAAGGCGATACGTGCCTTCCGCCGACATGCGATACCACCCAAGAGACGGGCTCGCTCTTGGACAGCCTCGAAACGTCGGCATGGTTCAACCTTAAGGACAACGCCGCCATCACGGATATGTACCTGTGGGTCGGAGACGTCAAGGTCAAGGCCAACCTCCAGGAGCGCGCTCTCGCATCCGCGCAATACGAAGACATCGTAAAGCGACGCAAGGACCCGGCGTTGATCGAAACCTGGGGCGGCGGATCCTATTCCTTAAGGATCTTCCCCAATCAGAGCAAACAGACGCGCAAAATCGAAATCCAATTCGTGCAAGGGATGGGAAACAATGGCGACGCCTTCAACGCCACCCTCCCCATCATCCACAGCCTGGTAACCCAGTACCAGACCGGATACGGATGGGG
>JALYSE010000145.1 GCA_030854955.1 Fibrobacterota bacterium | reverse complement strand
CTCTTCGGCTGGAGCCGACGCCGGTGGTGCGCTCAGTTTCATCGTCTTCTGCGTGTTACCTGCGTAATCCTGGACATCGGCCTGCATCGTATTGGCCGTAAAGGTTTCGTCGCCCTGGGACGCATATTGGTTATGGTTGGACAGCAGATTGGAGTTCGAATAACTGAAGGAGGTGGATCCCGGCCCATCCAACTGCGGATACAGGGCCTTGCGGACATGAGCGATGGCGAAGGGAAGCCAGATAGCCGCGATCACCACCAGACTCGCGACGCGGTAGACGTTCGCCACCTTGCGCAAACGCCCCTCGGGCAGCACTCGATAGAGCCCTAGGGCCGCCAACAGGTTGAGCCAGAGCATTCCGGGCAGGCCGCTCTCCTGGGCCAACAGCACGAAGCAGACTAGGGCCACGGCGGCCGGGAGCCAACCCGCCAGTTTCAATACGGCTAGGGTGAGAATGCAAAGCATGAACACGTCCCACAAGAACCAATCGTTGATCCAGGAATTCCCCACATCGTCCGGCCCTTCGGCATGGATGAGCTTCCAGCCCGGAGGCAGATGTAAGGTGGCCTGGATGCCTTCGATATTCTGATTCCATCCCGTGGAGGGAAGCGGCGAGCCTCCGCGATCGAACCGGCTCAAAGCCACCAAGTTTAGGTAGCCCGCCGGGATTTCCACGCCGGCCCGTTCGTTCAAGGAGGTGATCATCATCGGCGTGCCGTCCACATCCGCGCGGCCGAGCTGGAACCCGCCCGTCGTTTCCAGCCGCGAGCGCAGGGGCAAGGTGCCGGACAGGAGATCCTTGGCGGTGAAACCCTTTCCGTTGAAGTCCAGCCACATGCTGCGACGCAGGGTCAAGGTGCCGGACTTGGCCGTGGGATTGCCGCGCTGTTTCTCTTCGATGCGCAGAGTGTCCCCGGGTAATAGACGATAGGCGGGCAAGCCCTTCCATTCCCCCGGCAGTCCCGTCTGAGAAGGATCGATCACGGGAGCGCCCGTCAGTTCCACCACGCGCAGATCCCGCCTGGCCTCGAAGGACCAGATCTCCTCTTCCGGCCACAAGCTGTCGAGATGCGTCATGGCCAGGGCGGCGACGGGAGCGAGTAAGCGGCTGGTGACCCTGATCTCGTGGTTGCCTGGACGCAGTTGGACCCGGAGCCTTCCGTCCGGGCCAATACGCATGGGGATGCCGCCCTGGATGGAGAGTACGGCGGAGTTTTTCGGCAGGAACCGGCCGGTGATGATTTCCCGCTCCTTGCCCGACACGAAAGGGTGAGGAAGGTCTCCAGCGTCATGGGGATGCCGTCGACCAGCTTGCGGTACACGCGTATTTCCAGAGGTGCCAGCTCTTCGGTGGTGTCCCGCTGGACGCGCACGCCCAATTGCAGCCATCCCGAGTCGTCCCGTTCCGGCATGGGGACGTCCTTGCCCTTGAGGCGCAGGAAAACCAAGGCCAAAAGCGAAGGCACCGGAATGCTCCGGGGCTTTCCGTCCACTCGAAACCGCCGGACAGGGTATGTTCGCCTTGGGTCAGCAATACCTGGGGCTGGCCGTTCCTCTCAACGACGGCGACGAGCGCGCTTCAGTCCTTCACGTCTTTGGGCCAGCCGTCCTCACCGCCCGGCAATTGCACCCATTGCCTGCCGAACACCGTAACGAGCTGGGAGAAAGACCCACCGCGATCCCCCAGGTCCAGCCTCAGGGATGCGTAGGTCACGCATAGCTGACCGCTATTGGCCGCGCTGGGACAGGGGAGATTGGGAAGCTTCTCCGCCACCCAGGCCTTCCAGGGCCTTAAGGGCTCGGGAACGATCACGTCCCGGGCCGAAGTAAGGCGGGGCAAGGCTAGTAGGGATACTAGGATTGTCGATTTCAACAAGGGTAACATGCGCATGACTGCAAAGTTAGCTCCAAACCGGAGTTCCACCCCTCAATTGTCCAGCCCGGGTCCCAAACCCCAGGATAGTACGCAAGGTTCGACTCTTTCTTGAAACCGACCTAACATCCCGAAAACAAATGGGTTAATCCACCCTTAATTCCGACCGTATTACCACCCGGCTTTCCGCCCACTTTCCCCCTCACTTTTCCATCCGGTTTCCGCCCCGTTTTCCTGCCTGGTTTGGTATCCGGTTTCCTACGCGCCCTCTAGTTCTTCTGGCAAATTGTGCGGAAGAATTCGCTTTCCAGACAATATGGGGGGCATCAAGTCGACCTTCGAAACTCCGGTAGGATGCATACAAATCGAAAGCACAAAACTGGCGAGGGATAGCTGCGGATAATCTACAGAATAATGCGGTTTTTTTACCCGACCTTCAAGCGGCTTACGCCTATGTTCATATAGCCAACAATTTTCGTATGGGGCATACTGGGGATAGACTCGAACCCATGCGATCCGAATTGATGACCGGTCAAGGTGTACAGCTTGAATTCCGAGAAAAAATGGGATTTCTCCAGCCCACCTCCTTAAGGCTTAGTCTACCCATAACGGTCCTGTTGCTCCCTTAGTTGGCATTCCGCAAGCTTTCCATTTTTGGCTGCTAACTTAAAAAGTAGCACCATTATTTCTAAACTCAACCGTACATTCAGCATGAGGAAGTATAAATGAAACTTGGTTTTTTCAGTCGAGTCGTCCCCGTAGGAGCATTATTCCTTTCCACCGCTTTCGCTGATCCCGTCGTGAAGCATGAACCTACACGCATCGGCGCATGGATTGATGCGGGTCAGGTGATCAAAGGTAAAGTGGACAACAATGCGGTTGTGGATATGCAGGTCATTACGCGGTCAAAGGTGGCCCTAATTCAGCAGGCCACCATCAATGAACGCATGCTGCTCACCGGAGCGCTGGGGGGATTGTTTTTCTACTCGCTGCCTGTCGATCGAAACGGCCCGCATACCCGCCTCACCAAATTCACCGCGGTCTTGGAAGAAGCTTCCGGCAAGTACAAGTTCGGGGATGTGGAGAAGCCGATTGTCGAAACGAAGTTCGGGCTTTTCTTCGAGAAGTACAATCCCGATGCGAAAAACTTGGGCGAATACCTGTTCCGGTCCGGTACCTATCCCGGCTATCTTCAGACCGGTGGCTGGTATATTCTAAACAGCGCCGGATATTTTTTGCAAGGCATCCAAGGTACTCTGCATCTCCTCAATGGAGCTTTGGATCTGGAATCGTTTCTGTATATGGAGCGCGATCTGGAACCGACCTATGATCTCACTCCCGCCTTCCTGGCTACCTATAAAGGAGGGGCTTTCGAAGTCGCCGCCGGAGCCGCTTTCAACCATCTCATCCCCGCAAAACCGAGCATCACTACTCCCGAGAACAGGTATAACGCTTATCGGACCGACCCGGTCACCGGCAAGACCCGGCTGGTCAATTTCAACGAGACCCAATTGCCGCCGGACTCGCTGAGTGGGCTAAAGTATTACACCTTTCAGGGTACCAAGGTCGTGGCCCGTGCAAGCTTCAACCTCCAAACTCTCCTGCAATCCGAAAACCTGAACTCGGAGGATTTGAAACTTTACTCGGAAGTCGCGGTTCTCGGTGTCAAGAATTATCCCATCTACTACACCAATATCTCGAAGCGCATGCCAATGATGTTAGGCATGAATCTGCCCACTTTCAAGTTGGTCGACAAGATGTCCGTTGAAATGGAATATTTCGATTCGGATTTCCCGAATTCCATTGAAGATGTCTACGAGCGGACTTTGCCCATCCCCGGCACCATTGGCGGTGTTGCTACCCAGGCCCGGCAAAACTATGTCGATAGCTTGACCACCCACCGCAAGATGCGGGACAAAGTGAAGTGGACCTTTTGGATGCAGAAGGAAGTCACCTCCGGTTTGGGCTTGACCTTTCAAGTGGCCAGCGACCATTTCCGTCCTATGAATTTCAACCTCAAGCCGTCTTATGAGCCCGTCACCCCAACGTGGAATGATTGGTATTACATGTTCCGGTTGAACTTTGGATTTTAAAAATATCTTTAACAAGGAGAGCACGATGTCACTAAATAAAATAATGGGAGGGTTGTTACTTGCAGCCTGCATTTCAATTCCATCCTATTCCCAAACAAAGCCTGCGGAGAGCACCTCAAAGCTTAAGAAAGTCCTCCATTACACCAAGTGCGGTGGTTGGCTGCACGTGGACGGCCAAAAGGACTTGACCGACGTTTTGAATGTCCTCTCCAAGAAAAAGGGCTTTACGGTGGTACACTCCGGCGATGTGGCCGTGCTCAACCTCGAAAACCTGAAAACCTACTCCGCCATCGTTTGGGACAATAATGTGGACGGAGCCGCTTCCGTACCTGACGTGGCCGCGAGGCAAGCAGTATTGGATTATGTCGCTCAAGGCGGTGGCTGGCTTCTTGTTCACGGAGCGGGCGACCATCGTCAATCCTGGGAAGCCTTGAAGAATGTTATGGGAACCCAATTTACCACTCACGGAGACCAGGGCGCGGGGGATATACACTACGATGGAGAGGCCAAGGCCCATAAAGAGCTTAAGTATATGGTGCAAGATCTGCCGCCGTCAGCTCGTATCACCAAGGATGAGTGGTATGCTTTCATGAATACCGTCCGGGGATTACCGGGAGTGACCGTGGTCGCCACCGTCGGCCCCAGCGACGAAAAAGTACTTCTCCCCTACAGGGACGGCTCTACTGGGGATAAAAGGACCTATATCTGGGCCAAGGAAATGGGTACCGGCCGCAGCCTCTACACGGCCTTTGGGCATGGTGGTAACCAGCTGTATGCCCAGGCCGACAGCTTCGGCACCAAGTCCGTCTACGAAAACCTTCGGTATGTAGCCGGAGATTACAAAAACGGCTGCACGGACGCCAACGCTACCAACTTTAACCCCGCCGCCCGCGTCAATGACGGAACCTGCACCGGTGGTGGCACAGGCCTCCAAAACATGGATCAAACGCGGTCCGGCCTCGAGATTTCCTACAACGGTGTCAAGACGACCTTGGTCTTTCCGCATACCGGCCGGTTTTCGGTGGACCTTCGCAATGCCCAAGGCAAGGTGGTCTGGAAGGAAAGCTATACCGACGGATCACAAGCCTCAATCGGTGCAAGCGTCCATCCGGGCGTGTATTACCTGACCGCCAGAAACGGAAAGAACCTGGCCCAGCAGCGCATAGTTCTGTTCTAACCCTCCAATTAAACGAGCTCGGCGACTTCCATCCCCAACCGGAATCGATCGCCGAGCTTCACTCTGAGACTCGGCGAAACCGACACCCTGCGTAAATCGGACCAACCCTACGGTTATTCCCCCCTGTCTGAAATGGGGTGCCGGAATCGAAATCCCGCTTTAATAGTATACCGATACCCCCATTGACAGGAACCGACGGTTCCATTCGAATGCCATTTGGGGCGGTCTCTGAAGGGCGTTAAGACTGCTTGGCCGATAAGGGGGTTTCAGATCCCGAATTGCAGGCGGTACCTTTTGAAGCAGCGCTGGCCCGCATTCAAGCGCATCAGGGCCCCTTCTGCGATGGCCTTGGCCACCCAGGAGTTTCCTTCCACTAAAGGAAGGATGGCCTCCGCATTCCATCCGGCGGAATGAATCAAGTCCAAGCCTGCATGCAAAGCGAAGTACTGACGGCCTGATGCGGAAACGCCGAGTCTCTTGAGTCCCGTATTGATGAGGGAAACGCGACCGGGAGCGGTCATCTCGATGGCTCCCAGCGCGCCCAGGGAATGGTAGGCATAACGCCGATTGAACGCGAGTCCGACCATCAAGTTGGAAAGTGCCAACGATTCCCATGACATATCCTGGCGTGAAGGCTTGATGGCCAATTCTTCGACCGTCTTTTCCAGCAATGGCCCATGCATGCCCTTGGCCTGTCCGCATCCCATTTCATCCCAAAAATTTCGGGCCAATTCCAGCTTGGCGCGCGCAGGAAGTTTGATTTGCGTCATGGCCACGAGATCGTCGAACCCGGCTTCACCCGCTACTTCCTGGGCCAGGAACCAACGCATCTGCTCCATAGTCGCCGTGGAAGCGAGCCAAGGGAATAAGCCATCTCCTTGACCCGGTCCGGAAGATCGCAGCTCACTGAACCATTCCATGAAATCATCCGGGGAATCTGGGGCCATGGCCGCAAGCTGTCGGATGGAATCGCGCTCCGCTTCCAGAAATTCTCCCTCCATGAAACCTAGCCGAACTTCCCTCTCCAGGGTTTCCTTCCAATGTGGTGTCGGGAAGGACGGTTCCAAGCGAACCTGATTCCAGCGGCTCAACATGCGATGCAGAGTATGGTTGCTCAGTTTCCCGCTATCGACCCCTTCCAAAGGGCCGGGCGAATTTACTTCGGCGCTTATTCCCACAGTTGATTTCATGGCTCCTTCTCTATCAGTTCGGTTGCTTTTAGAGATACGTTTTGACTCTTCCCCATGCAAACCGAGATGGCTTTCGGCACCGCGTGGACCTGGTTGGAAATCGAGAAAAATCCTATACGGGTAGAGTTCAGTTTTTATTTTGTCCGCAAGCGCGGAACATTAACAAGGATAGAAGGCCATGGGCGATGCCCCGCAAAAGGAAAGGGCTTTGGTAGCCATAGGGAAGTTCTTGGAGGATAATGGATATGCATTTACGGCCATCACACCATCTAGCCAGGCGATAGTCAATGCTAGGGAAATGACGGGAACGGACCGTTCCTTGCGGGATATTTTCGGATGGAGCCGCCCCTTCGGTCCCGATGCGATCCCTTCCCGGTTATTGGCGTGGTTGGAAGAAGCGGGAGAATTGGAAAGCGTATCGGGGGGATTGCGAAGCAAAGTCCGCTTCTCTACCTTGAAGGGGTCTCTGTACCTCCATTCCGCCTTCCCGACCGTGGACGCGAACGCGGTATTCTTCGGGCCGGATACGTACCGGTTTGCGGACCTCATCGAACGGACCCTTCCCAGCCGTATCCAGGGTCCGGTAAGGCGCATCCTGGACATCGGTTGCGGAAGCGGAGCGGGTGGCCTCTTCCTGGCGGGAAAACTACCCTCACAAGGCCTGCGGGTTTTCCTCTCCGACATCAATTTACGAGCCCTACGCTTTGCGCGCGTCAACGCGGCCCTAGGCGGTAAGGAAAACGCATCCGTGCTTATCGGCGATACGACCCATGCGCTCAAGGGTCCTTTCGATATCATCGTTTCCAACCCGCCTTACCTTGTCGATGCGGAAGCGAGGCTTTATCGCAATGGCGGCGGCGCTTCAGGTTGCGATCTCTCCGTCCGTATCGTCCGGGAATCGATCCCGTTGCTGGCGCCGGGCGGCCTGCTCATCCTTTATACCGGTACGCCTGTCGTGGAGGGACGCCATGTTTTCAGAGATGCCCTGAACCCGATTATTGAGGCCGTTGGGATCGAGTTCAAATATACAGAACTGGATCCGGACGTGTTCGGGGAAGAGTTGGCCCATGCGGCCTATGCGTCAGCGGACCGCCTTGCGGCGGTGGCCCTGGTGGTGCGACGTAAGGGGTGATGGAAATCGGGAAATGATCCGAGCCTAAGCCCGGTTCATAAGCCGGTCAGGTCCCGGGAATATGGTGCATGATGCCGAACAGGAATTTGACGTTCCTGGATTTCCACTCGTCCACGCCGCCGATGGGACCTTCAAGGACCTCCGTGAACCCATGGCTGTACCGAACGCTCCCGATCAGGTGCCAGTGCAGGGCGAACCGGACGCTCGCACCAAGACCGGCATCCATCAGGAAATCGAAGGCCTTGACGTCATCCTTTTCAAGTGGGGTGCCGCCCGCGATATCACCTTTCACGCTCATTGGGAACGCTAGATTCGGCCCGGCGAATACGAAGATGCGGTTATGATCCCTGAAATGCCAATTCCGGCGGGCGAGAATGGGGATTTCCAGGAGCATCAAGTCAGGCTCGTATCCGGCCCCGCTGGTGATGGACGGTCCCCGCCAAGCGACCATGGGCTCCAGGGCGAGGCTGTAATTTCCATGCACTCCCCATTCGGCAATGATTCCCACGGCCCCACCGAGCCGTGACTCCACTTCGACGCCTTCAAGCTCAGGGAAGTTGTTGATGGGGCCGGCGAAGATTCCCACTCCCCGGCCTCCCAACGGGCCATGGGCCAGGGCTTCATCCAGTGTAAGCCCGGCCACCACGATGGTAATCATCCAGCTCTTCCATATCTTCATTTGTGACGCCTTTCGAGAAATGATTCGATTCTGCTAAGTAAAACACTCAGGATACGGAGTGCAACTATTTTCGGACGTCTAAACGGGCACACTAATGACTATAGAGCCGGAATTTTAGAATTGGCTCGTCCACGTCCTGAATGCCTAAGTACCTTTATTCCCTTTATTCCCTTTATTCCCTTTTAATCAGGAACCCTTTTGACCAATAACGATATTTTCCGCCGCATCCGCTTTGTCTTTGATTTCAACGATTCGACCATGATCGCGATCTTCGGGTTGGCGGGCAGCGTAGTCACGCGCGAGCAGGTTAGCGGCTGGCTGAAGCAGGATGAAAAGCCGGGATTCATGGAGTTGAACGACACCCAGATGGCGATTTATTTGAACGGGCTGATCCTCAAAAACCGGGGCAAAAAAGAAGGCGCTTCCTTCGAGCCCGAGTCTGTTTTGAACAACAACATCGTTTTCCGAAAACTGAGAATCGCTCTGGAGCTCAATGATGTTGACGTTATTGAGGTGATGAAGCTGGCTGGTTTTCCCATTGGGAAACAAGAGTTGAGTGCACTCTTCCGCAAACCCGGCCACAAGAACTACCGCCAATGCCAGGACCAGATGCTGCGGAATTTTCTCAAAGGTTTACAGATCAAGTTCCGGCCCATGGCACCGGCCGGTGAACCCGAAGCATGATAGGGGCGCTTCGACCAACGGTAACGATAGGAATTCCGGAACCCTAATTTCTTAGATTTGGCAAAAACCGGGTTTAGGTCCCAAAGCACCCTGAAGGCTGCCGAATGCATTTCCCAAGACAAAGTGAATGGCTGCTTTATTGGGGATGCATTTTCCTGATGGGCTGTTCAACGACCCATCACATCCTCCCCGCTGCGCCTTTGGAAAAGGGCGAGTCGCTGACCAGCTTCAGCCTTGTCGTTCCCATCCATAAATTCGAAACGATTTCCTTTCAGGTGGATAATTTCATCGGGTTGGGAAATGATCTGAATTTCGGATTCAACGTTTCGAATTTTATCTTCTTCCTGCCGACCAGCATTTCGATCTCCAGGTATCAGGATATCGGCCCCGCCTATATGGCTTACAATCTGTTCCTGAATAATCTTTTCGAGACTTCCTACAGCCCCTTGCTTGAAACCGGGCTTTCCGTGTCGCGATTGGAAAACGGATACCCCAATTCGCTTTACCTTGGGGTTGGGTATTACCCGCCTCACTCCCTGGTACAGGGCCTTTTCAAATCGAACCGACACGAGTTCGATTCGGACTCTAGGCTTTCAATCATCAGCCAGCTTGATTTGGGATATGAATTTGCAGGGGCCTCGGTAAGGTACAACGGAAACCTGTCCGGTTATTACATCGATTATTACAACCTCAGAAAACATCGGATGCGGGAGGGTTATGGAGCCCTCCCGGGTTTTGAAATCGCGAAGGACGAAATCGAATCCATTGATTCTTTGGACCTCGGCCGGGATGAGATTCTCAGGATAAGGCTGAAAAATGATTCGAGCATCACCCTCAGAAGCCGGGATCCCTATCCTGATTGCCTCGGATGCGCGCACCGGCAAAGAACGATCGGAGCTTACACCGTGGGCGGGGACTACAAGGTTTATTGGTTGATCGTTCCCGGACAGTATAGCGGGTTGATGGAGTTATCGATTCCTGAAATCGTATCCCGATATAGGGAAAAGGGAACGGTCGCGATTCGGCAAAAGGAAAACCCGGTGGAATTGAAAAAGCGGACCCGACATCCTTTTATGGAGGATTTCAGCTTCGGCATCAATCTCATTTCCGACTAAAGGAAGACGGTCCCATTTCATAAGCATGCACCGTGGAACCTTCCCCCCTTGGCTTTTTTGCCTCCGCTTTGCTTTTTTCCCCTGCCTTGCCTTTTTTTATTTTGAGGCCGGTATATTTTTGTTTTACTCTCATGTCCGAGCGCTCTCCGGTTACCCCCATCACCATTTCTCAGGGGGCCATCGAATCGGTCCTGGAATACGCCATTTTCCTGATCGATACCCTGGGAGATGTCGCAAGCTAGAATGAGGGTGCCTCCCGGATAAAGGGGTATCGCCCGGAAGAAATTATCGGAAAGCCCTTCGCCCCCCTGTTTACGGAGGACGATGCTGCGCGGGGTCTGCCTCAAAAGGTAATGGACCAGGCGTCCAGGGACGGCCGCCACGTATTTCCCGCCGAGAAGGGCGAAGCCACCGGTTCATGAACATGTGGGGGGTAGCTCCCCGGGGAAAGAATTAAGTCGGGTCGTCCATATTCCTCATCTCGATGCGATTCCGGCCCGTTTGCTTGGCTTGGTACAAGGCCTTGTCCGCGGCCTCCAGGAGTTTGGCGCTGGTCAGTTCCGGATCTGCATGGGCAATGGCCATCCCCATGCTCACGGTGACCACCGGGGAGACCTTGGACTCCTGGTGCGGGACGCCCAGATTCTCCACACTCAAACGGCAACGGTTGATGATTTCGAATGCCTTTTTATCCGTGTTCGGCAGGATGATCGCGAATTCCTCGCCGCCATAGCGGGCCACGAGATCATCCGGGCGGTTGAAATAGGACTTGAGCACGTCCGCGACGGAGCGCAGACACGCATCTCCGGCGGGATGGCCATAGGTATCGTTGAAAAACTTGAAGTAGTCGATATCCACCATCACCAGGGTCACCGATTTCTTTTCGCGCATCGCACCGCGCCACACCTTTTCGAGATGCTCATTGAAGTATCGGCGGTTCGCGAGATCGCTCAACATGTCCACGCGATTCTGCTGTTCCAGTTTCCGGTTCGACTCCGCCAGCTCCTTGGTGCGCTGCCCCACCTCGCGCTCGATCAGGATATTCCTTTGCTGGATGATGAGGACATACCCCAGGCAAAGCAAGATAAGTCCGGTGCCGGTAATAAAGGCGAGCCTATGGAGGTTGCCGGTTGCGAGCTTGAGGTATTCCTCCGACGGCTCCGCTTGGACCACCCAGGTCCGCCCGGTATTGACGGCCAGGGTGCAGGCGAAGGTCGTGTCCGCATCCGAAACCCGATTCCCGTTTTGATGGCTGTACAGCGTCTGGCTGGGTTTTGAGGAAGCGTCGATCAACCGGAAGCCATTGTCGCGGTTGGCGGATCCTTCGAGCGCGGAATTGGCGATTTTTTCGAAGCTGAAGGCCGCGGGGACATAGCCCCGAAGCGATTCGCGCCGGCTTTCCAAGGTCGTGGGTTTTCCCAGATAGACGGGAAGACCCACCAGGAACCCTTTCGGATCCGAAACCTTCTGCAACAGGGTCAGTTTTTCCGTCACCAGGATTTTGCCTTGGTCTCTCACGAACTCAAGGGTTTGCCGGCGCTTGGGCTCCGAGATCAGGTCGAATCCCACTATGTTTTCGTTTCCGTTTCGGGGAGCCACGTAGCTGATCGGGAAATATTCCGCTCTCCGGTCCGCCCGGATGAGGATTCCCTGGTCGTTCAATTGCCCGATTTCGTACCAGGGTTCCCTTTTTTTCATGGAGTCCGTGAAGGCGTTGCGATCCGCGCCGGCCACCCTTGGCGCCCATTCGAGGGCCGAAATGTCCGGGTGCCTTTGCAGGATTCCATCCGTAAAATTCCCGAATTCGAGGGCC
>JALYSE010000144.1:7960-11849 GCA_030854955.1 Fibrobacterota bacterium | reverse complement strand
GGACAAGTTGCTGGATGCGAAGCCCATCGCCCTCGCTGCGGTGAAACCCGCCTCCCAGGGCTCTCAGACCGGCTCCGGAGCCGTAAAGGCCAGCGAGCCGCCCACTAAGACTAAAGGAAACTTCCGTATCCAGGTCGGCGCCGAGTCGGACGTGGACGCCGCCCAGGCCAAAAAGCAGGAATACGAAAAGCTTCTGGGCGGGACCGTGGACGTGGTCTTCGACGCCCCCTATTACAAATTGCGTTGGGGTTTTTTCGATTCCAAGCAGGACGCCGAGGATAAGATTCTGGAGTTGTCCGACCATAAGATCCAAGGCTTCGTGGTCAAGCAATAGTCTAATCCGGGAGGAGCCCCTGCCTCCCTTACGCGCAAAGGCCGGGGCCCTTACAGCTCAGGCCCCTTAAAGGCTCAGGCCCAGGCCCGGCAACTCGCCCTGGAACACTTCCACTGCGTTCCCCGTCAAGAATACGCTGCCCTTGCCTTCGTATTCCAGCAGCAGATCCCCGCCGGTCAGGTGGAGGGTCAGCCGCGAACTGGTCTTGCCCAGTATATGGCCTACGGCAGCCACGGCCGAAGCGCCGGTTCCGCAAGCCCAGGTCTCGCCCGAGCCGCGCTCCCAGGTGCGCTGGATGGCTTCGCCCTGGTTGATCACCTGAACGAACTCCACGTTCACCTTGCGGGGAAAGAAGGGATGGGTCTCGATGAGGGGACCGATCTGCTCCACCGGGAATTTGACCACGTCGTCCACGTAGATGACGCAGTGAGGATTGCCCATGGATACGGAGCTGAAGGAAAAGGTGCGTCCCGCGACTTCGATTTTGCGGTCAAGCACTTCCGGGGCGTCGAAGGTGGTGGGAATCTTGAGGCCGGACCAGATGGGTTCGCCCATGTCCAGGCGCACCTGCTCGGCCGCTCCCACAGCGTCCCGTTTCACGATCTTGGCGCCGCGCCAGCCCGCGCCGGTCATCAGCTTCAGGTCGTCCTTGCCCCGGGCGTAATGGTCGTGCACGTATTTGGCCACGCAGCGAAGTCCGTTGCCGCACATTTCGGACATGGATCCGTCCGCGTTGTACATCACCATTTCCGCGTCGGCATCCTCACGGGGCTTGATGAGGATGAGGCCGTCCCCGCCGATGCCGAAGCGCCGGTGCGAGAGCGCTATCGCGGCCTTGACCGGATCCGCGACCTTTTCCTTGAACAGATCCACGTAGACGTAATCGTTACCCGTTCCATGCATCTTGACGAACTTCATCACCACCCCGATACCGAATTATCCAGAACCACTTTTATCAGGCTTTCCACCGCCAGGCGTTTGCCCGTGGCTTCCGTTTCGCCTTTGTCCACGGTGTACTGCCCGTAGCCGGGCACGCGATCGTCCTTGTAGAGCGTATCGCCCTTGACCCGGTCCACGAACCGGACGCTCACCAGCAGGTCCACCCGGTAGCTCGTCACCGTGGCGCCGCTGGTAGCCAGGGGACTATGGGAATAATCCGTGAGGACGCAGATCAGTTCCGCGTCCCCGCCCTCGTTCACCCTACGCAGATTGCTGCGGCTGCTGAAGCCTTCTTCCAGGCCCCGGGTGACCTGATCGGCCAGGGCCGATTCCAGGGTCTTGTTGGCCACCGGATCAATGCGCACCGTGTGCAAGTGGCCGGGAAGCGTGGTCCCGGAAAAGCTGTAACACCCGGCGGTCAACAGGGCGGCGGTCAGGCAAAGGAAGGAGGCGAAGGCGCGCATGTCCCCAAAATAAAAAAACCCGGCTGCCTTGGCCTCTCAGGCCCCTTGGCCTCTCAGGCCCCTTGGCCTCTCAGGCGGTCAGGCGGAGTTTCCGGAGAATGAGCAAATGGCCCAGGAAGGCGGACAGCACGAATATTGCCGGTATCCACACGTAGGGGAAATGGAGGACAAGGGTATTGGCGGGTTCATTGTGGAACCTCCGCATGGGGCCGGGAATGGACAAGATGGCCACGGTCATGATGTTGATGAGCAGGATGAAGCCCGTCAGGTTCCAGATCATGATGGCCTTCCTGCCCGCCATCCCCTTCTGGACGAGCACGGCCATGACGATGGCGCTGATGCCGGTGAGAATATCCAAGTTGCGGCCCTCGAAGGTCATCTGCACGGGCAGCCTACCCTGTTTGTGGAACCACCAGAGCAGGCCTTCCAGGGGTAGGCGGAACCCGTGGAAACCGATCAGGGCGGCGTAACCGAGATGTTTCGCCAGGCGCTTTCCGAATCCCGAAAAGGCGGCGAAGAAAACCAACAGCAGGCCTGGGCCCATAAGTCGGAGAAAAGGCGGGGGAATGGATTCGGGATCGAGGAACAATCCCATGCCGGCGGCCAGGCCGCTATACGCCATCCAGGCCGTCACTACGGCCGCGGCGATGAGAGCCCAACGGCTCTGGAACCGGGAACCACCTTCGGCCCCGGCGCGCTTGTCTGCGGCGGCCACGCCCCACATGAGCATGCCGATGACCGCCGCCACCAGGACAATCAGGCTGAGGGTGGCGGTGTCGAGAGTGGGGATGTCCATCAGCGGCTCCTTTGGATGAACACCAATAAAGGGTTAGGCGGCGGCCGGATCCTTGGAATCGCCCACAATGGCCGTGGCGTCATCCGCTTCGGCGGCCTCGGACGCTCCCACGATCGAAGCGGTTGCGGTCGGCTCCGGCGCGGCGGACACGGGCGCTTCCGGTTCAATGGGATCCAGCCCCAACAATGCCGAGGTTTTTGCCATCAGGTCCGCTTCGGTTTCGCACACAACCGAGTCCCGGCCCAAGCTGCGCTGGTAGAAGCGCGCGTATTTCTCCGTCGCCAGGCGCGGATCCATGATCCAGATGGCGATCCTCCGTCCCGGGCGGCGCGGCAGGCGGTTCAATTCCTGCTTGAGCCTTAGGATAGAATTGGGGAGCAAAAAATCGTACAACGGGTTCTGTCCGGCCTCCTGCAGCTTTTCCAGGTGGGGAGCGACGAGCGGCTCGGTCGGAACGGGAAAGGGAAGCTTGGTGACGATCACGATTTCCGGGATCGAATCCCCGTCCCCCAGGGACTCGACGAAGGACTCCGTGCCCAACAGGCAGGCGTCCGGGCGTTGCCGGAACAGGTGGATGAGATTGTCGCGGCTGCCATCCACGTGCTGGGCCATGACCATACGACCGTCCTGCGAAATTCCTTCCTGCAACAGGGTGCGGGCCTGCTTGAGCATCCCGATGTGGGTGAACAAGGCGAATGACGGCCGGGGAAAGCGCTTCAGACCGCGTATGAGGATCTGGCCCATCGTCTGCAAAGCGCCATTGTTGGAGACCACCGGACTGAAGCGGGCGATGAAGACCGGGTCCGGCTTGTCGTCCGGATCCTTGGCGCGCACCAGCGCCGTCTTGAGGCGATCCTGATGATCCGGTTCCAGCCCGACCTGGCGGCAGAAGAATTTGAAATCGTCGCCCAGAGCCAAGGCCGGAGACACGAACATCACCGCATCCATCTGTGGATAGAGCTTCTCCGAGAGCAGGGTCCCGATTTGCAGGGGCGCGCTGCGGATGAGCGCACGATGGGGATTGGGGAAATCTTCGATCCAAAAGACTTCGCCGCCGCCAGATGGATGGGCCAGATGTTCCAAATCGCTTCGGAAGGTGCGCAGGTGATCGGCGGCCTTGCGGATTTCCGGAGCCAGGTCCGGGTGGTTTACAGCGAGTCGAGTCAGCAATTCCTCGAGATCGATCAGGGAGGCGATCACGGCGTCCGGACCTGCGTTGAACTCAACCACCATTTTGTCGGCGTACCGGATCCGGTTTTCGCCATCCTTGCGACGCTTCTGGGCGTGCTTGGCGATCTTGTTGAAGAACTTCTGCAATTGGCGCTCGGGCTCGAACACCTTCAGGCGCAGTAGGTC
>JALYSE010000144.1:0-7950 GCA_030854955.1 Fibrobacterota bacterium | reverse complement strand
CAGTAGGTCCAGGTCGCTTTTGGGTGCCGCCGCTGCGAGGGTGGGGGCGGGGGCGGTACCATCGGCGGCAGGGGCTTCCTCAGGAGCTTCGGCGGAACCGGTCGCGATGGCATCTGGGAGTACCGCATCGGATGAGACGGTCATGGCGGGATTGGAGCCGGTCCTTGGTACGGTCGCTTCGCCTTCAAGGGCGGGGCTCAAGCCCGAGGACCGCCGCAACTCGGCCAGTAGGCCGCTCGCATCGGACTTGGAATGGGCGAGCAGTTGCAGGATGTGCTTGAGGCGGAAGAAGCTGACGTCGCGCCCCAGACGGGCCTGGCCGGATTCGGGGAGACGATGGGCCTCATCGAATACGATGGTCTCATAAGTCGGCAACAGCGCGAAATCCAGGGCCAGATCGTCGAGGAAAAGATCGTGGCTGATGAGAACGATTTGCGCCTTGGCCGCGCGCTCCTTGGCGGCGTGGGCGTGGCTGCCGGGCTCGGCGGCGTAGGTATCCGAGGCCAGCTTGGACCAGAGCAGCCGGTTGCGCTCGTGATTGAAACCCATGTTCCCGGTGATGTCCCCGGCGACGGTCTCTTCGAGCCAGGTGAGGATGGGAAGGATGGCCAGGCGCTCCTCGCCGGAGAGCCGGGTTTCCGGATGGGCCAGGATGCCGGTGAGCTTGCGCGGGCTAATGTAGGACGAGGGGGATTTCAGCGGTTCCACGCGGATTCCGTCGCCCAGCAAAGCCTTCAGCACGGGTAACTCGGAGGCTACGATGCGTTCAATGGCTTTGCGGCCGGGCACCGCCACGAACACCGGCCGGCGTCGGGCCTGGGCATGGCGCAGGGCCGGGACCAGACAGGCTAGCAGGCGACCGGTGCCGGGTTCGGCTTCCGCGACCAGGATGCGGGACTCCTTGAGGGTTCGTTCTGCCAGGGAAGCCATGCGCGCTTGGCGGGGGCGGTTCTGATAAGGGTGCCCGATGGCCGCGAAGGCCTCGGCGATCCTTCCTGTGGCGAACAGGGACTCCGACGATCCTTCCACAGGTTTTGCCGCCGGCGTTGCGACGGCAGCGCCCGAAGGTGATTGCCGGGATTTGTCCGGTCCCGCTCCGGCCATCAGGGCCATCAGGGCCATGGTGTCGATATCGGCGGTATCGACTGCTCCGCCGAACAGGTCGCGCCAATGCGCCGGGCCCGTCGAAAGCACGCGGCCGAGGGCAGCCTGGGTCCGGGGGGAGTAACCGGCGAGTTTCTCTTCCGCCTTTAGCCAAAGGAATGCGGCCTGTTCCGCGTCCGGAAGGGCGCGATGGGCTTTCTGGGGCGGGATGCCGAGTTTCTCAACCAGGCTTTCCAGGCGATGGCTGTCCATGGCCGGCCAAGCTGTACGCGCCAACAGCAGGGAATCGAAAACGGAATTGGCCAGGGGAGGCATGCCCGCTTTGGAGAGCGCGTGTTCCAGGAAAGCGGCATCGAAATCGGAATTGTGGGCCACCAGGGGCGACCCTCCCGCGAACCGCAGGAACTCCTCCAGGCCTTCCTTGGGTTCAATCGCGTCTTCCAGCATCTCCTTGCCGATGCCGGTCAGGGATTCCACCAGGGGGGAAAGGGCTTTGACCGCTTTGAGGAAGCAGGACATGCGATCCACAATGGCGCCGTTACGCACGCGTACGGCGCCGATCTCGATGATTTCATCGGTGTCGCGTTCGAGACCGGTGGTCTCGAGATCGAAGGCGACGAAATCCCGCAGGGGGTTCAACATCGGGAATTCTCCATGGGAAGTTCCGGCCAACCGGCCGGGTTCGGAATCATTTCAGGGAACGGAGGATTTGCTGGGCCTGTTTCAGGTTGTCTTCGGACCCTTTGGGCCACAGCGAAAGGTACTGCTTCAGGGACGACTTGGCCTTCACGCGGCCCGGCCCCTTCAAATGAGCGCCCCGCAGAATCTGCTGCTGGGCGGAGAGCCAATGGTATTGCGCCTGGTTGTCGCGGGTCATCTTCTTGAGCCAGGGGGCGATGCGCGTCAGCTCCGTGCCGGCGAGATTGAACATCTCCTGGTCTTGGAGGATTTCCACTTTGAGCAGGGCAATGGTGGGATGGAAGGAATAGTCCAGGGCCTTGTTGACCAGGAGCAGCGCTTGCCCGGGATCCCGCTCGCCGCGCAGGCTGGCTTTGGCCAGGGCATAGTAACCGCGCTGTTGCTCATTGGCCGGCATGGCCTTCACCTTGCGTTCGGCATCGGAGGCGTTCAGGGCTTGGCCCGCGTCGGCTCCGGTGACCGAGGAGGTTTCAGAAGGCGTGGTAGGGTTCGCGTCCGGATGGTAGGCTGCGGGAACCTTTCCCCGTTTCTGAACCACTTCGTTCGCGGACCGGGAACCCTTGGCGTCGGCCGCTGCGGATGCATTCCGGGCCGGATCGGGGTTGTTCCCGCGCACGGCCAGGTAGATGAAAAAAGCTGCGCCGGCCAGGGAGGCTATTCCCAGACCTTTGATGATTCGGGTCCGCCAGGGAGTCTCTTCCGGCAACAGGGCGTGGAATTCCGCGGTGGTGAATTGGCCGCGCGTGAGGTAATCCTGAAGGACCGCAGCCGGGGAAGCGTCCCCATGGTAGAGCCTGTAGATGGGGCGCATGGCGGCCAGCATTTGGGAGGCGTCCTGGTAGCGATTGCCGGGCTCGCGGGCAAGTGCCTTGCGGACGATTTGCAGCACGGCGCTGTCGCTGCCCCGCCAGTCCTGGTCCAGATCAACGATGTTCCACCGGAGAATGTTCTCGAGCACCTGGGTCTTGTTGTTACCCGGGAAGGGGCGGTAGCCCTTGTGCAGTTCGAAGAACATGACCCCCAAGGCGAACACGTCGATGCTGCGGGTGCTGAGCTCGCCGCGCAGGCGCTCCGGGGCCATGTAGGCCACGCTTCCGCTGATGTGCTGGGTTTGGGTCATCAGGTCCGCGCCCACCTTGGCCACTCCGAAATCGCAAATGACCGGCTGCCCGTTCTTGCGCACCATGATGTTCTCGGGCTTGAGGTCGCGATGGATGACGCCGTCGAGCACGGTCTCCCCGAAGGTGAGGCGCGCACGGTGGGCGTGCTCCATGCCTTCCAGCACGGCATAGACGATGGCGATGGTGACGGACAAGGGGAAGTTCTTGCGCTTCTCCAAGTACTGCCGCAGGCTCATGCCGTCGATGTACTCCATCTCGATCTGGAGCTTGGAGGCGGTCTGCGTCACGTCGAAGACCTGCACGATGGCGGGATGCTTGAGATGGGCCGAGACCTGGGCTTCCATCTTGAACTTGCTGCGCCGTTTGGCGTCCATCATCATGTCGTGATGCAGGATCTTGAGGACGCGTAATTCCCCGAAGGCGATGTGGCGCGCCAGGTAGACGGTGGCGGAGGCTCCCTGGCCCAGCAGCTTTACAATATCATAACGGGTGTCCGTGGCCTCCGAGAGCAACATGGGGTTCAAGCCTCACCCTTGGCCACGGCTTCGATGAGGGTGAAGAACTCCTGCAGTCCGCGGCCCATCACCGTCCGCTTGGGTCCCTCGGGGATGAAGCTGTTTAACCCTTTCAGGATATAGAGCGGAATCTCGACCCGGCCGGAGGCGTGCAATTCGTCCAGGATGGCCTCGTATTCGCCCCGGAAGAAATAAACCGGGGAACCTTCGTGATCCTCTTCATCGAGGAGGATTTGCAGCCAGGTGGCGACCTCGATGCGCTCCGTGCCGTCGAAGTTGATTTCGATCGCTTCTTCCGCGTTCTCCGGATCGATGCTGCTGTATGCGATGTCGTCCAGCACCTTTTGGGCCTGGTTCATATTGGGCGGAGATACGAGCAAATGGAATCGTTCCCCATTGCGCTCATCCTGGCGCACGTGGCAATGAATGCCGTGATGGGTCAGATACTTTTCAAGCCGCTCCAGGGAGGCTCGTTCAGCACTGGAAGCGATGGGCACGAAATCATCCATGATACCGCTTGAAAGGTAGATTTTTCAGGTAGTTCCGCCCAAGGTACCGTAAAAAGTGATGGGACTCACCCGACAACTCCGCCGTTTGGTCCAAAGGTACAGAAACGTGCCGTTTCTACCAGGCTGGAGGCCAGGATAGCTTGCGACCGGTCGATGAGGCCTCTTTGGCGGGGGCTCCGGGGGCGGAAATGGGCGCTCCGGAGCCCGTGGTTCCTGGGTTAGGGGTACCGGTTGCCGGGGTTCCCGCCGTACCCGGGGTCTCGGCGGACTCCGGCGCCTTGTCCGTTCCTGCCGGCCGATTGCCGTCCCCGCGGTTCACGGCTCCGGGTTTCACTTCCACCGAATCCGCCCATTGGGCATAGGGTTCCTGCACGGCCCAAGGGGCCAGGCTGCCGGGGTGCCAAATGGCATCTCCATTCGTGTCGCGGAAATAGTCCACGGAGTACAAGCCTTCCGGAAGGCTGTCGACGGTAAACTCCGGGGATGCCGGAGTGATCCGACTGAATTCCCAGGGAGACCCCGCGCCGCAGATGACCAGGCGGGAACCATAGGCGGAAGCATCCTGCCTGAAAACCAGGGATCCCAGCTTGGAGGAGTCGGCCAAGGTGAAGGCCGCCACCGGAACCGTTTGCGGGACGGACGGTTTGGCCAGGGAATCCTTGAGGGCGATGCTCAGGCGCTGCCCCTTCAAGGGTCCTGTGACGGCGAATTGCAGGGAGAATTCATGATGGCTGAGGCGCGCCAGGGACCACCGTGCCGGGAGGGTATCCACCTTGAGGACCAGGTTGGATCGCAGCCAGGCCAAGGTGGAATCGCCTAGAAGGCGGGGGTAAAAGACCGTGATGCCGCGGCTGGGCAGCAGCTTGTCCACTGGAAGGCGGGGAACCTCGCCGGACACCTTGCGAGGCCCCAGGAAGGTCATTTCCGGTTTGGCCGTATCGATGGACTTGTCCACGCGGAACGAGGCATCGTCACGCGCCGTATCGACCAGGTTACCGTAAAGATCGCGCAGGCCCGCGCAGGAGGCCACGTACTGGCTGTCCAGGTCCAAGGGCATGGTGGAGAGTTCGATTTCGCCCGTGGAGGGATTTAGGCACACATCCTGCACCGGTAGCGCGGCCCCGCTATGAGGGGCGCTTTTGGGACCAAGCTTTCTCAGGGTATAAGATTCCCGCCGCAGGGATTGGGTCGGATGCGGGGGACGGTTGAATTTAAGGCGCACGGTTCCGTGGGACTTGCCCTCGCTGACGCGCTCCCCTGCCCATCGGACCTCCGTCAGGCGCACGGCCACAGTATCGTACGGGGCCAGGGCCAGGTATTGGAGGGGCGCCGAGGCCCCGGCCACGTCCACGGAGGGCCCGATGGCCAGGGCTTCGGCGCCCATTCCGGGAATAAGATCCCCATTGATGTCCTGGAAGCCGATAAGACCGTAACGTCCCGGCCGCATCGCCTTGAAATCGAAGCGGCCCAGGGAATCGGCGGGGGCGATGTAGGCGGGACGCTCCTTCAGGGGATCCGGCTGGGCCGAAGGGGCCACCACGCTGTCATTGCGATGGGTGAGATGCTGGAACCGGCCGCGCAGTCCGGCGCCGCGTGGATAAAGGGCGGCGAAGCTTCCCGCCGGGGGCTTGCCCTGGAACGCGGACACCCTGCCCTTGAGCCTTCCAGAATCGAGCTTGGGTCCGGTCGAGAAGGCCAGTTGCATGGCACCTTCGATGGATTTTCCGTTCAGATCCTTGATGGTGGGCAGGACGCCAAGGATATAGGACGTGTTGGTGTCGAGTTCGGCCGCGCTGGTGACCTCGATGATGTTCCCCTTGAGGCGCGTTTTGATTTTCCGCGTCAAGGGAGGCACAAGATAGACCTTGCCCCTTTCCGCGTCGGTGGCGACCCATTCGGAAAAGGCGATCTGGGCTTTGAGCTCCCGGGAGACGTTGGTCGAATCCGGGGCAGGAAACACAGCGGTTACGTAGGGGCGCTTGGTGTCCTCGGGACCGCCCGGTGGCGCCGCCATGTGAGCACAGGCGCCTAATCCCAGGACCAGGGACGCGAGTGCCAGAGAGCCAGTCGCGCGTACGCGATTCATCGCGCGGAAGGATGCGCGTGGTCCAAGGGCGGATGCTTCCGCACCGGGTCCGGACCAATGGCTATTCAATGAGCTTTCCAATCCGGCTCCACCGGATTTTCTGGGGAATCATAAGCCACGAAAAGGGATTGACGAAGGATAATTTTTCGTCCTCATTTTCAAAGGAGTAATAGATGATAAATGCTTTAGCCTTCACGAAATCCTTGGAGAGCACGCCCCAGTAGCGGCTGTCCGAGGAGTTATCGCGGTTGTCGCCCATCATGAAATAGCACTTGTCCCGCACCGTATATTTGGTGCTCTTGACCCCGTCGATTACGAGGGACGGCTTGATGCGGTAGTCCTGCCCGGCCTCGGTCCCCTGTCCGATGATGTTCAGGTTAATGAACTCCAGATAGCTTCCGAGAAAGTATTCGTTGTTCTCGACTCGGCGGGCCTCGCGGAACGCTTTCACCGCGGCGCTGTCGGACGGATCGAAAGTGCGGAAGGCGGGAAGCTCGTTGGTGCGCAGGAATCCGTAGCGCGCCGCATCCTGAAACACCTTGAAGGGGATGTTTTCGGAATGGAGATACATGGTGCTGCCTTGGAAGAGGCGCTGGAAAGGCAGGTTCAACAAGGCGTATACGGCCCCATGGGTCTGGTTGTCGGGATCGCCGTTGAAGTAAGGAAGGATGTAGCCATTATCCACCACCGAATCCTTCACCAGGTCCAGGTGAAGCTGCACGTCCTTGTCCTGGTTCTCCTGATAGGCCAGGGACCGGATCCATACGGCTTCCTTTAAGGAGAGCGTATCCAGATCCAGGGTCTCACCGGGAGCCGGGAGCCGGAAGACCAGGGAGTCCCGCTGGGGATCATACCCGCGATTGGTTTTATACTTGCCTCTGGAAGGGATCGGGGATTCCTTGCCGTCGATGAAGAGCTTCTCACGCGAAACCGTGAGCGTCTGGCCGCTCTGGGCCACGCACCGCTTGATGAAATCCTTGGGCATATACCACACCAGGCGACGCTGGTCCGGTTCGGGCTTCTTGTCCCAATAAAGATTGCCGAACAGGAACAGGTTGGCCAGGAACCGGTACCTTTTCTTGTCGCCTTCGGGATATCCCGGGTCACCGGGATACTTGAAGATGAGGATCTCGCCCGGCTCGGGATCGGTAAAACCGGGAAGCTTCTTATGGGAGAAGGGAATAGGGGTGCCGTAGGCAAATTTCAGGCCGAGCAGGAAGTCCCCGACGAGAAGCGAGTCTTCCATCGACGCCGAGGGAATCTTGAATGCCTGGATGACGAATTGGATGACCACAAGGGCCAGGAGGATCGGGACCAGGATTTCTTTCGCGAAGGTCCGGCCGGCCTTCCTGAGGTTTCTGGGATCCCTTTTTTTAATCTCGGCCATCGTGTGCTTTCCGTGCGCCCGCTCTATGAGCGGCATCCGCCGCGTGAGCGGAATGATCCCAAAATCCGAAAAAAGTCCAAACGGCGCCGGGACTTCGTCCATGGGAAAAAATTTCCGCTCGGCAGGTGGACTAAGATAAAAAACCACGAGGCAACTTGTCTTGCGCCACCGAGCGGGTGATTCGTATAATCGACCCTAGGTGACACCCGTGTCATTCCCGAAAAGGCGGATCCGTGCAAGAGCATCTGAAGATGTATGATGAAGAGCTGGTCAAGGAGATCATGATTTCCACCGCCCTGTGCGTGCAGGAGTTGCTCATGGACGATCCGGACGCGGTTCAGGACGACATCTTCGACTTCGTGGAAACCAATTTCAAGCACATCATCACCGAAACCCTGAGGGCAGAACGGGAACGGGAAATGGCCGATGGGGACAGCCCCACTGCGGACGATTCAAGCCATCCCGAAGAGCCCTGACCCTCCGGCGGCCGCTTACACCCCCCTGTATTGGTGTTTCCGCCCCCTTGTCG
>JALYSE010000143.1 GCA_030854955.1 Fibrobacterota bacterium | reverse complement strand
TCCCTGCAGTCCCTGCCCGGCACCGCTGCGGTGGTGAACGCGGTGGCCAAGGATAAGCTGAGCATCGGTTTCGGGGGCGCGGCTTACGCCAAGGGCATCAAGTACGCCAAGATTAAAAAGGACGCGAATACCCCCGGCGTCGAACCTACCGTCGAAACCGTGAAGAACGGCACCTATCCCATCACCCGGCACCTCTACATGTATCTCAAGAGCCGCCCCACCGGCGCGCTCAAGCAATACATCGACTGGACCCTGAGCCCGGAAGGCCAGGCGATCGTGTCCGAGGTGGGATACTTTCCCGTAAAATGAAAATCGTAGAAGCCTCCGGGGAACCGGGAGCGAAAGGAATTCCCATGTCCACGCCTGTACCGCAGCGTCCGAAAACGCCTGCGGAAAAGGGCGAATCGAACGGTTCCAACGGCGCGGCCCCCAACGGGGCCGCGCCCGTTCCTCCCTCGATTCCGAATCCCGATCCGGCCCCCGCTGCGGCCCGGCCCGTTGCGCCCAACCGCAAGGTCCTCACCATGAAGAAGCCCATGCGGTGGGGCGAATGGTCCATCGAGAAATTCATCCAGGGGGTGGCTTTCGTATCCCTGCTTTTCATCGCCCTGATCTTCGTCTTCATCTTCAAGGAAGCCATCCCCCTGTTCTTCGGGGACGTCAAGGCCGCCATGCATCAGGAACATGTGGAGGAGGCGGAAACCTACGGAGTGGATCCCGATGCTCCGCCTATCGTAGAAGCGGCCGAACTGGAGCAAAACGAGGAGGACTTCCATCCCAAAACCCTGGTCAGCTCCAATTGGCAACCGGTCTCGCTGAATCCACAATACGGAATTCTTCCGCTCTTGGTCGGCAGCCTCAAGGTGACCTTGGTCGCCTTGCTGCTGGCCGCGCCCATCGGCATCTTCGCCGCCTTATACACGTCCAATTTCGCCCCCAAATGGGCCAAAGAGACCATGAAGCCGATCATCGAAATCCTCGCGGGATTTCCCTCGGTGGTGATCGGGTTCTTCGCCCTGGTCGTCATGGCCACCTTGCTCCAGAACCTATTCGGATTCCAGTTCCGGCTCAACGCCTTCGTGGGCGGCGTCGCCATGGCCCTGGCCGTCATCCCCATCATTTACACCGTTTCCGAGGACGCGTTGAACGCCGTGCCCAAGGTGATGACCGAAGCCAGCCTGGCCCTGGGCGCGACCAAGTGGGAAACGGCCTTGTTCGTCATTCTGCCTTCGGCCACCCCGGGGATCTTCGCCGCCATGATCCTGGGCTTCGGCCGGGCCTTCGGCGAAACCATGATCGTGCTGATGGCCACGGGGAACGCCGCCCTGCTGACCCCGATCCTCACCGACCCCGTCCGTACCCTGTCCGCTACCATCGGTGCGGAAATGGCCGAAGTGGTATTTGGCGACACCCATTACCGGGTGTTGTTCTTCGTGGGGGCCGTTCTGTTCGTAATCTCTTTCAGCCTCAACGCCATCGCCGAATTCTTCATCCGCAACCGCCTCATGAAGAAGTTTAAAGGTATTTGAAAATGACCCTGACCAAGAACATCATCGGCAAGGCCGTCGTTTCCTTCACCGCTTTCTGCGCGTTCGCCGCGATCGCGGCCGTGGCCTGGATCATGGGTACCATCATCTGGGGCGGGGCGAGCCACCTGACCTGGGCCTTCCTGACCCAGGCTCCGACCGACGGCATGACTGAGGGCGGCATCTATCCCGCCATCATCGGCACCTTCATGCTGGTGGTCATCATGTCCATCGTCGGGGTCCCTGTCGGAACCATCACCGCCGTCTACCTGAGCGAATACACCGCCCGGGGATCGAAAATCGCCCAGTTCATCCGCTTTGCCGTGAACACCCTGGCCGGCATCCCGGCCATCGTCTTCGGGCTGTTCGGTCTGGGCTTCTTCGTCCAGTTCACCGGCGGGACCCTTGATAAGGTCTTTTCCCCCGGCACTCTGAAATGGGCCCAGCCCAATATCCTCTGGGCCAGCCTCACCATGGCCCTACTCACCCTGCCCGTCGTCATCGTTTCCGTGGAAGAGGCCATCAAGACGGTGCCGCGCGACTTGCGTGAAGCGTCCCTGGCCTTGGGCGTCACTAAGTGGCAGACCATCTGGCGCGTGGTACTCCCCAATTCCGTGGGCGGCATTCTGACGGGCGCTATCCTGGCGGTGAGCCGCGGAGCTGGAGAGGTCGCCCCCATCCTTTTCGTAGGGGCCGCTTATTTCCTGCCCAATCTGCCCACGGCCTTTACCGACCAGTTCATGGAGCTGGGCTACCACCTTTACATCATGACCACCCAGTCCACGGATGTGGAAAAGACCCTGGGAATCCAATACGCCACCACCCTGGTGCTTCTCCTCTTAACCTTCCTCCTCAACTTTTCAGCCATCTTCATGCGGTTCCGGTTGCGCAAGCGCCGCGCTTTCGCCTGATCGGAGTTCCATGGATACCGCAGCCCTTTACAGCCAAAGCGCGAAGCTCTACACCAAGGACCTCAACGTCCATTATGGGCCGAAGCACGCCATCAAGGACATCAGCCTCGACATGAAGGCATACAAAGTCACGGCCCTGATCGGACCTTCCGGATGCGGCAAATCGACCTTTCTCCGCAGCCTCAACCGCATGAACGACCTGATCGAGAATGTGAAAATCACGGGTTCCGTTTTCGTCGACAACGTGGATATCTACAACAAAAAGGTGGACGAAGTCCAACTGCGCAAGAAGGTCGGCATGATCTTCCAGAGATCGAATCCGTTCCCCAAATCCATCTACGACAACGTCGCCTACGGACCGCGAATCCACGGGCTCAGGGACAAGGCGAAGCTGGACGAACTCGTGGAAATCAGCCTGCGGCGCTCGGCCCTGTGGGACGAGGTCAAGGACGAACTCAAAAAGAGCGCCTTGGCCCTTTCCGGCGGCCAGCAGCAGCGACTGTGCATCGCCCGCGCCTTGGCGGTGGATCCCGAGGTGCTTCTCATGGACGAGCCCGCCAGCGCCCTGGATCCGATCGCCACGGCCAAAATCGAAGAGTTGATTTACGAGTTGAAAAGCACTTATACCATCGTCATCGTGACGCATAATATGCAGCAGGCGGCCCGGGTAAGCGATTACACCGCTTTTTTCTATATGGGAAGCGTGGTAGAATTCGATCATACGGAGAAGATTTTCACCTCTCCCAAAGAAAAGCAGACCGAGGATTACGTAACCGGTCGGTTCGGATAGTGGCATTGGTCCTTTCGAGTGCCGGAAGCACTCGACGGACCAATGCTTTTAAAGGTTCATGGTAAAGGTTGTAAGGTGTGCTTGAGCACTCGACGGACGGCTGCATTTAGGGATTCATGGCATTGGTCCTTTCGAGTGCCGGAAGCACTCGACGGACCAATGCTTTTAAAGGTTCATGGTAAAGGTTGTAAGGTGTGCTTGAAGCACTCGACGGACGGCTGCATTTAGGGATTCATGGCATTGGTCCTTTCGAGTGCCGGAAGCCCTCGATGGACCGGGGTATAAATTGATTCAGGAGGTGTGATGGAACGGCATTTTGAAAAGGAACTGAACAAACTCAAGGCTACCTTGCAGTCGATGTCCCGGTTGGCCCAGGAGTCCCTCGCTTTTGCCACGCGCGCGTTGCTGGAGGAGGACAAGGCCCTGGCGGAGAAGTGCTTCACCAATGAAAGGGCGATCAACAATCTCGAGATCGAAATCGACCACGGGGTGGCAGATTTTTTCGCCTTGTTTCAGCCGGTGGCAATCGATCTCCGGTTCATGCTGGCCATCCAGAAAATAAACAATGATATGGAGCGGATAGGGGATCATTGCATCAACATTGCCCAGTCCGCGATCAGTGTCGCCGGCTTCGAACAGAAAACCGGTCTGCTGGAACTGCCCAAGATGATCGCCATCGGGCAGGCTATGCTGCATGACGCCTGCGAGAGCTTTTTCACCAAAAACATCCAGCTCGCGCGCACGGTCCTCGAAACCGACGATATGATCGACGAATTGAACCGCGCAAACACCCGGGAAGCCATCCAGCTCGTCAAGAACGACAAGACTTCCATCGAAATGGCCTTGGAGCTCATGCGCATCAGCCGTAACCTTGAGCGCATCGGGGACCTGTCGACGAACATCGCCGAAGAGGTGATTTTCCACGTACAGGCGCGCGTGGTCAAGCATCATGCCGACGACCTGAAGACTCGGGCGACGGCCGAGGACAAAAGGCACGAAGCCTGAGCTGACCCGGCCGTAATCATGTGCATGGGCTGCCCGCCAGCCCTGCTCCCATCCTATTTCCAGCCCTATCCACATTGTGCCAACATGTGTTGGCAGTGTCTTTGCCTTCGGTTAACGCGCCTGTAACTTAACCGCAATGGCACCGTAACCGTTCCGAATCCCCCCTTGGGCATCTTTTTCATCGGCAGATAACCTGGACGCAACAACGGACCGGTAAGTTGAAGGGTACAAGTCGGATTCGGCAAACCCTTTGGATGACAAGGACTTCACCATGATGAAAATGGATTCTAGGACCGCCCCACAAACCGCTTCCAGCCGCCAGACCCTGGGGGGGAATTTCCCTCCCGGCCTGAGGCTTTTAGGGCACACCCTTTCCCTGGCTGCCGACATCGGGGCCCTAGAGGAATGCCTGGCTCTCGAGCGCGCCTCGGGCATGCTGGCGCCTCCTTCGGAAGGCATCCACTCTCCGCCTGCCGTGCCCTTCTGCGAGTTCTTGATGCTTCGCTCCGGGGACGACCGCTTGCAGGCGGTATCCCGCCTGATGCGCCTGGACGGGGGGAATCCCATCGGCAATCCGCTGGCCTCGGGCCGGTTCCACCTTTCGCCCCTGCTTACGGCCTTGCGGTATTCCCGGGAAGGCATCCTGGAAATGGGCGTTCCCGTCTTCGCTCCGGAATGCGACCCTTCCAAAGGAGCGAGCCTGCTTTGGAGCGGCATGATCCGCTACCTGGAACGGAACGGTCTGGGATTCGTGATAGGCATGGAATCCCTCTCGATGGCGATGGAACAAGCCCATGCTTGGCCCCGCCTGATGGAGTCACATGGCTTGCCGCCGGAGTTGGAGGTGGAGACCCGTTCCGCCTGGAATCCCCGCGACTTCCAGAAATCGGGATCCATGGGCAACGGTTCGCTCTCAGCTACTGAGGTCCCGGCGACTGATTACGCTTGGTCCCATTTGCCTCCCGGGTTCCAGGAAGCCCTGCGCCGCGGTTGCCGCTTAGCCTGCGAGCCGGCCTTCAACGGGGCCGCCGGGTGCCTGGAGTTCGTCTGGGTGGCCTCCCGGGATATGCTTGAAAGCGGCGATTCCGAAGGCTGGAGCGGCGCGAACCGGCCTTGATCCGCCTGAAAGGCCAGCTCCGGTGGGTTTTTTTACCTTATTCGTATCCCATGAAGCAATACCTGGATCTTCTTCGACTGGTCCTCGAAAACGGTGAAAAAAAGCAGGATCGGACTGGAACCGGGACCCTTTCCCTGTTCGGCCTACAGGGCAAATACGACTTGCGCGAGGGGTTTCCCCTCCTGACCACTAAAAAAGTCCTCTTCGATGGGGTCCTGCGCGAACTGCTCTGGTTCCTCAAAGGTTCGACCAATATCAACGACGGCCTGAAGCCGTACACTCCCATTTGGAACGCCTGGGCCCGGGAAGACGGCGACCTGGGACCCATCTACGGATATCAATGGCGCCAATGGCCCAGGTACGTCGAGGATCCGCTCACCCAGCAATACCGCAAGGAGTCGGTGGATCAAATCCAGGTGGCCCTGGACACGATCAAGCAGAACCCCGACTCCCGCCGCATCATCGTGAGCGCCTGGAACGTGTCGGATATCGACCGGATGGCCCTACCCCCCTGCCATGCCTTCTTCCAATTCTACGTGGCCGGCGACCGCCTGGACATGCAGATGTACCAGCGCTCCGCGGACATGGCCTTGGGCGTGCCCTTCAACATCGCCAGCTACGCATTGCTCCTGACCATGTTCGCCAGGGAGTGTGGGCTGGTCCCAGGCATTTTCACCCATACCCTCGGGGATGCGCATATTTATCTGAACCACGTGGAAGGGGTCAAAACCCAGCTGCAGCGGCAACCGCTCCCCCTGCCGCGCCTTGAGATCGAGTCCAAGCCCTTCTTCGATCTTGCCTATGAGGATTTTCGGATCCTGGACTACACCCACGCGCCCTTCATCAAGTTTCCGGTGGCCGTGTGACCTTGTTCAGCCTGGTAGTGGCCGCGGACAGAAAGCGCGGCATCGGCAAAGACGGCACCCTGGCCTGGAAGCTCAAAGGGGACATGCGCTGGTTCCGGGAACTGACCACCTGCCCGGACACCTCGGAAGTGTTGGCCCGGTATATGATGAACATCGGTCTGCAGGACAAGCGGGCGCATACCTGGGAGAGCCTGACCGCCCGCATCGGCGGGACCCGATCCCTTCCCGATTGGAGCCCTGCGGGGCGCAATGCCGTGCTCATGGGCCGCAAGACCTGGGACTCCCTGCCTCCGCGTTTCCGCCCGCTTCCCGGCCGCCTCAACGGCGTTCTCAGCCGCCGACTCACTCCCGGGGTCTTCCAGGGATCGCATCATGTCTGGCCCTCGCTCCAGGCTTCCCTGGATGAACTCGGCGGCGACCCCACTCTCAAGAACATATTCGTAGTGGGGGGCGGCGAGATTTACGCCGAGGCCTTGCGCCATCCTGGATGCGGCCGGATCTTCCTGACCGATGTGGATGGCGAGTACCCCTGCGACACCTTCCTGCCTTCCTTCGGACCGGAATTCCAGGAAACGTCCGTTTCTCCCATTCTGGAAGAGGATGGATCGCAGTACCGTTTCCGGCTTCTGGAACGCGTCTAGCTTGCCTGCCTGCGGTTCATTTTCCCCTTGGGACCCTTGCATCCCGCTCTTTCGGTTTTTTCATTATAATCACATGAGATAGGGGAGCGTTGTTCGACCTCTCCTAACAAGGCGGTACCCCATGAAGGATTTTTTCGCGGATGCGGCGATAGCGGCGGTACTCACGGCAGGATTTGCGACCACGGCCCTGCTTCTCCATCATTTCGGGATCCTGTTCAGTACTCCTTGACGCCAAGACGGCTGCGCGCCGATTAATTAGTTTTTCCCGGCCACGACGGCCTTCCGGCCCCAAGGCGCGCAACATGGCCTCAAGTAAACTGCAAACCCAACTCCTCTATCCAGACTTGGAGACGGCCCTGGAAACGGGCGATTGGGAAGGCCTGCAGGAAATCTGCGATACCTTTCCTTCCGAGGATCTGGCCGAGATGGTCTCTCATCTGGAGACCCTTAACCAAACCATCTTCTTCGAACAAGTCATGGAAGAGATGGCCGTGGAAATTTTCCAGCTTCTCGAGGTCAATCTCCAGAAATCCATCTTCAACGCGGTGAGCAAACAGCGGGTAGCCGCCATCCTAAACGAGATGGATCCGGATGATCGCACCGCCTTGCTTGAAGAGTTGCCCCAGAACACCACCCGGCAGCTGCTCAGCTTCCTAAAACCCAGGGAGCGCAAGCAGGCCCAGCGCCTACTGGACTTCCCTAAGGACAGCATCGGCCGCCTCATGACGCCGGACTTCCTGGCCATCAAGCAGGAATGGTCGGTGGAGCGGGTCCTGGATTTCATCCGCCGCAACGGCGAGGACAAGGAAACCCTGAACGACATCTACGTGGTGGACGACAAGGGCAGGCTAATCGACGAAATCGGGATCCGGGAGTTCCTGCTGTCCCCGCTGGACCGGTTGACCAGCGACATCATAGATCGTCAGTTCGCGGCCCTGCGGGCGGACCATCCTGAGGAAGTGGCCATTCAAGGGTTCAAGAAGTATTCCAACCGCACCGCCCTCCCCGTGGTCGACGAGGAAGGTTACCTGCTCGGCATCGTCACCATCGACGACATCCTGCACCTGGCGGAAAAGGAGACCACGGAGGACATCCACAAGCTGGGCGGCGTGGGAGCCCTTGAGGATTCCTACCTCGATTCCACCTTGCTGCAGATGGTCAAGAAGCGGGGCGGATGGCTGACGGTATTGTTCCTCGGGGAGATGCTGACGGCGTCGGCCATGGGCTTCTTCGAGGAGGAGATCCGCCATGCGGTGGTGCTCGCCCTGTTCATTCCCCTAATCATTTCGAGCGGCGGTAACTCCGGCTCCCAGGCCGCCAGCCTCGTCATTCGGGCCATCGCCCTCAACGAAGTGCGTTTCCAGGATTGGTGGACGGTCTTCCGGCGGGAAATTCTGGTGGGCCTGATCCTGGGCGGGGTGCTGGGCCTGCTGGGCCTGGTGCGTATCGCCATCCAGGCGTACTTCACGACCGCCTACGGGGAGCATTGGTGGCCCATCGCCCTAACCGTCTACTTCTCCCTGATTTGCGTGGTGGCCTGGGGCACCCTCATAGGGGCCTTGTTCCCCATCCTCCTCAAGCGCATGGGCGCGGATCCCGCCACCTCATCGGCGCCCTTCGTGGCGACCTTCATCGACGTGACCGGGATCGTCATCTATTTCAACATCGCTCTACTGCTGCTGCGCGGCAAGCTTCTCTAGGACCGGCCACCGGTCCACCGGCCACCGGTCCAGTCCTTCGGGCGTTCATCCACTGATAATCGGGGAAACGAAAACGGAGGGCGATGGGAGCCCCCCGTTGATGATCGCGATGCTAGGCGATGCGGTTGTGCGTCGATTGCGCGTCAGTTGCGGACGTAACCGAAGCGTTTCAGGTATTCGCGCTTGGCGTTCTTGACGATGATGGATTCGCCCGTGGAACCCTTGGTAACCTGGTCGCCCAAGGCGGTGATGGTGGCCATCATCAGATAGGCACCGGTGCCAAGCTGCTGTCCTTCATGGGAAATGGGCAGGATCTTGATCTGGATGGCGGCGGAATCGCCCGTCTTGGAGATCGCGGCCCAGGTGGCGGCGTCCATGGTGCCGTCGGACTCGCTCACGAACTGGCCCAAGTTGTCGAACAGGCGGATAGAATATTTGATGGGGGACTTCACGACCAGGTCCCAGGTGGGAACGGAATTGGTGGTGTGGAAGTTCTCGGTGCCTTTACAATTGACGAGGCATTTGTTCTTGCCGTCGGTTACCACCACCGGGTCAGTTGCCTTGATGGTGTTGGGGTCGAAGGTTCGGCCTTTGGTCACCGGTTCTTTGATCGAGAAGGTCACATTGCCGTCCAGGATGGGAATCACGCGGCCGGGAAGGATGTAGGTCACGGTTTCCCGTGAATCGCGGGGATGGGTCCAGGTGAAGGTCAGGTCGCCCTTGCCGTCCACTTCCAGTACGCCGTTGTTCAGGCCAGGGTTCGACTTGGCGGGATTGTAGGTGAACGGGCCGGTCTGGGTGGGGAAGCCAAGGGAGTTGTTGATGTTGGAAAGTCCGATGTTCTCCTCGTCCTTGTTGGCGGAGACGGCATCCACGTTCACGTCCTTGAGATCGGACGGGGAGCGCGTCAGCTTGAGATTGAGGGTATTGGCGTCGGGACGGTAGATTTCCGCCGGCAGGTTGGTTTTGGGGTCGATGGCAACCAGGGTAGGCATATCCCAGCAAGAGTAGGTTCCGCCCGAAGAGCCGATTTCATCCCCGGCCACGTTCATGGTGAAGGCGTAGGTGACGTTGGTGTTGTCTTCCCGAGTCATTTTGATTTCGATATTGTTGGCGCCGAGCTTGAGGGCGATGATGCTGTCGAGCTTCATGCCCGCGCTGCCGTCGGGGTTGGCGACCACGCCGGTGCTCTTACTGGTCTGGGGAGGCGCCAGGGACTGGTTGGTGATGGTGGCGGCCTTGGGCAGGGTATTCTTGGTGATGGTGGAGATGATGCTTTTCAGGATGGTTTCCATCGCCTTCGGGTCGTTGGTATTGACCCGGTTGAAGGTGCCGCCGGTGAGGGTCGAGAGCTCCTGGAGCTTGGCCATGTTGGGGGTGTCTTCGTTGGACAGGTAGATGCTGAAGATGGGGGGCATGGTCGCGTCCACCAAATCCAGGTAATTGTTTTCGTTCGGCGCGCCGTCGGAAATGAAGATGATGGCTTGTTTGCTGGTCTTGATCATGGCGGGATTGGCGAGCCAGGACTTGGCCTGCACCAGGGGCGGACGGTAAAGCGTCTTGCCGGCGGTGTCCAATTTAATGCTGTTCTTGACCTGAGCGACGTTAACGGCCGTGTTCATCTGTACGGGTGCTTGCTGATAATTCACTTCATGGTTAAAGGAGATCGCTCCGGCGGTGGAGGTGGGCGAGGAGGCTGCCAGGAAATCGATGCCGGCCCGGATCACGGAGCCGCGGGCGTTGTAGGGATCGCCCGGAACATTCGTCGCACAACCCGCCTCGCTGTTCAACTTCCATATGCTCCAGGTCCCCCCCTCTTTAGAGGGATAGGTGATGAATTCTTTCGGCTCGATGATATTGTTCCTGCAGCCGTTGTCTCCGTTGATGAAATAGAAATTGGTGTCCTTGCCGTTTATAAAGGCCGCGTCCGCAGTCATGCTCCCGCTATTGTCGTAGATGAACACGATATCCGCGTCCCCGGCCCCAGTGACTGGGGTGGGCGGCTGGCAAAAGGAAAGCCCGTCCGAGGCGATGCGGGTGACGTTCTTGGGCAGTTGGATGGTTTTGCCTTGGATGGCGGCAAAATCGAAGCACTTAGCATAGGGCTTTTCCCCGCCCGAGAGGGGGCCGTGCCAATCACAGCGCTTGGGCCCCTTGGCGGAATGGGCCGGACCGGCGGCCAAAGCGATCAAGGAAATGGCAAGAAAGGAGACACCGATGGCGGTCACCGGTTTTCCGAAAAACCGGTAGGGAGTGAATAAAGACATAGTGGTTGTTCCTTTTTGCCGGTAGTTGGAGGTCATCCTTCGGCACCAGAGACCGAATATACTCACAGCAGGGTTTTTACGATAGACAAAAGTACCTTAAGGCCATCCCAAACTTCGCACTCTACAGTTGCAAATAGACCGTTTTTTTCAAGCGGTCAACCGAAAATCGAGACCAAAGTTCCCGTTGTCCGGCGGACATGCGTACCCGTCTTGCTACTTTATTTTAACGGATTCTGGCAATAGTTTAAACACCTAAGAAGGGTTCGAAACGCAAAAAGCGATTCTATCCCAGGGTCTCCCTGAAATCCTCAATCCTCCCAAAGGACCGGTCCATGTCGGAAGGGTTCATCCTCTCCAGTTCCATCCGCAATGCCGGACGGAATTCCACCCAAGTGGTCTTTCAGGGAAGGATGAGCGACGGCAGGCGCTTCCGCTGGACCGTGTCCCGTCCGCGATTACTGCGGTTCTATGGGACGGACTTCAAGACGGTGACGCAAGATTCGCGGCAGCTGAATATTTTTTGAAGACAGGAGTGAACGAGTTTTGATTCGTTTTCTTTCGGTTGGACATGAACAGATTTTTCGCAAGTTATTGAAACAAAAAGGGTTATAGGTAAACCGAAGTTTTGACCCTGATTTTATTCTTCCCAAACCCGCTGGGCAACCCGTATGATATCTTCTTGGGGGAGGCGGAAGTTGCTGGTGATGGCGACGCAGGGAAAGACGATGAAACCCGACATCTTTACCTATTTGGACTATAGGCGGTTTCTCGGGGATTATTTCCGGGCTTTGAAAGGAGATTCCCCCAAGCTTTCCTTTCGCGGGTTCGCGAAATCTGCGGGTTTCACCTCTCCGAATTTTCTGCAACAAGTGATCAAATGCGAACGAAACCTGGGTTCTGCGAATCTGGTGGCCGTTGCGAGGGCCTTCAAGCTCGGAAAGTTGGAAACGGAATTCTTTCAAATCCTGGTCAGTTATGCCCAGGCAAGAACCAATGATGAAAAAGACCTATTCTATCAGAAAATCCTCCGCAATAAACGCTATGCCAC
>JALYSE010000142.1 GCA_030854955.1 Fibrobacterota bacterium | reverse complement strand
CCATGATAGGGGTTGACGTTCTCCTGGGTACCTTTCCTAAGGGGGCTCCCATCATTTTCGAATACGTGACCAACGGGCAAGATGCGAATGGAAAGTTCACGGGTTCCAATCTCGCTGGAACTTACGATTTCGACTCCTTTCCCGACTTGAAGGCCGCCGTTATCAACAAGCAGGCGATGCTGGTGAGCGCGGAAACGAATACCCAGGGGGACCATCGATGGGCGGTTTCCGCGCGGGTCAACGCCTCGGAAGTGGAGTTCGGCTTCGAGGATGTGTCTGGCGGGGATTACGACTACAACGATATCGTCTTCATAGTTTCAGGCGTAGCCCTGGATTCGGAGGTGAAATTAGGGGCGCCGGTGGTGCCAAAAGACACTACCTTCCAAGGAACCTACACGGTCACCCTGCCTCCTCCTCCCGAGATTAATGGAACCGTAGTCAAGCTGTTCTATACCACCGACGGATTGGATCCTTCCTTCGATGCCGCCGGCAACCCAACTTTGACGACCAAGGTTTACACCGCTCCGTTTTTAATCACCCAGACTACTACCGTCAAGGTTCAAGCCTGGGGTCCGGACGTGATCGACCCCGTCGAAGGCAGCCGGAAGGTCGTTCCGAGCGTTATCAGCGTGGTGACTTTCACCAAGGAAGTTTTCGTGCTGACGACCGCCAGTGGCATCTACCTCGACCAGAACGGGGACGGGCGGATTGATGCGGTAAGTTTGACTTTCTCCGTCAAGCCTGCGCAGTTGCCCTTGAAACTGGTTCTAGAAGATCCGTTCGCCGCCGGTAAGAAAATCGAACTCGCCGCCGAGGCGCTTGCGAAGGCGATATGGGCCGGCGCGGTGCTCACCGTGCAATTCGCCGAGAAGCCCTTGACCGCCGGCACCGGATTCCCGGACAAAGCCTTAGGCAGTTTCCCTACGGGACCGGTTTTGTTCGATCCTGCACCCTTCCTGATCAAGGACGGCGTCGGACCCATCGCCAACGCCGCGGAGACAGCGCCGCCCGCAACGGGAGCCAGCTCTCGGCTTCGAGTTACTTTTTCCGAAGGCGTAACGGTGGATACGGTCTCGAAGATTTTCCCATTCCAGGTCAAACGGAACGGGGCAATCGTACCCAACACCAACGTAGTCCTGCAATCGGTCGTCTCGGCGGGCGGCAATGTCTATGAATTCGTATTCAGCCCTCAGTCGCCCGTCTTTCCCGTGGCCGGCGATAGCCTGCAGCTGATTGCGACGCCGGCGCTGACCGACACCAAAGGAACTCAAAGCAATATGGGCATCTTTATTCCAGTCGGAGGCAAAGCCCGGGAGGTGGTCTTCGAGATCAAAGCCGGAGGCGGGGGGGTCGTGGTCGCGGACCGGCTTCCCAATCCTCGTGCCATCGACATTCCGGTTACGGTTGTGTTGCCGAGACCGGATAAGGACGATAAAACCTCCATCATTTGCCTGGATTGCCTGACCGGCGAATGGAAGGCGGCGGATCCATCCCGTCCCGTCACATTTCCCAGGAGCCCCGAGATCCAAATCAGCACTGAATCCTCTTTCCGTTTCAACATCGCTTTCTACAACAACGTGGGCGAGTTCGTCAACCGCGCCAAAGGAGAGGTGACGGAAGCCATGCTCAAGGATATCCCAGATTCCGCCGGAGTCAAGAAGGTGAACCTGATGTGGTATCCCGTCACCGCCAAGGGCGACCAGGCGGCGACTGGCGCATATATCGCCCGCGGAACGGTAACCACCACCGGTTTGACGGGCAAGACCAAAGGCGCGCAGGGAGAGCAATTGAACATCGTGAACAGCATGCAAAACGTAAACTTCACCTTCGGGTATGTCCGGCGCTAGGCAGTTCGATATTGGGGAGCGGAGTTAGGCGTTTCCAGGATCCCCGTTCACCTTCCTCACCGCAGCACTTCCATGGCACGCTGCAGGGTGCGGCCACCCATCTCCAGTTGATAGAAATACGCGCCCGGCCGCAATGAGCCCGCCTCCAGGGTTCGCACATAATTGCCCGGGGCGTGGAAACCGTCCACCACCACGCGCACCAGGGCCCCGCGGGAATCGAACACCCTTAGGCGGACGCGATCCGCACCCATAACCCGGTACCGTAAGGTGGTCGCCCCCCGGAAGGGATTGGGGAAGTTCTGATCCAGCTCCGCTTCCAGGGTCCGCCTGCGCGGCAGGATGGGCGTGCCCACGATGGGCATAAAGGGGAACTCCTTGAGCATCACCTTCTGCAGATCGGCACCGCTCACTCCCATCCAGTCCTTGAGGACGGTGGCGTAGATGGAACGGAAGTCATATTGCATGGGCAGGTTGTCCTTGACCGTGACGGTGGCGGGGATGATCGGATTGGTTCCCAGGATGCCGCCGGAAACGCCGGCGCCCCAGATAAACAAAGGCGCCGAAGTTCCATGGTCCGTGCCCAGAGACGCGTTGGATAGGATGCGCCGGCCGAATTCGGACATGGTCATTCCCAGCACCCGGTTCTCGAGGCCTAACAGGCGCAAATCGTCCTGGAAGGCTACGATGGCGTCGTTCAGCTGGGTGAGGAGGTTGGCGTGGGTGCCGGTGGCGGTGTCGGCGGCCAGGACCTGGCCGGCATGGGTGTCGAAGCCCCGTAAGGTGACCACGTAGATCTTGGTCTGCAGGCCGCCGGCAATGAGGCGGGCCACGCCCTTCAGTTGATCCGCCAGCTTGTTTCCGGTGGCGGGATAGAGCGTCGACTTGTTCACGGCCGCAGCGACGGCCTTCTTCATGGACTCGCCGTACTTCTGGGTTTCCGTGAACATCTGGCGGATGAAGGTGAGTTCGTGTCCGGCGGGCGTGGCCGTGGCCGTATCGAAGCCGGCCGGCACCAGGGAATAGATGGAAGTTGCGCTGGCCACCGCCATGCCGAAGGGCACGTTGGATCCCTGCAGCAGGGTGTAAAGGGAGGATCCGATCTGCACGGCGGGCGGATCGGGAAAGTCAGGGTTGGGAAAGCCTTCTGGATACCCGGGAAAGACCGTTTCCAGGTAACGTCCAAGCCACCCTGTGGGCAGAACCTGGTTGGAATCGGATGCCGAGAACCAGATGTCCGTGGAACGGAAATGGCTCTGATTGTGGTTGGGGTAGCCGACCGACTGGATCACCCGCAGCTTTCCGTCCGCGTACATCTTGCCTAGGCCCGCGAGGGCCGGATGCAGGCCGGTGGCGGCCGTCAGTTTCACCGCCTTGGCTTCCGGGATAAGGATATTTGCCCGCGCCTTGGCGAGGTTTGCGTATTGATCGAGAGGAAGCACGGTATTGAGCCCGTCGTTTCCGCCGTCCAGCCGCACGATCACAAGGATGCGATCGCTCGCCGCCATTGAGGCCAGAGCGGAGAACGGCGAACCAAACGCCTTGGCGGTGAGGCCCCCCGAGGCCAGCGGAATAGCCGCGGCCGAAGCGCCCAGCTTCAGGAATCTTCTTCTGTCCATGCCTGCGCCTTCCTTCAGCATAGCTGGTACTCCGCCATCTGCATCATGGCCGCCAGCAACGCTCGCAAGCGCGTCTCCACCGGCTTGATCTTGGTCGCGTCCGTCGGGGCGGCGATGTAATCGTCCCATTCCACGCCCCATTCGTAATCCGGCAGGCCCGAAAGCATCACGTCCTTCAGGTATTTGGTCTGCACGTCGGTGAGGGTGATGGGATAGACGCGCTCCGAAAGCTCTGAGACCAGGGTGTTCACCATACCGGGCTTGGAGGTGGACTTGGCCAGGCCCAGCACGTCTGCGGAGAGGATGGACTTGTCGGTGTAAAAGCCGTATCCCCTGGAAGCGGCCAACTTGTCCGTGAACTGCACGCGCCTGGGCAAGGTGTCCGAATTGATCCAGACCTGGTAATACACAGGAAGCTGATAATACGCGGACCAGCCCGCCACGTTGGGCGGCTCCCCGATTTCCATCTGCATGCGGGAGGCTTCACCCACCATGGCCGCCATCAGGGAATATTGCCTGGGAACATCCGATCCGTCCGGAAGGACCAGTTCCAGCTGCCGCAGGGTACCGGCCACCAGGTCCAGCGGATTTTTGATCTGGCAACCCATATTGAGGACGTCGTGGAAATGGGCGCTCTTGAGGAGGGTCGCCAGCACCGGCTTTATTTCGAAGCCGGCCTTCTGCAATTGGTCGGCCATGGGCGCGATGACGTTAGCCTCCACGGCGGCGTTGATCTGATAATAGATGAAAAACCGGTAAAGCTTCCGGCAGAAGTATCTGGCCGTCTCGGCCTGGGCGAAGATCATATCGACCAGATCATTGAGTTCCAAGGTGCCGGCGTCCGGGCCCGCACGGCCGACGATGGTCTTGTTGCCGTAGGCGGCCGAGAACACCTTGTCCTTGATGTCATGCTGATTTTCACGGAACTCGGCCGTGGGCGTGTCGCGCACGTCCCGCCACCCCGTGAGGACCCGGGCCGCCGCCTTCACGTCCTCTTCGGTGTAATTGGTGTAGTTGCCCGCAGCGATTTCCGGCCCCTTGCCCACCGTGAATAATTCCTGCAGCTCCCGTCCGTAGTTCTCATTTGGATTGGTGTTGGTGTTGGTATCGCCGTTCAGATAGTTGAGCATGCCGGGATCGACGGTGATCTGCTTGATAAGGTCTTTAAAGTTTCCCAGGACATGCTTGCGCAACAACAGGTGGTGCAGATAGGCGTAACGGGCGTCGCCGATCACTTCCATCTCCGTGGCCAGATAGTTGTGCCAGAACAGGACCATCTTCTCCCGCGCTGAGAATTTCCGGTCGAGCAGGTGCGTCATCCACCAGTTCTGCAGGGATCGCCGGCGCGCGAAGTTGAAGTTGCCGTCATAGACAGAAGTGATCCAGGTGGTGCCCACCGGGGTGGGATCGTTGACATCGGTGGAAATGGGAGGCGGCAGGGATTCGTCCTGTACGTCAAGCAGCATATCCACGCAACTTGCGGAGTTCAGCGACAGGGCCTTGTCCAGGTCCGCCTTAGTGAATCCGAAAAGGATCCGGCGCAGCAGATGCGAAGCATGCCGTTTGTCCCATGGGCCGGCGAAAGGTTCTAGGCCTGCGGCCACGACGGCCCGTTTGGGCAGGGCGGGATTGGCGTACCTGACGAAAGCGGCGTCCTTGGCCAAGGCGGCCGAACTCGAGGTCTTGGCCAGCATGGTGCGTCGGTTCATTCATGTCCTCCCGTTATTTTTCCGTTCCGCGCCCATCACTTGGGGAGCGATGCATCGACCCGGAACCCCATTCCCGAAGACCAGACCCATTGTACTCGACCTGAAACCGTTTCGCCACCGGATTCCTCCGGCCGATAACGCGGGCCTGCGGCCAAATTTCGGTCTTTGGACCATTAGTTTTCGCAAATCGTTCCAAAGACGGGGCCCAAGTTCCCAAAATGGGCGGTTAGATTTTGCATTTCCGATAACGGCCCCTGGAGGAACAAGCGAAGCTTGGAACCGAAGCCGGGAGATGCGGGTCTAATTGATGTACGACGGGATTTACGAAAGGTTCCGTGAAAAGAAGCCGACAAACCCCTGAGCCCCGCTGCTGTGTATGGTGACTTGGTTCAGCGCCGAAAAAAGAAGCATCGATCGGCTGCGCAATGGCGAGCTGGAGGGATTGCATTGGATTTTCCAGACCTATTCTCAGCAGATTCTGAATCAATGCTACCGGATTCTGCTCTCCAAGGAACAGGCCGAGGACATGGTGCAGGATCTGTTCATGAAGCTGCCGGGCATCATCGGGGATTTCCGCGGGGAGAGTTCGCTGGGAACTTGGCTGTACCGGGTGGCGCACAATATGTGCCTAAACCGGCTGAACCAGGCCAAGAACCGGAACAAACTGGAATGGGAGAACGCCGAAGAGCTGGTTCCCCGGAGCATGGGCGTTTCCGTGGAGCTCACGGATCTGTTGGCCAAGGCCCTGGCGGTGTTGGATGCGGAGACCCGATCGCTCCTGTGGTTGAAAGAGGGGGAGGGCGTGCCCTTGAAAGAGCTTTCGGAAATCTTTGGACTTCCGGAAGGCACGCTCAAGTCCAAGCTGTCCCGCGCCCGGGATAGGGTCAGGGAATATCTGGAGCAGGAGGCCCGGTTTGAAAAGGTTTAAGCAGTTGTTCCATGAGGCCGAACGCATCACGCCGCCGCCCGGGCTCTGGCGGAAGATCCAGGCCCGGGTGGACTTGAGTGCCGGTGGGGATTCCACGATGGACGCCCGGCCGATGTCTTATTGGGAAAGCCCGTTCCTGCGCGTGGCGGCCGCAGTGGTTCTGGCGTTGGGCCTTTTGGCCACGGGGTTCTTCCTGACCTGGGGGCCGGAGGAAATGGCGACTTCCGTCGCATCGTCCACCGTTGCGGCCGATGAAGGAGATGTCATCGAGATTTTCGATTCGGAATTGCTGGGTTGGCAGGCCGAACTGGGTGAGACGAGTGAAATGGATTCGGAGGCCGAAGAGGCCGAAGAGGCCGGGGAGGTTCTATGAAGGATATGAACGCGATGAGGGGCGGATGGACCCGCGGTATGCGGAACCTGGGCGCCGCCACGGTATTGATAATGGCCTTGGCCATGGTCTCGCAAGGTGAGCCGGGCCGCAGGGGGCACGGCGGTCCCGGGAGAGATGGAGGCATGGGCGAAAGCGCGATGGATTTCAATCCCCGCATGTTGCGCGAGCTCAAACTTTCACCCGAACAGGAAAAGAAACTGAAAGTGACCCGCCTGGCCGCGGAAAAGCGGAAAATCCAACTGCGCGGAGACAAGGCCATTGTCGAACTCGATCTCAAGAACGTTTTCGGCACCTATCCCGTGAACAAGGCCGAGGCCCTCAAGCTCGCGGAGAAGATCGCGGACGCGGACAAGCAGCTCCTACTGCTCAAGGTGGAGACCATGAGCCAGCTCTTGGCGGGCCTTACGGCGGACCAGCATGCCAAGCTCATGACCTTGCAGGAAGAGTGGCAGGAAAAGCGCAAGGCCTGGAAAGAGGAGATGCGCAAGGACAGGATGGACGGCAATGGCGATAAAGATGGAAAAGGCGGACATTAGCCATCATGCCTCAAAAAACACAAGGTATACAAAACCCGAACGGGAAAAACTAGTATTCCTTTAAAATAAAAGGCATACTAAAGACATGAAGCAGCGAATCACTGGATTGACAATAGGAGCCTTCGCCTTGGCGATGGTTTCGACGGCTTGGGCCGGATCCGGAAATCCGGTTCCCGGTGCCGCATTGCCAGCCACCGCCGTGTCCAAAGCTCCCTTTGCCGCGCCCGCCAAGGCTTCCAAACCGAAGAATTCGCCGGCTCCCGAATCCAGAACGGGCGGCCTCGCGGCTCCCGGTAACCTCCAAGGTACGTCAGCTCCCGGAACCGAGGCGGTCTCGGTCGCTCCCAAGCCCATTCTGGCGGACGCCTTCATCGCCCAGAACGTTCTCCGCGTTTTTCTCAACCGTCCGGCGGCGATTTTCGTCTTTAATTCCCGCGGCCAGCAGGTATTCCATCTGGATTCCCGGCGGCCCCTGGAAGCGGTGCCCCTGCAGGGGATCAGCACCGGTTTCGTCTACCTAACCGTGCGTACGGCCCAGGGCGAAATGACGAAGAAGCTCGTTTATACCGGCAAATAGGAGCAAGGAAGATTTTTGGGAAAGAATGGCAGGCGATGAGTCTGCTTTTCGTTTGTGTCTGAAAACAGGGGCCCTAATCCCTAGCCCCTAAACCCTGCTTACTTCTTCTTGAACAGGTCCGACAACGCGCCCAGATCCCCGTCACCGCCGCCGGCGGCCTTCTGGTTTTCTTCCTTGATGCGCTTGAATACTTCTTCGCGATGGATGGAAATCTCCTTCGGCGCATCGATACCGATCTTGATGTTCTTCCCGTCCATGTCCACAATGGTGATGCAGATGTTATCGTTGATGCGGATGGATTCGCCTACCTTGCGGGTCAGTATCAGCATCAGGGAATGATCCGTTCCCGCAGGGAGTAGGCGTCGTTCTCGATGATGATCTGCTTGCCCATCTTTTCCCGGATATTGATAAACAACGGACCCATGAGGTTCGCGGTCGATTCCATCAAGGGGGTGCGAAGGGTCACGATCACGTAGAGGAGAAGTTCCTTGGGGTCCTTGATTTCAAGGCCGACCAGTTCCTCTTTCTTGATCTTGGGCTGGTAATCGGGGCGGAAGGAAAGCGGATTGATGATGGCGAAGCGGATGGTGTTGCCTTCGTCGACGCATTCCATCCAATGGAAAGGCTGGTGTTCCGGCACGGACATGATGATGAATCTCCGCGCGTTCTCGAATCCCGGGAGGCCCACGGGAAAGTGAATGACCTGCTCCTCGGTCCACGGTATGCCGCTGGAGGTGATTTTCTGGGTAGTGCTCATTCCGGTGCGGGTTCCTTCCAAGACATCCATTATCCCTTCCTATTGCCGATAATGCAAGCGACCTTGGTCGTCACGGAGGCTTGGGTCCCTGACGACCGGAGTCGCGGCTGCGGACTTATAGGGTGAGGAAGGTGTTTTTACCGTCGCGACTCACCAACAGCAGGACTTTGTTGCCTTTGCTGGCTTGGGTCATGGCTACGCGGAAGCCATCCATGTCGACAATGGCGACCCGGTTCACTTCCAAGAGCACGTCCCCTTCACGGACTCCTCCGTTGGCGGCGCGGCTGTCCGGCGCCACCTCGGTCACCACCACGCCGTGGGTCATAGTCTTGTCCAGTCCGAACTGTTCCCGGGTCATTTTGTCCAGGCCGGCGACCGTCAGACCTGTCGACCCGGCGGCATTCCCGGTCTCGTCGCCATTCTGGGCCGAAGCGATTCGCTTCTCGTCGCGTTTGGCGATGCGGGTCTTGAAGTTGAGGGTAATGCCCTCGCGGAGAACCCAGATTTCCACCCATTCGTTGGGGATCAGGAGGGCTATCCGGTTCAACAGGTCGTTCGCGTCCTTAATCTCAAGCTGGCCCACCTTGGTGATGATGTCTCCGCGCTTGATGCCGGTCTTGTCCGCCGGGCTGCCCGGGACCACGCCACCCACCATCGCGCCGCGGAGGACCTTGGCTTCTTCCCCTTCCTTCGCTTTCAGGAGATCCGCCTCCTCCGGATCGAGTGGCTGAATGGAAACACCCAGCCATCCGCGGGTAACCTCCCCGTCGCGGATGAGATCCTGGGTGATCTTCTTGGCCATATCGATTGGGATGGCGAAGCCGATGCCTTGGTAGCCGCCGCTGCGGGAGAAGATGGCGGTGTTGATGCCAATCAGTTCGCCGGAGAGATTCATGAGGGCACCGCCGGAATTGCCGGGATTGATGGCCGCATCCGTCTGAAGGAAATTCTCGTAACTGTTGATGCCGGTGTTCTTGCGGCCTTTGGCCGAGATGATTCCGGTGGTCACGGTATGCGAGAGGCCGTAGGGATTGCCTACCGCAATGACCCATTCGCCGATGCGCAGCTTTTCCGAGTTCCCCAGGGGCAGGGTGGGCAGCCTGGCGATTTTCGCTGTGATCTTGATGACAGCCATGTCCGACGGCTTATCCGTGCCGACGATGGCACCCACGTATTCGGTCTCATCGTGGAGCCGGACCTTGATGAGATCGGCCCCTTCGATGACGTGGTTGTTGGTAAGGATGTAGCCGGTGGGGCTGATGATCACGCCGGAACCCAGGCCGGTCTCCTTGTGCTGCCGCGGGTTGGGCTTTTTGGAATCCGGGAGGCCGAAGAAATACTGGAACGGGCCGTTGTCGAGGAAATCATCGTACCGGGATCCGCCGCCCGGCAAGCCGATGGTACGTTCGCTGTAGATGCTGACTACCGCGGGGATGGCCTTTTCCGCCACGTCCGCGAAGACCTGCTGGAAGTCGTGGAGTCCGGGAGGTAGGCGCGGTCTGGCGCCCGGTGGCATGGAGTCGAAGACGACACCCTCGTCACCGCCTTGCGCTCCGCCCGCTCGATCCCCGGATTGGCCATCCTGCCAGCCTTCCGACCGCTCGGCCGGCTCTTCTCCCCCTTTGCTGACATTCTTGTCCGACCGGCATCCGGCGAGGGCGACCAGACAGGCGAGGAAAATCGAGGCGGGCGCTTTCATGGGTTCCAAGAAGATACTTTCACGTGTTGCTGCGGGCCACACCGCCGGAAACGATGAACGCCAGCAATTTGGCGCTTTCCATGTTGGCCAGAGGCGTGATGCTTTCCTTGGGCACCAGCATCAGGTATCCGCCCATATTATAGGACTGGGGCACGTAAACGGCCACGAGATTCCCGACTTCGGGAAGGAAGTCCAGGGCCTCGGAGGTGACGAAGCCGAGCAGTTTGATATCGCGCCCGGGCGGGGCGAGAGGGATTTCCGGGCCCTGGGGCAGGTAGGCCATGGAGATCATCACCGGCCGGTTGAACATCTTCTTTTCGCCGACGAAGGCTCCGATCAGATCCTTGATCGAGAAATAGAGCAGTTTCACTACGGGAAGCCGGGTCAGGGCCTTTTCGAAATGCCGGAAGATGCGTTCGAAGAAGATGTTCGAGGCCAGGGCGCCCACCAGGAAGATGAACACGATGGTGACCGCGAAACCCAGGCCGGGAATGGGGATGCCGAGCAAACCGTCGATCTTGGTGAACACGATCCAGATGACCCAGCCGGTCACCAGGATGGGCGCCAGGATCAGGATGCCTTTGAGGAAATTCGTGAATAGCCTTTGCATGGATGTTTCGCGCGCCCTCAGGGAAGGTAGCGCACTCCCTGCGGGGTTCCGATCATCACGGTGGATTTTTTCGCGTACCGGAGGAACAGGCCGTGGCCCACCACGCCGGGCAGGGAGTCGAACGCCGCGTCCAGGGCGCTCCAGTCCGGGCCCATCGACGTGTTCGAAGCTAAGGTCGGGAATGTCACGTCCAGGATTAGGTTTCCGTTGTCCGACACCACGGGCCCATCCTTGCCTCCGGAAGCAAGCCGCAATGTGGGTGCACCACCCAGGGCGACAATGCCCTTTTGCACCAGGCGCCAGGCGGCGGGCATGACTTCAACGGGCACCGGGAATTTCTTCCCGAGCCGATCGACCAGTTTGCCTTCGTCCACGATCACGATGAAGACATCGCATGTTTCCGCCAGAAGCTTTTCGCCGACCATGGCCGCGCCCCGGCCTTTGATCAGGCCTTTTTCCGGGGAAACCTCATCGGCGCCGTCCACGTAAAGGTCGATATGATCCACTTGGTCGGTGGGAAGCAGGGGGATTCCTTCCGTCCGCGCCAGCAGGGAGCAAGCAAAGGAGCTCGAGACTCCCTGGATGGCCAGCCCCTCTTCCTTGATGCGGCGGCCCAGTTCCCGGATGAAAAAAGTGGCGGTGGATCCGGTTCCCAGACCGACTATCATTCCGTTCTTGACCTGTTCGGCCGCTTTCAGGCCCACGAGTTGCTTTTGGTCCACGGGTACTTTCCAGAATAGGGTTTGTTCTCGAACCCTAAATTTAGACTTTTTTCCCCGACACCTCCCTGGCCGGTACAATGGTTCCCGAAAGGCGAATCGGAAAAATGGTCAAATACGTGGAAAATCAGGAGGGGAATCGAGATGGCCGCTTGCAAACACGGGGCAAAATCTTATCTTAAGTGTCCCTCGAGTGGTGTCCGTTGCGCGGGTAATAACGGCCCATTCAAATCAGCCAGGGAGGGGGATTTTAATCCTCCTCCCTGGCTCCTCGAAACCTTGGTAGCAATTTTGAAGGGACCCTTTACAGGTATTTCTTTATTGGGCTCCGGACGAGGAGTAGGAATTCCCCTTTCGCCGAAACGCGGCATTTTCGTTTTCCCTCTTCTGGCTCTCGGTCTGTGCCTCATGGCCGCGCGGACCGTCTCCGCCTACGGCGCACTGGGTCATCAGGTCATCGCTTCTCTCGCCGAAGGCATGCTGACGCCCAAGGCTAAGGCCGAAGTGAAGTC
>JALYSE010000344.1 GCA_030854955.1 Fibrobacterota bacterium | reverse complement strand
ATCCAGCCGCGCGCCGGGCAAATTCGTGCCGATCCCGACGTCGCCGTTGGACATGATTTTCATTCGAGGCTTGCCACCCGCGGCCAAGGTCAAAGTCCTGGTTCCTGTATTGTCCTGGGTGCCGATGCTGATATCTTCAGCGCCATTCGCGCCATAGTATCCGAAAAGCCAGGTGTCCAGGTTGCCGCGCATGGCATATTCAGGCGTCGCTCCGGCATTGGGCAAAACCATCCCGCCTGCGGTACTGAAATTTTGCAAACGAAGTAAGGGAGTCCCATAACCATTTGAAGAAGGATCCCCCGTTCCGAATATGAAACCGGACTGACCGCCCCAGCTATTCAAGGCAAATCGTCCAGCACCGGTCGGCTTTGCGGTCAAGGTGACATAGCTGTCCAAGTTTCCGGTTTCCAAGGTCAGGACTTTGTAGTTGCCCCCTTTTACATGCAAGGCGGCATTTACGGCCGTGGTCCCAACCCCCACGATGCCCGTAGTCGTAATACCGGCTGCGCACCCATCGGTCCAGGGAGCCGCAGATACGGAAAGCGCGAAAGCCAAGAGGGCCGGGGAAATAAACTTTTTCATGACCAATACCTCATTAATTGAAAATCGAATCCGCTTCAATGGTCCTTACCTTTTGGCTTTGCCTTGGATGGCGCGCACCTCGGCACGGAGCGCTTTTATGTCTTTGGCCTGGGCGATGGAATACAGCGTCAGCTCCTCGACCTTTTTCAAAAGGCGAAGGTTCATATCTGCCAGGTCCATGCCCTGCCTATGCATTTCCTTGGCGCTGGGAATTTCCGGTAAATGCTTATTCTTTTGGACGAAACTCTCGACTTTTTCCAATGAGGCGAGTTGGTATCCCTTCTCAAATACATAGTCGGGTACCACTTCAAACTTGGCAACCTTGATGGAATTGGCCTTGATGGTGCCGGCCACATCCAGCTTTTCCGTGGGATTGGGATTTCCGATCCCGATTTTTCCGTTGGCACGGACGGTGAACAACCTGATATCATCCGCACCGACCTCAAAAAGCTTGGCATTCCCTGCGCGAGGGTCCGTGGTGTTGATGCGCCCAGCGCTAACGCGAAAGACCGCCACGTCATTGTCCGTAGCCGGACCATCATCTGCCCAGGTCACTATGTGGGCCAGTGGCTTGGTCGGATACACTCCGGCTTCACCCGTACCCTGTCCCCCATCCGATTGGATGGAAAGTCTGGCATCAGGGAATGGCGTGACTCCCTTGGTGGGGCCGCCGATACCGATATCGCCATTGGGAAAAACCACGCGGTTCCCGATGGGCGTCGCCAACATGTTGACGAGCATGAAATCCTTGGCGGCTCGATCCTCACGCAGAACCAAGGTTCCATCGCCAATGGTGGAACCCCGGTAATCTACCGTAAGGTCCACGGTACGGCCGGTAGGGGTCTTGTGGGTGAAATGAGCTATCGATTTGTCCTCGTTGAAGACGGCGCCGTTAAAGACAACGTCCAATGGAGAACGCGGCAGGAAAGCGGAAGTTGACCCGATGCCCACTTTTCCGTCTCCATGAATCCATAGTCGGGGAACGTTTGCCGTACCAAAAAGGAACGGAAGAGCGTTCACGTTCATCAGGGCGGCCCCGCCCTTGCCGGCTCCGTAATCGGATCCAGTGAAAGCATTGTTTCCGAAGAAATCCATCTCTATGCCGTGGGTGAAGTTCGGGCCTTGGATGCGGAAGGTGGTATAGGCATTCGTGGCGGTGGATTGGCTTTTGATGCCCACAGTTCCGTTTACTTCCAGGCCGAAAGTGGGCGTGGTGGTCAGGCCAATTCCGACGGAGCCGGGAGTGGTGATGCCGGCGCCTCCGTCGGTCCAGGGGGAGGCGAATACTGAACCCACTAATAAGAGAATGGCAGTTAATAATTGGTTTTTCATCTTTTACCTTATATGCGATCGAAAATCAAAATCGAAAATATATTAAACGGCAGCCGAACAGCGTGCGTTGCTCAAAATAGTTGAGGCAACCGTACAAAAGAAATAGACGTAAACGACTCAGTTCAAACTAAAAATATTATTGCCTTTCAAAATCAGGAGGAACAGAAGCTCATCCCAATACGGCGCATGCCGATTGTTCCGACACTCAGACATTAAGAAATTAGTGTGGGCACGATGTCTGTAAATATGAGCAAAACAATTAGTGAAAGGATATCAAGCCAAGTCACCGTATTTTTTTTCCTAAAAGGGGAGGCTATCAAATAAATTCCAACCCCGACAAGGAGAACGGCGTTGACAACAGATGCCGTGCCTTCGAAACCACCCAATGTCCCCATTACCTTTTGGCCATCCATTATTCTATAAACCCGAAAAAAACAAAACATGCCGCCCACAAAATGGGCAATAAAAGACCAGTTAAAAACCCTCTTTCCCATTTTACTCATTATTAAAGACTAACGCCAGAATACAAAAGTGCATCACGGGCTCCAATCCCCATACTTTTCTTGAAGATGCTGTCTCTCTTCCATAATTTCGGCCATAGGCCTATTCAAGTAGCCCTTAACCTCTAGATGCAAATAATCAATACCCACTCGACTCAATTCACCAAAGTCATCTGGACCAGGGGAGTACGAGCCCGCTGTCCCATCAAAAGTTATTGCGTTATATACGTCATTATAAGTATTAGCCGTAGCTTCACCGAATAAACTCTTTAGTCCCGAAGCTATTTCATTCTTAAAAAATCCTCCTACAAACAGCAACCCCGTAGCGACTTTAACAACGGCGGGTTGATACTGGTTCTTATAAGCCACCATACCCGCAGCGCCCAATTGATTGATTCTTGGCCCAATAGAAGCTGCAAATTGCTGCACCGTTGGATTACGAGCCGCAGTAGCGATCACTACTCCTGCAATCACTACGGGATTACGGCCATCGGGATCCGTGCTATTTATCGGATTATAGCCATTCCCTGAATAGGAATATGGACTATGGAAAAATCTAGCAGGATCAGGTGATATCCATACCGCCAAATCCGCATCGTAATATCTCGCCCCGAAATAATCCAGCCCGATCTTCTCATCCAATTCCTTGCCCGTAAACGTCTCCGTCAATTTCTGGTCTCCAACCTTGGTATTGACTTCCTTCACCTCTTTTCCGTACGCGAAGTAGTCATAAACGTCATATCCCAAGGCAGAATTGGAGGGTGCGCCCACAATGGTGCTTCCTAGGTGGTTTTTTAAGTAAAAGGTCTTCTCCATACCTCCGAACTCATAACGTCCCAAACCATGGGGCAAATTGGTATAAACCACCGGTATTAAGTCTGGGTTCGATCCGGTTTGACGGAGTTCATTTCCAACCTGAGTGTATTGACTCGCCTTGGCATAGGCCATTTTTTTTCGGCTGCTGATGACGTCCCAATACTCAGGCGACCCGAATAAAAGGCCTTGGACCACGAATCCGACCTTATGCTGGCCGTCCTGCATTACCAAAGGATTCAAAGTGGTGACGTCCGTGAGCGGGACAGTATAAGGCGAG
>JALYSE010000343.1 GCA_030854955.1 Fibrobacterota bacterium | reverse complement strand
GGTCCAATCCAGTTTTCCCACATGCAAAAGGTAGGTGCGCGCGATCTTGCTGAACTTAGGCACATCCAAGCTACCCGAAAAGAGCCCGCCATTCACATACGGGAACGAATCGGCCCAGCGCGGTAGGTTCGCTTTTTCCCGTTCGTCCCGCTTTACATTCATCGCCCGGAAAATTTCGCTGATCACCTCGTGCGTGTTCGAGGAGTCGCGTTCGCTCATGCGCTCGATCGCACCCGTGAACAGATCCGAGCCTTGGAAGATGTCCGTATCTTCGGCGAAGAAGGAGAATATCAGCCGGGCCATGAAGTGGTTCATCTCAGGGCGGCGATCGGCGGTTCCCCAATCGGCATTGTCCTTCAGCAGCTCCATATAGAGCCGGTTCAGGCGGCTAGTGGCCCGGATGTCGAAGGAACTCTCGCGGATTTGCTTGACCGTGGTGATGCCCGCGAGCGGCAGGAAGAATCCGAAATGATCCGGAAAGTCCGGATACGCGCACGCTACGGTCTCGCCCGTTTCCAGGTCTTCGGCTTCGAAGTCGGTGCCATCGGTGGTGAGGATGAAGCGGACTTTCCCTCGGGTCGTAGCGGGGCTGGCCTTGAGGGCGTCGAGGCTTTGGGTGGACTTTCCGTGGTGGGCTACCAGGATGTGGATATTTTTCGCCTGTAAAATACCGCCCAGATCCGACTTATTGGAGTCGCCCGAGCGCAGCCGTTTGATCGTGGTTTCTTTGTTGCCGAATGCTTGGAGGAAGCCGAAGGGAAACTCTGCCCCATCAAAGGGCTGGGCCGCGAGTTCCGAGATGGCGGCTTCGATTTCTACGGCATTCATGGGGTATTTTGCTAGGCTAAGTTTATCGGAAACCGCCAGTCAGGGGCATGTCCACCCTATCCGAATCGGCGCTGGATTAAATATAACACCCCAGCCCGTACTTGAAGAAATGTGGCCCCTTCCGAATCCTCGTCAGGGATAATCGATCCCGTTCAGCTTCACCTTTCCACCCGGAGCGATCTCGATCCCGGCGATGCCGCCTTCAACGGTTCCCTCCAGGTCCGCGTCCGCCTTTTCCTCCACGCGCATCTGCACGGCCTTGACCCCCACGCTATCGGGAACGGCGTTGCCGGATAGGGACAGCCCCAAGGCGGTGATTTTCGCCTTCTCATCGAGCCAGATTCCCCCGCCCGATAACACGCCGGTGGAGACGTTGCCGGAGATGGAGCAATTGGAAAGCACTACCCTGGCGTTGGCTCCCACTGTAAGGGCCGCCTTATCCGCGTTGAGGGCACCCTCGATGCGGCAGTTTTCAAAGTTGAAGGGTATTCCATGGTTGGAAGAAATGACCTGCACCGGTGCGAGTCCGCCGGCGCCGAGAATCCAGACGTTACGTGCCATATTGTCGCTGTCGCCCAGCAGGCCGCCGCCGGTTGCGATGATCCGGAATCCGTCCAAGAGCGACTTCTGCCCCTGCATGCGCACGGCGTGACCGGTTCCAGGGCCGTCGCATTTTATGATCGTCTTGGGATCCGCAACGCTGCGCTCCGCGATGCTCAGTCCCAAACCATCGGTCTTGAAGCCTCCGTACACGCTCAAGTTTGCGGGTATGTCCAAGGATCCGCTTCCGTCCGAAGCGGATGGATACTCCCCTTCGGCGACCCATATCTGGGTGGCGGAAGCCCGGCCGGCCACCGCCTGCCATAGGTCTCCGTGGGCGTCCTTCCAGGAAGTGCCCTTGCCCGCATACCCCTTGCGCACGAACAGCACATTGGGCCGTTTGTGGATGACCACGCTGAGCGGCGCGCCGACATTGCCCGCCACGTCCGTGGCCGTCACGGTTACGGTGATATCGCCCGGAGGATAAGCGATGGAGGCGATGGACCAGGAGGCTCCCGCCATCAGCGCCTCGCCCGCTCCAATCCCGGGGCCGGACCAGCGCACCGATGCTAACCCGTTGGCCTCCACCGCCGTGCCCGTGATCGTGGGATCAATGGAGGCGATGGCGGACTCGGCGTCCGGACCGGTGATTTGCAGGACGGGAGCGGTGCGATCGACGGTGATCAGGAAACTGCCCGGCGAACTCCAGTTGCCGGCGGAATCGGATTCGGAGACGTAGAGGGTTTGCGGTCCTTCCGGGATGTCCGCCGGTCCGGAGTATTTCAGGGCGGTCAGGGTATCGAACCATAAGCCCGCTCCCCAACCGATGCGAAAGTTGCCCGTGCCTCCTTGGCCCCCGCCGGTCCAGGTCCATTCCGGAGCGCGCGCGGGAGAGGCCGAACCCGAAACCGCAGGCGCGGATCCAGCCGCGCTCCTGCGCAGAATGATGATGGAATCAGCGCCGCGGTTACCGGCGCTATCGAACGCTTCGCGGCGGATCAAGATGACGCCGTCGTTGGGCAGGGGTTCGCTCGCCTGCGTCGCCTGTTCCACCCCGTTCAGCGTCCACTTCACGTCGATCGAAAGTGCGTTGGTCCAGATACCGGGAAGGGGGCTGAGGATCTTGACGATGGGCGCCGTCAGGTCGATTACCACGGCCCCGCTGTCCAAGGCGGACCAATTACCGGCATCATCCTTCTCCTGCACATAGAGCACATGCCGGCCTTCCGCAAGATTGAGGGAAGGCATATAGACGGTATCCAACAGTTCAGCCATGGGGGCGGCCGGATCCGGATTGTCCAGACGCACCCGGAACATTCCGTTTCCCTCTCCGCCGGACTTCCAGGTCCAACGCGGCGCGGGCGTGTTGACCAGGGCCGGTACCATGACCCGGGGCGCCATAGGCGGACGACTGTCGCGGATCACGGTCACCGAATCGGTGCCGTTGTTCCCCAGGGAATCACGGAAGGATCGCTGGATGATGTTGACGCCCTCGGTTTTAAGCACTTCGAAGGTTTCCGTGGCCTGCTCCTGATCCCCGATGGACCACTTAACGGCCACCACAGTATCCTTGGAAATGAATCCCGAGATCGGGGACAGGATGGCCACGTCCACCAGGCGCACGGAATCGGAGAGGGTCAGCATGAGTTTGAACGTGGAGCTGAGCGGAGGCTTGTGGGAATCCGAAGCGGTGATGACGCATTCCTTAGTTCCAGCGTCGCGGAAGCCGGGGGTGAAGGTCCATTTCAGGGAGGCCTTGTCCACCGAACCATGGGTGGCGGTGAAGTCCACGCCGTCCTTCTCGTCGTCGCCCTGGAAATACGGAGCCAGGTCGAAGCTCATTTCCATGCCTTCCCGGCCCTGAATGGCGGCGGAAAGGACGCTCCACCTGGGCGCGCTGTTGGAATCCTGGACGGTAATGCGCGCGGAGATCTGACCGGTCTCGGAAGGGCTTCCATTATCCTTGGCGCGGAACAGCAGGGCCGAGAAGGTGGTCTCCCCGGAGCCCACGCATTGGAAGGAAGGTGTGAAGGTGAGCGTGCCGGTCTTGGTATCGTAGCTTCCCTGGCCACAGCGCGGCCAGGGTGGATTGGAAAGGCTTTCCAAGGTCGCCACATCGCCATCCTTGTCTTCGGTCACGATGCGTAGACTA
>JALYSE010000141.1 GCA_030854955.1 Fibrobacterota bacterium | reverse complement strand
AAAAGGACCTGAGGGAACATATCCGGGATTTGCGTTTCGGGATTGTGGATTTCAAATGGAAGGAAATGGAACGGCGGTTGTTGCGGCTGAAAATCGCCTGGTTTGATTGCCAATATGTTTTCCCTTCCGCCTGGGAGCCAGTGATATCGCGTTGGCCGGGCCTCAAGCTCTGCCTGGCGCATTTCTGCGGCTATGATTTTTTCGGGGATAAGGAATTTCCGGCCGGCTCCACGGACGAGGAGACCGGCCTGATCTACGGTTTTCCGGAAACCGATCCGGGCGGGCTTCCGGACGAAAAGAAAACCAATCCCCTCATCCACGGCCTTTGTAAACTCATGCGGCCGGAAAACCAGGTCCACTTCGACGTCAGCTTTTTCTTTATCACCGATCAGAATCGGGAATCCATCCGGAACTTTTACTGGTGGGCGCGCTCTTATAAGGGGGGCTTCATTCTGGATCGGATGCTATGGGGAAGCGATTGGCCGTTGCTGGCTACGGACAGTGTAAAAGGAAAGAAGCTTAAAACCGATCAGCTCAAAGGCTACGTGGACATGAACGCGCGGGAATGGATGCAGTTGGATCCGGAATTGTGGTTCCGGATGGCAGTCGTCAACCCCGTTCGGTTTTACAATCTCAAAGAATTACGTCCGCATTTGGAATCGATCCTGACGAAACCAGCGCCGCCTGCTTTCCATAATCCGGCATTGAGCATGGCGGAAATCTATGGAAACCGGGAGAAGGTGTCTGGATGAGATATTTCCGGCTTGTTCTGGTATGGCTCGTGGGTATGGCATTGACGCATTGTACGGGAGGATTAACGATGAAGGGTGTTTCTCTGCCGGATGGCTGGCTTGAATTCAAAGGACGCGATGTCGCTAATATGCGACCGGGCACCCACGCCAAACATTTCCTCTTGAATTGGGGCAAGGATCTGGGGTGGGCGAGGTACGACGCAGAAAGCCTGGAATTGCAGGTGGAGTCGGTCAGGTTCGGTTATGAAGATGGATCCTGGGATGATTTTTCCACGCTTACCTGGCATGTGGCCACGCCGGATTACAAATCGTTCCTGATTTATCAAGGGCGTGGAATCTCCCTGTTCAGAAAGCCGAACAGCAACAAGGCGGACATGCAGGTCCTTGACCTGGAGTATAACGGCGGGGCGAATTGGATGGCGGTGGATCCCGGATTTCAAAAGGCCATGGTGCCTTTGCAGCGCAAGATTAATATGTTCAAAGACGCTGATCTCGGCGGAACCCCCTTGGTCCCCTTCAAGGTGGATCTGGTCAAAGGTGCTTTCACTCCCTATCCAATGGACCATTACGCCGATTCCTATCTGGGTCCCGACTTTATCCTATGGCGGCATTACGCTCCCGGAAAATCCGAGGGCGAGAGTGCCGTAACCACCCATTTCTCCGCGACCGATTTCGATTTGAAGGATCGCGAGAATCCCCTGGTGACCTTGCTGAACAGGAGAAAGGATTCGCTTCCGGATTTCATGGAACGGTTCGCGATAAGCCCGCAGGGATGGGCCTTGATGGGCGTACATTCCCTGACCTTGCAACCGGCGATCTATCTGTTGAGTCCCCAGGGGGATGGCTCCATCCAACGGTTGTTCGAAGGCGGCACTATTCCGATTCCGGACGAAAGCCTGCGTCGGTGTGCCGTGTCCGGGGACGGGCAGTATTTCGCGACGATTACCTCGCATGACCGGGAATATTTTCCATCGGCCAAGGGTCATGTGATCCATTTGGGACGCGTGGAAAAATTGAATGGCGGCTTCGCGGCCCGCATCACCCGGATCGGCGATTTTCCCGATTTGTGGATTGGGCCGCCGGTCTGGATCCCCGGTACCCATGCCTTGGTGGTGAACACGAATCCCATCGATAAGCCTTCGCTTCTCCGGATCTACGATCTGGATAAGCATCCCATCGATTGGTCAAAGGTTCCTTTCGCGACCCCGGTCGAGGCGGTGGGTCCTTAGGCGTGACGGGAATCACCAGTCAAATGAAGCAGGAAGAATCCAAATGGCTGATTTTACGAAGATAACCGAAGCATCACAAACTGGTTACTTGGTCCTTCCGACCGCAATTCCAAATTCGGATCATTCGAAACAACATAGGCGAGTCGAACGATGCAATTTCTTTTTCAACCCGCTCCACGACTCCCCAGGTTGCTTGGGACTGGATCACAATTTCGGTCATTCTTCGGGTCCCTTCACGCTCACCGTAGATTTCACTCATCCGACGGTGGATTTCCGCAGAAGTACAGTCACCTTGCAATGCAGAAAGTCGTCCGATAAGCTCGGCGATTTTTCCAAAGAATGGGTACGTGGCGATTACTGCGCCCCAGCATAAGACGGAGACTGAAATACGGGAATCTTTTTGATAAAGAGACACCCTTAGCCTGGGCGCCACCTGTCAAAAGGGCTGATTTGGCCTTTAAAAAAGCTTCGATCAGTTTCTGGTCATTGGGGGAAAGCAGGACCAGACTTTCTTTTGTAACTGGATCTTCCAAGTTATCGAGCAGAGTTTTTCGCCATCCTGCTAGAAGCTTATCCAGGTCCTGATCGAGTCCCTCAAGTTGAATCAAGTCGCCGAATTTCATTTGTTCTTTTTTCCGATGCTGGCTTATTGGCTATGGTTCAAGCTGGTTTCGTAGTCGAGCACACCTTCGCAACTGTAATCGCTAGACTCAGGATGACCTTTTGCCGCGTAAATCAATCGCCCCTCTTGGTAGGTGCCGGCCGGGCCAAACTACCCTTTTGGAATGAGCCAGTTGTTTCAGCAAATTGAGAGGGTTGGCTTGAAGGTCTCGGTCAAACAACAGTTCCATATTGTCGATTAAAACCAATCCACCGAAGGCATGCTGATCGGAAAGTTCGCGAAGCAGTTCACTTACAGCAAATGCACGCTTATTTTTGGAGATGGCTGACAAAGAGCGGCCGAGTTCAATGCCGACTTTCAGGGGTGTGGCTTTAGTCCGTTCGCCAAGGTTCCTGAGAATATCCGACTTACCTTTTCTGGGTCCCAAAGATGACCCGACCAATAGGATTAATTTGCTGGTTAAATCCCCTAGCCCGCTGATGAGGTGGTCAAGTTTTTCAGAAGTGGACATCTCTTAGGAAAGGTACCTACTTGAGGGGGGATTTTTTGTCCAGACATGCCAAATTTAAGCCAATTCTGCAATAAATCCACGAAAGCAGGGCCGACCTGAGGGGACAGATCCGGAATTTCTACCATTGGGCCAGGGCCTACAAAGGAGGGTTCATTCTCGATCGCATGCTCTGGGGCAGCGATTGGCCGCTTTTGGCCACGGATCTTGACAATGGCAAGCGCCTGAAAAACGATCAACTCAAGGACTTGCGTCCGCACCTGGAATCCATTTTCAATAAACCGGCGCCCGCCGCCTATCAAAAACCCGCCTTGACCATGGCGGAAATCTATGCCAACCGGGGCAAGGTATCGGGATGAATGTGTGGCGCGGCCTATCGTTGTGGTTGGCTGCTTTGGCGTTTTGGGGATGTACGGGAGGAATGGCGATGAAAGGAAAGTCCAAGGGGAACGGCTGGATTGAATTCCAGGGATACGAGGTCAGCTACATCCGCCGGGGCCTGATAGCCGGCCATTTCCAATTGAACTGGGGCAAGGATTTCGGCTGGGCCCGCTACGATTCCGGAAACATGGAATTGGAATTGAAAACCGCCCGATTCGGATTTTCTGACGGTTCCTGGGACGAATTCTTCGGCACTCCTTGGATTGTGGCGACCACTGACCACAAGACCTTCCTAATCTACCAGGGCCGCGGCATCTCCCTCTATCGCAAACCCGACAGCAGAAAGCCGGACATGCTCATGTTGGATCCGAGGAACAACCGTGGAGAAGATTGGATGGCGGTCGATCCGGGCTTTCGCAAAGCCCTGGTCCCCCTTACCGGTCCGACGAGAATGTTCGAAGTGCCCGATATGGGTGGCACCCCCTTGATCCTGGTCAAGGTGGACATCGAAAAGGGGACCTATTCCACCCACCCCATGGACCATTACGCCGATTCGTACCTGGGTCCGGATTTCATCCTGTATCGGCATTACGCTCCCACCGCTGTGGAGGGAGAAGTGGCCAAGACCTCCCATTTCTCCGCCACGGATTTCGACCTCAACGAAAGGGACCATCCCTTGTTGAAGTTGCTCAACCGGGACAAGGATTCACTTCCCGATTTCCATCGCCGGTTCCATATCAGTTCCCAGGGTTGGGCCTTGATGGGCGTGCATTCCATGACCATCCCCTCCTCAATCTACCTGTTGAGTCCGGAGGGGGAGGGGTCCATCCATCGCCTCTTCGAAGGCGGCACGGTCCCCATACCAGAGAACAGCCTGAGCCAATGTGCCATATCTGACGACGGCCGCTATTTCGTGATGATCACGCGACATGACCCGGAAGAGTTCCCATCGGCCAAAGGAGCCGTGGTGCATGTGGCGCGCGTGGAAAAGGTAAAGGGAGGATTTGCGGCCCGTATCACCCGCATCGGGGATTTTCCGGATCTGTGGATCGGCAAACCGATCTGGATTCCCGGCACCCATGCCCTAGTGATGAATTCTGATCCATTGGATAACGAATCGGTCGTGCGCATCTATGATTTGGACAAGCATCCCATTGATTGGGAGAAGGTTCCCTTCGCGAACCCGAAGTAACTCAGATCCGAAATTCGGCTCCAGCGGTGGTGAACAGAATCCATCGGGGCGGCTTTTGTTCCGTCGAGGCCGGGAACTGTACGCTTACGGAGAGACCCAATCCGAAAAGGATCTCGCATGGGGGATCGATATTAAAGGAATTCGCCCGGTCCAGAACACGGGCATGATCCCCGGCCAGGCGTAAATTGTCGTGGGCCTTGATGAGGCGGGGACCGTCATAGATATGCACGGCGTTGATGGTCGAACGGGACGTGTTGTGGAAGAAGATGAAGACCTTGGTGAGCTTGGGGCGTCCGCCGTCTAGGAAATTGGGCACGGAAAGGGGAATGTGGAACCAATTTGTGGTGTTCTCCTTGCCCCAGAAGGTGGTTCCCCAGCCTTTGCGGGAAACCTCGTCGATAATTTCAGGGTATTCCGGGTTGACGATATTGCCATGGACGCAAACCGTGGTTTTGGGCGTCATGGTCTTGGCGGCGGAGTTCGTGCTCGAGAGCTTCATATGACTTCTATTTTAGCATTTTCCCCCGTGGCAGGAAAGAAAACTCGTAAAAAAGCGCCCCACCGGTGACGAGTCGAAAGTCCCGAGGTGGCGAGGAACCGATATCTGGCATTATGGGTGGCGCCAGAGGTTTCCGGCTGCGAGGATCCCTTGGCTCAGGTCTCGTTTACGCTTTGAGTAGATTTATGCCATGTCCTCCCGAACCCTCCGGTACGCCGCCAAGGCCTTGATCCTCGAAAACGGAAAGGTGCTCTGCCTCCGCAAACAGGGGGACATCGGCGGTTATTATGTGCTGCCCGGGGGCGGGCAGGATCCCGGGGAATTGCTGGCCGACACCTTGAAGCGGGAATGCCTTGAAGAATTGGGGGCCAAGGTCGAGGTGGGCAGGCTCCGCTACGTGCAGGAGTATGTGGGTAGCAACCATCTCTTCAAGGACGTCCACGGGAAGATGCATTTCGTAAACCTGTATTTCGAATGCCGCCTGCTGGAACCGGCGCTGTCCCACCCGCTTTCCCCGGACGCCGGGCAGGTGGGATTGGAGTGGCTGGATGTTTCCATCCTGGCCGAAGCGGCGTTTTTCCCCCGGGTACTGGCCGGGCGGCTGGGCGCAGGCGAAAGCGGCGAAACCAGCGAAACCAGCGAAACCATTTACCTGGGCGATTCGGTTTGAGCGTATCTTAGCAGGTAAATGGAAGGCGTGAAGAAATGATCGTAATGGATGATGGCAATGGAGGAACGGAAGGTTCCGAAGGACCGACCAGGGAAGAGTTGGTGGAGGTGGGGAATTATCCAACCATCATCCTGGCTGACCTTGCGAAATCGAAACTGGAGATGAACGGCATCCATTCGGATATCTTCGACGGGGAGCATGCCCGCATCAATTGGTTCCATACCGCCGCTATCGGCGGCATCCGCCTAATGGCGAAGCGGAAGGATTCGGAAGCGGCCGTGGAAATCCTCAAGTCGGAAATTGATATCGGCGACGATGTGGTTTCGGTGGAAGAAGAGCTGGATCGGAACGAATATTGTTCCGTGTGCCATTCCAAGAAGCTCATCAGGATTCCCGTAGTGGAGGCGGCCCAGACAGGAATAGGATCCATTGTGAACAGGCTGGTGGGATACACGGAGATGCTTACCTGCGAAGGTTGTGGAAACAGTTGGAAGGTATGAGGTCGATATGAAAATCCTGGCACGATTCTTCGTTCTTCTGATTCTGACCGGTGCCGCAAGGGCGGACGAACGTATGAACGGCATGGTGGGCCTCTGGTACGGTCCCTACAATGGCTTCTCATTCGAGTACGATCTGATCGCGCAATTCTGGAAAAGCAAGGAATGGATGGGAACCATCACCGGCCCGTATATCTCCGAAGAAATCGGCACGAAATCGAACCGGTATGGCATCGGGTTCGTGGCCGGAAGGCGCGTCGATGAAAAGGGGACCTTCGCCGGTTCGGTGACCCTGTTCAACGAAAACCGTTGGGAACGATTTTCCAAGACCGAGACCGGAGCAGAAGCGAAGCTCAGCCTATTCGTCGTCGGCATGAAGCTGGGCTTGATCGAGGATTGGAAAAAGCTGTATTGGCAAGTGGGCCTGAGCTATTGAGCTGGGCATGCCGATTGGTCTGCAAACCTTATTGATCCGCCTTTTCCTTGCCGCGTACTTGGCAGCCAATTTTACAGCAGGAGTTTTTTCTGACCGATAGGCGGCAATTCGATGGCGAAGCGCGTGCCTTCCCCCGGTTGGGAGTAGACGTAGATGTTGCCTCCGCGATCGGTTACGCAGCGGGCGGCCAACGCGAGCCCCAGGCCCCGGCCGGAGACCATTCCCGCTTCGTGCCGCGTGGTGAACCGTTCCATGAAGATAAGTCCCAGCTTGCCCACGTCGTCCAGTGAATCCGCTTCGGCGCGGGTGACGAGTCCCATTGCCACGCCGCGATCGGCAATGACTGCCGGATTCATGCCCCGCCCGTCATCACGTACCCGGAGGAAGACGCGATCCTCCTCGGCAACGTACTCAAATCCGATTTCCGCCTCGCCCTTGCCCCCGGACTCCCGTTCCGCAGGGGATTCGATGCCGTGGTCGACCATATTGCGCAGAATGTGCACCAAGGCCTCGTCAACGCGCGAGAAGGATTCGGGATGGATGTCCCCCGTATTACTGGTGACGCGAAAGTTGACCTGTTTGCCCAGATTGCGGGCGATGCGTTCCACCAGGTTCCGGTACTTACGCGTCAGGTAGGCGGGGCTCAGGAACGGCAGCTTGCGGGTGGCTTCGATGACGGCCCGCAAGGGAGGATCGAGTTTGCCCAGATCGAGGTCCGAGGCGCCGGCCACCAGGCGATCCATTTTCCATTTCAAGATGCGGGCCATGGCGTCCTGGCCTTCGCCTGCGATAAGCTTCATGGCCCGCAGCAGTTCGTCCAGTTGGGTTCGCAAGGCGGACAAGGCCGATGTGAACCGCACCGTCGTTCTCTCCGCTCCCGCGTTGGGATGTTTCAGGGCCTCCAAGAGGTCCTCGGATTCCTGGGCTCCGGCGGCCAGGCTCTCGAATCCGAAAGCGCCGGCGTTGCCTTTGACCATATGCAGTTCGCGGAACAGGCGCTGGCCGGGGCTTTCCGCGGTGGAACCCTTCCATAGGCCGGGAACCTTCTCCCCGGCGCGCGTTCGAGTCGCAAGATAGGCGTCCCATTCTCGTTTGGCCGCTTCCACGCGCACGCGCGCATCTTCCAGGAAGGCACCCACGGTTTCGGGCGGATTGGCGGCCAAGGCCAGCACGTCGCGGATTTCCAGCTTATGTCGCTGCCGCTCCTCTTCCAGTTGGCGAGCCATGGCCCGGCTGGGGGCGGTGTCGATGGCGAAAACCGCGATGGCAGACAGGTTTCCCTCGCTGTCCTCCAGCTTGCGGTAGGTGAGCCGTACGTGGCCCTCGTCCTCGCCTTTCCCGGACCAGACCTCCTGGACCGGGGCCAGGGGCGCAAGTTTGTCCCAGCGCAAATTGCGATGGCGTTTGCGTACCAGGTCGAGCCATTTGATGAATTGGATCTCCTGGTCCGCATTGAGCCCCAGGGCTTGGTTCAGGGAGATGCGGCCGGCGCGATCCGCATCGCCGCGTTTTGCGGATTCATTGCCCGGCGCCGCCGCAAAGCCCGAGGCCAGATCGGCCAATGCCGCGGAAGGCGTTACGGTACCGTCGAGGTTAATAAGAAAGAAGCCTGCGCTGCCGGCGTCCATGGGATTGCGGTTAATGGGAGATCCGTTTCACTGAGACTCGAGGATCTCGGCGACGGTGGCCTTGAAGTCCCGCACGAAATCCTCCTTGTCGAAGCGGAGGGGCTTCTCGATATAGCTCTTGGCCCCGATGGCCAGGCAATCAAGCAATAACGGTCCCTTCACGGCCGAAATCACGAGTACCCGGGCATGGGGAAATTCATCGATGATTTGAGACAGGGCGCTCCGGCCGTCCAGCTTGGGCATGGTCAAATCCATGGTGATCAAGGCGGGTTTGTGGACGCGGTACAGATCCACGGCTTCTTCGCCGTTTTCGCCCGTGGCGCAAACCTTAAATCCCATCACCTCGGCGAAAAACCGGCCCAATTGCAGGGTCTGGAACTTCGAATCGTCGACGATGACCACGGTCTTATCCATGGATTCTCCTTTCATGCGAGGGCCTGGATGCTGACGGCGAATTTGAAGGCCAGATTCTGGGGACTGCAGGTGAATTCGTAGAACACCCCCTCTTCGGCGCGGATGCGGTAGGCCTGGGATCCCAAGAAATTGCCGACTTTTGGGGGTGAAATCTCGGTATCGGGGACGTTTTCAAGCTTCGACAAAAGCCAGGACAGGCGGGAGGAGACGAAATTCAGGATTTCCGCATTGGCGGAAATCACCAGTTTCAGGGCTTCGTCCCGGGGCTGATCGGGCAGCATCCGCTTGCCCAGGCGCAACATACTGTCCGTTTCCATGGTCAGGAACGAGAGAATCTGGGAGGCCGGGGATAAGGCGAGCTGGGTGACCACGATGGGGGATTGCACCATGTAGTTGGTTCCGGTTTTGATGGGCCTGCCTGAATAGGCGTCCGCATACACCCCTTGCAGGCCGCCGTTGATGAGGCGGACGAGGTTGTTGCCAACCAGATCCCTGACGACCGATTCCTTCATGAGCATGACGATCATACTATTCCTGATCCCCGAAATGGGCTATTTCGTTGACTTGCGAGGGCCAGCTGTGATTTAATTTCCAAAGTGCAGACCCCAGCCACGCCCGGGAAGAATATCCCTAGGGTTCTCCATATCGATTTCCCCGCTGCGATCCTCAAATTATTGGAGACCCGCTTCCAAAACCGTGGTTTCATTTGGGAGACCAGTGATACAGGTGTCCAGGGTTTTCACATGGCCTTGGTCCAGAACTACAATCTGATCTTCCTCGCCTTGCGCGAAAACACCATTAACGGACTTCGCATCGTCAAAGGATTGGCGCGCGCAGGCGTCACCACCCCAATCGTTCTTTTTATGCCCTCGAAGGAATTGGAATTGCGGAGAACGGAACTTTCACGTTACCCCAACGTGCTGGCCTGCCTGGCCAAGCCGTTGGACTTGCGGCAAGTCGACAAGGTAATGGATTTCCTCCGTCACCCGCCCGCCTTGAAGCCGAAGGACAAGACGAAGCTGCTCGAGGTGCTCTCGCGGGTCGAAAGGGCGGTAAGTGCCGAAGCTTAGCGTTTCCGTATCCGGCGACGGGTTGGGCGCCAAGCTCCGCATCGACGCATTCGATCAAGAAGTCTGGCGCAACCAATGGGCCGGCTCCAGCGGACTCGAAGGCGTCGACAGGCTGCGCGCGTTCCTGGAATCCCAGGGCATCGCTTCGTCATGCATCCGCGACAGCATCCTACAATGGATTTCCCAAACCCTGACCTACGCCCCAGATTCGACCCTGGCCAAGGACCTGGAGGCCGTCCAGGACGTGGACGTGGCGCAAGGCCGCGGTCCCATTCACGACGAGCCCCAAGGTCTGGTATTCCATTGCTCCTACCTCACCAATGCGGAAGCCATCGCCGATCTCCGCCGTAAGGCCGATGCCTGGGAGGTCGAAAGCATTCGCGCGTCCATCGACCCGGCCTATTGGGTAAGCTCCGGTGCGACCGTCATGAGCTTCCAGGCCGTGGCTAAAGGCCAGGAGGGGTGCGACGTGTTCGGAGCTACCATTCCTTCCATGAGCCTCCGCGATCGGTTGCCTCCCTTCGGCAAGTCCCTTTTTCTCAAGGAGAAGAAAGTCATCGCGGTCTGCGAGGGCGCCCTCATCATCGAAGACGGGCAGATCAAGGTGCTCGGATCCGACAGCCTTCCCACCTGCCAGGTGGTGGCGGCTGATGACATGATGTCGGCGAACCTAGTGCTGGGTGGCAATTACCTGAATGACTGGACCGTGACAATGGAAATGGTCCGGAACGCCCTGCGCGAACAGGGGGTGGTGTGCATGGTTCCCGAGGCGGAAATCCAGGCCGCGCTGAACCGGTTCAATCAGGATCACCTTCCCTTGACCCTGCTGATTGCCCGCGGCCGTCCGCCGATTCCGGGCCAGGACGGCAGCCTGTCCATGCTGGTGGATCCGGAGCCGGAAGTGCCCATGCCCGCTTCGGACGGAAGCATCGACTTCAAGGACTTCTCCTTTTTCCGCACGGTGGCCAAGGACACGCGCCTGGCCCAGGTCCTTCCGCCCACCGCCGGCGAGCCCGGAATGAACGTGCATGGAGAGGAAATCCTCCCACCCGAAGCCCGCCAGTACGCTTCGGAACCCGGCCGGAACACGGCCCTGGAAGGACTCGACCCCCTTTTCCTGAAGGCCACCGTCTCCGGCCGCCTGGCCTTGCGCCACGGCATCCCGGAGGTCGTCGAGGTCCTGGACGTCGCCGGCGATGTCTCCCTCAAGACGGGCAACATTGATTTCCCTGGGGCGGTCAAGGTCTTGGGGGATGTGCATAGTCGGATGGAGATCTGCTCCATCGGGGACGTGGAGGTGATCGGCACCGTGGAGGACAGCGTCATCAGGTCCGACGGAGCCATCGTCATCAGGGGCGGCGTGAACGGGATGGGAGGCGGCATCATCAAATCGCGCCTCAGTTCCGTCACTATCGGCTACCTCCATAACCAGCGCATCGAATCGCATTCCCACATCGTGGTGTTCAACGAGATCATCAACAGCATACTCCTGGCCCGCAAGACCATCCAGATGCGGTATGGCAAGTACTCGGTGCTCGGAGGCCACCTGCTCGCGGGCGAAAGCATGGACTTTTTCAACGTCGGCTCGGAGGCCGGCAGCAAGACCATCCTGGAAGTGGGCAAGGATTTCGAGGTGGAAGCGGTGATGTCGGAGAAGAACGCCCGGCTCCAACAGAACATGCAGGATCTGGACTTTCTGCGCGACATGGACAATCAGTTGGCCGGGGTCATCCGTCTGCGCCGCGGCGCCAATGACGAGGACGTCCTTTTGCAGAAGCGGACCCAGGGGGCGATGGAAATCCTGGATCGATGGATCGGCGTGCTTCGCAAGGACCTGGTCCAATTATCCAAGGTGCTTTACCACCATGAACCCTGCCAGATCCTTATTCGCGGAACGGCCTATCCCGGCACGGTCCTTAAATACCATGAGCAGGTCCTGGTGCTGACCCAGACAGTCAGCAACCGCAGGTACACGTTCCGGGAAAAGGGCCCGATGCCGCTGCTCGAAGGCCAGCCTATCTGAACGGAAATGCCGGGTTGAGGCCGCGATCAGGCGGCGGCGGTCAGTTCTTGGG
>JALYSE010000140.1:3932-12045 GCA_030854955.1 Fibrobacterota bacterium | reverse complement strand
ACGTCGGCGGAGAATCCCTTTAGTCGCGCGCCTTCCGGATCCGCTTCACCGCTCAGGTTGCGCAACTTGACCATGACCTTCATGGCTTTGTCCTCGCCCTCAAGGGTCATTTCCTCTTCCGGCAGGTTTAGATCATAGGCGTCCGGGTATCGATCGCGCAGTTTCCGGAAATGTTCGCCCAGGTCCAGAACGGGTCCCAGAGTATCCTTGGAATGGAACCGGATGTGGCCCGTGGTCGTGTCGAACTCGAATCGGAATCCATCCGCCATGGCGGGAGCGGCTTCCGATCCGGTCATGGCAAGCGGACCGGGCTCCGGCAGCGCGCGGAAGTCCGCGTAAAGGAAATCGAATCCAGTCACCTTTCGCACCGATGGGGAAAGCCCCCGGCAGGAGAACGCGACCGCTTCCGCCCGCCCGGGACCGGTGGCTTCCGGCGGCATGAAGGGAAGCTCCAGCGCTTCCAGCAGCGAGAATTTTCCTTCCAGCGCTTTATGCCAGGCCACGGAATGGGTCTGACCGGAATCATCGTCCATGGCGGGAAGCCACAGCTTGAGGTCGGAAAGCCGCTCTCGTTCCTCGAGAAAGTCGACGATACCTCCTATCTCCCGGGCTACGCGCCGGGGAATCCTGCCCGGAGCCTTGGCCAGCTTGCCGCCCACCAGCATTCCCTGGGATTCGAGCAGCCCCTTCATGCGCTGGATCTGGCTCCTGCGTGAAACCTCGAAGGCGCCCCAGGGACCGAACGATGCCAGCAAAGCGACCAGGCACAATGATGCCGGAAGGATGCGCAGATCTCGGGGGGCGTCCAGGGCGGAATACAGCACGATGCCGGAAAGCCACACTCCCAGGGCGAGTACGAAATAGCGGTTTTCAGTGATGCCGTATTCCTGCACGCGCTTGCCGATAGCCGCGAACAGCAGGATGAGCACGGGAAACAAAGCCAAATGGAAGTGACGGCTGTACGCCTTGACCCAGCGGTTGCCGCCTTTATCGGCCAAGGGCTGGATCAAGAATAGGCAAAGCAAACCCAAGGCGCAGAAGCAAAGGAGCAGGTAGGTTACCCATCCGGTCGGCCAACGCCAGATCATCAGGGTGCGCACCGCATAGGCGTAGACGATAAGCATGTAGACGCAGACCAGGGGCATCAGGATCACTTGCGCCAGCACCCGGAGTTGACGAGGATATAAGGACTCCAGCGTTTCCGCGGCTCCTTCCATAGCGGGCAGGGAGGCCGCGGCACGAGGGGGGGCGGGAACCGGCACTCCCGCCAGAAAGAACCAGGTATTGAATATTCCCAGGGCGCAAATTCCCGGGTCCAAGAACCATCCGTCCGGGATATCCAACTCGAACAGGCTTTTGACCGACGCCAGGGCCACGGAAAGGCCGATGTAAATGAGGGAGACGTAAGCCAGGGAAAGCCCGAGGCGCGCCGCGAGCTTCTGATTGAAGCGCCAGAAGGTGTCCACCGTCGCGCCTCGGCTCAGGGCCGAGGCCAAGGCCGCGCAAAGATGCACGGCCAACATACCGAGCCAGAAACGGGATATCCGAACCGGATAAGGACTCATGACCAGGGAGTGGTGGAAACCCGCCAAGGCTACCAATCCGGCCCCCTGCGCCGCCAATGCCATCCACCAGGGCCAGCGGCGGCTTTCCGCCAGCACGGCCAGGGAGAAAAGCAGGGCCACGCCCAGCCAAGCGGTCATCACCAGATTTCCGGCCATGGTGCGTGCATCGACATCCGTCAACGGAATGTGGTTGAGCCAAAGCGCCGCTACGGTTCCGATCAGACCGGCGGAAAGCACCAAGGGGAACCGCCCCAAGGTCCTGAGGGCCTGGCGGACCGCCTGATTCATCGCTATGCGTTCCATTTCCACGTCTTGGAATATGCAAGCAAGGGGTCCGGATGGGCAAGGGATTTCTGCCGATCGGGCATGGATTGAAGGATTTCGGAGGGAACGCTCCCAAAGGGCAAAATGCCCCGATCGCGGGCGCCATGGTGGGCTTGCTCTGCCCACCGCCGAAAGGTCGCCTTATGCCGAAGGCAGCTTGCACTTCGCCGTCAAGGGCGACACCGCCAGCCTCGGCATGATGCTCAGCGGCTCCCGCCGTCCAGTTCGGCGAATTCGACGCCACGGCCCCTTAGGCGAGCGAGGGGCCCGCCTTTGCTTTTTCCGGGATTGGCGCAACCTATCCGAACCGGACGGCGGCGTAGAATACCTCGTCCCCCCGCTTCACCCTCAACACCAGCTTCCCTTTTTTTCTGGCCTTGACGACGGCGGATTGCAGTTCCTTGGTGTTGCCCACATCCCGGTTGTCGGCCTCGACGATGAAATCGCCTTCCTTCAACCCCGCGGCTTCCGCCCGGCTTCCGTCCTCAACCCCCAGAACCACCACGCCGGTCCCCTGCCCCGTATGGTAACGCCGGCGCAACCCCTTGTCCGGATCCGCGATCTGTAGGCCGATGCGATCATGGGGCCGGGCTCCCCCGTCCGCGTCATCAAGCCCGCCCTCCGTTCCGGAATCCTCCCGGGGCGCGCGCGCTTCGGCCTTCTTCCCCACTTTGACCGTGACTTCCATGGTCTTGATGCCGCGCATCAGGGTCAGATCCACTTCCTTGCCCGGTTTGAGATTCGCCACTCCGTCCAGGAGTCCATCCGCATCCTTGATCTCTGCATCGTCCAGGCGGACGATCACGTCTCCCCGCTTGAGCCCTCCCGCTCCGCCCGGCCCGTCCTTGGAAACGGAAGTGACGAGAGCACCCTTGCGGGCCTTGAGATCCATCGCATCAACGAGGGATTCCGTCACCGTCTGGACGGAGATCCCCAACCATCCGCGCGTCACCGATCCGTCCTTCACCAGCTCCTGCATGACCTTTTTGGCGAGGTTGGATGGGATGGCCAGGCCGATGCCCTGGTAGCCGCCGCTCTGCGATACGATCGCCGTGTTGATGCCTATCAGTTCGCCGTCCAGGTTCACCAGCGCCCCTCCGGAGTTGCCGGGATTGATGGCCGCATCCGTCTGGATAAAATTGGCGTAAGGGTTCTCCGGATTGCGCCGGCCTTTGGCCGAAACGATGCCGGTGGTCACCGTCTCCGAGAGGCCGTAAGGGCTTCCCACCGCGACCACCCACTCGCCCACGCGCAACTTGTCCGAGTCCCCCAGTGGCAAGGCTGGCAGGTTTCCGGGCTTTCCTTTCAGGCGTATCACGGAGACATCCGATGTCTTGTCCGCTGCGATGACTTCGGCGTCGAATTCCCGATCGTCGGAAAGCCTGACGCGCAGGGTGCGCGCGTTCTCGGTGACGTGGTTGTTGGTCAAAATGTAACCGTGCGGTCCCACGATGACCCCCGAGCCGAGACCGTCCCCCCGGGGATTCCGTTCCCTATCCGCTCCTGACAGGTCCTCTTCGTCGGGCGAGCGCGCGCGTTTGCGGGTGGTGATGCTTACCACGCTGGGAATTATCTTCTCCGCAACGTCGGCGAATACGTCCCTGCATTCATCCCGGTCGGCCATAAAACGACCGCTGCCCGCATCGTCCTTCTTGCCTTGGGTTTTCTGGACGCGGGCTTCCGAGGCGGCGATGGCGCCCGCGGCCAAGGCGATGAACAGGAATTTCAAGATTTCCATAGAGGTGCTCCTTCATGGCGGCGACCTGGACGGCCCCCGCGGCACCTACCTGCAATGGCAAAGGGCGTACCAACCCGTTTTTGGTCCATGGATGCCTGAAATCCATCAATTCGGCCACTTGGCCCTGACCGGATTCTGGACAGGCGCACACGGGATTTACACCCGGGTTCGGCACCGATCAGGGCCGGAAAAGGTATTTTGTAATCTTTTTTACAGATTTAAATTTATGGTCGTTGACCGTTTAATGCCTTTTAAATCATTTTTTAAGGCTAAGATCCTATTTTTTTGTAATCCTATCTCTATTTTTACTTTGAAAGCCGACTGGGATTGGGATATATTCTGAACATGTCGGACGGACTTTTCCAAAACACCTATTCGAAAGGACTCACCATGATTCCCTCCATCGCTCGCAAAGCCACCTGGACCGCACTTACGGGTGCGGCCCTGTTTCTGGGCGCCTGCGTCACTTCCAACGAAGAATCCCCGGTCATCGACCCGAAGTTCGCCGACGCCAAGATCGACGCCCGGGTGGCGGGCGCGTCCCTGGTCGGCAGTTTCGAACAGGGCAAGGATTGGAACTCCACCTTCACCGCTCCCGCCGGCATGACCACTTTGGGGGTTACCACCAGCGTTGGCGCCCTGAGGAAGAGCGCGGCGCTTCCAAAGACCGCCGACCTGGGAATTGAATTCAAGGTGAACCTGGACGATACCGCCAAGGGTTACGCCACCGTGTCTGCGGAATACGAACTGCTCTTCGTGAAAATCATCGATACCGCCGTAATCGTGTGGGATACCAAGGCCAAGGATACCATCAAGGACAACGAGAATGTCATCCGCTTCAAACGCATCCAGACATCCTTGAACGGAAAGGTGGAGACTGCGGAGTTCACCGACGGAGACGGCGATAAGATCGTTACCGCGGTGGCCGGCAAGGCCAACAACAAAGCGAAACTGGTCCTGACCGTGGAAGACAATGGCGTCTCCGAAAAAACCACCTTGCTGGTGGGAGCGGGTCCCGATGCGGACTTCAACGTCGAAGCCGACAATACCGTCCTAGAAGCCAACTGGGTCAAGACCAAGGGCGGCGTGGTGACGGGCACCGGCGCCTTCCTGGATGCGGACAACGACGGCATCGTCACCGACAACCTCAAGGATTGCATCGTACTGGCCAAGTATACGGAAATCAAACCCAAGGATCGCCCCCTGATCGCGAAGGTCGATTTCGAAGCCAAGGTCCGCGTTTTTGCCAACAAGGCCGGCGACGAACCCGTTAGCTTCTCCTACAAAGAAACCACCCAGTCCGGCCGCACTAACGTGGTGACGATCAAGAACCGCGCCGGGGGAACGGAAATTGTAAGAGGCGATACTATGACCGTCCGCCTGGAAACCACCCTCTCCCCCGCCGATGACACCTTGAAGCATGCCGTGGTTGAGTTCGTGATGAATCCGGGCCAGGACCTGAAGAGCGATGTCGACGATGTGTGCTACGCCATCCATATCGCCACCGAAAAGCGGTTCGGCCTGGAGCGCTCCGCCGATTTCCACTTCATCTCGGATTCGCCCATTCCCCACGGCCAGGAGCCGGTTTCGGGCAAGTTCAACGGCACGGCCACCTATGCCAACGGCAAGAGCGCCAGCCTCAAAGGCTCCTTCTCCCCAGACGGTTTCACGGCCGAGTTCAAAGGGCCTGAAGGCAATACCGTGGCGGTGGCGTACTCCAAAAGCGGCAACGTAGTCAGCCCCTGAACGGAACCTTTCGCCGGATGCCGATGGCGTCTGGTTTTCAGGTGGGCGTTACGCGCCTAGGGTTTCAGAGAAGGGTCGGCGCGTCGGACAATTCGTTCACGTTCGATCCGCCGCGTCGGGGAAAATGGGCTTCCAGGTGCCGGGTCACCGCCTGGATTCCTTGCAGCACACCCGCCTCGAACCGGCCTTGGCGGAACTCCGCCTCCATCAACTTACAGATCGCGTCCCATCCCTCGTGGCCCACCTTGGCATCGACTCCGCGATCGGCCAGGATTTCCACGTCATGGTCGGCCACGAGCAGATAAAGCAGGACGCCATTGTTTTCCTCCGTGTCCCAGACGCGCAGGTCCGAAAACACCTGCACGGCCCGTTCCCGCGCGGCTACCCCTTTAAGGAGCGGCGCCAAATCAAGAGAAGCCTCCACGGCGAATCGCACCTCTCCGCGGTGGTTTATTTCCGAGGCCGCGATGGCCTGGGTGATCCGATCGAGGGAATCGGCCGGGAACAATTTACGCACGTCCGGGCCGCCGACCCAGAGATGCCGTGAAATGCGCTTCAGGTCCATTGGGTCTTCCGGTAAGATTGAAAATGGCAACTTGAAAATTGCGATCCTGTCTTCATCTCACCATCTCCCCGAAGCGCCGCCGCCACCGAAACCGCCGCCGCCGCCTCCAAAGCCTCCTCCACCGCCGCCGCCGAAGCCGCCCCCGCCAAAACCGCCGAAGCCGCCCAATCCACCCCCACGGCGACCCCCGCCCAGTCCGGATCCTCCGCCCCCCATTAAGGTAAACAGGAGGGCCGCGATACCGGCCAAGGAGCCCAACAGGATCGATCCCAAGGCGAGGGTTCCGAGAACGCCGACCAAGCCGCCGGAAAGGACACCGCCCTTGACCCGGCCCAACATGCCGCGCAGGGCACCGGAAAACAGGATGGCCATGATCACCAGGCCCATGCCGCCCATGCCTTTTTTCTGTCCGCCCCCCCCGGGCCGACTCTGAGGAGGAGGTAACGCCTCCCCATCGATAACCTTGATCATCGCGTCCACGCCCGCCCGGACCCCTCCCGCGAAATCCCCCTGCCGGAAATAAGGGGTGATGATGTCGCTAACGATGCGCTTGGAGACGAGGTCGGAAAGCGCCCCTTCCAAACCATAACCCACCTCGATGCGCAAGGCACGATCGTTCTTGGCCACTACCAGAATGGCGCCGTCATCCTGCTTCGTCCGACCCAGCTTCCATTTCTCCGCCACGCGGATGGAATACTGGGCAATGTCCTCGGGCTGGGTGGTGGGTACGATGAGAACGGCCACCTGGCTTCCCTTATGGGCTTCGAAGGCGCTGAGGCTGGCCTCCAGGGCCCGGATGTCCGAAGGGGGGAGGGTATTGGTGAGATCGGTAACTCGGCCGGTCAGGTCAGGAACAGGGACGAGATCGACCGCCCTGGCCGCAAGCGGGAGAAGCACCAGAATGGATAAAAGAGCCAGGCTCCTCGTCAGGAACCGTTTATGGATCGGGCTCAACGGGAAGCGCTATCCCCGGCCTTGGGAGGTTGGGCCGCGGGGGCGTTGAAATCGACCGTCGGAGCGGTGGAAATGGCCTTTTCGTCTTCCACCTGGAACTGGGCCTTTTGCTTCATGCCGAACCATTTTGCGGTGAGGTTGGTTGGAAACGACCGGACCTCGACGTTGAAATTCCGGGTGGCCTCAATGAAGCGGTTGCGGGAGACGGTGATGCGGTTTTCGGTGCCTTCCAGCTGAGCCTGAAGGTCCCGAAAAGACGCATCCGCCTTGATGTTGGGATAATTCTCGGCCACCACCATCAGGCGACTCAGGGCGCCGGTCATGCTGCGCTGGGCGGCAATGAACTTGTTCATGGCATCCTGGTCGTTGACGAGTTCGGGCGTGGCCTGGATGGAGCCCACGCGGGACCGGGCCTCGGTCACCTGGGTGAGCACGTCCTTTTCATGGGCGGCGTAGCCTTTGACGGTGTTCACCAGATTCGGGACCAAATCGGCCCGGCGTTGGTACTGATTGACGACTTCCGACCATGCCGCCTTGACGTCTTCGTCCTTGGTCTGCAAAGTGTTGTAGCCGCAGCCCGCCAGCAAGAGCGCAGCGGTGAGAAGGGCCAGAGGCTTGATGGATTTGGACTTTACGAGACTCATTTTGTGCTCCAGTTACAATTGCTTTTAATAATATAAAACTTATCTTTAGGCAGCCCGTATCCCGCCGTGGAGACGCCGACACGGGCAGCCCGAAGGAAAGCGTCCGGTTACATGCATGTAACCCCGCGAAGACTTTCAACCCAACCCAAGCAAAGGTCGTATATGTTCGTTACCGACATTAAACCGTTCCGTAGAGCCGTTATCCCGGCCCTGGCGATTGGATTGGCCCTTGGACTCTCAGCATGCAATAAAAAAGCTGCGGGCTCCGCCGACAATGAAATTCTCATCGGCCATTACGGCTCCCTCACGGGAGCCACCGCCACCTTCGGACAAAGCGCCCAAAAGGGCATCAATATGGCGGTCGACGCCATCAACGCCAGCGGCGGCGTCCTCGGCAAGCAGATCAAGGTCATCCACGAAGACGACCAGGGCAAGCCCGAAGAAGCCCAGACCGTTGTCACCAAACTCATCAACAAGGACCGCGTGGTCGCCCTGCTCGGAGAGATCGCCTCCTCCAACAGCCTCGCCGCCGCTCCGGTCGCCCAGGCCAGCCGCATCCCCATGATCAGCCCCGGGT
>JALYSE010000140.1:0-3922 GCA_030854955.1 Fibrobacterota bacterium | reverse complement strand
GCGACGTGAAGAGCGATTATTCCGTAGGCCTGGCCAACTTCTTCGTGCAGAATTTCAAGGAGATGGGCGGCGCCATCCCCTCCGACGTCAGCTACAGCCAGGGCGATAGGGACTTCACCGCCCAGCTCACGGCCATCAAGGCCACCAACCCGGACGGTATTTTCGTGCCCGGCTATTACACCGAGGTGGGCCTCATCGCCCGCCAGGCCCGCAAGCTCGGCATCAAGGTCACCCTCCTGGGCGGCGATGGCTGGGACTCCTCCAAGCTCTGGGAAATCGGCGGCGAAGCCCTGAACGGCTGCTACTATTCCAACCATTACTCCGTCGACGACCCGAGCCCGATCCTCCAGAAGTTCGTCAAGGACTTCAAGGCCCGCTACGGCCAAACCTCGGACAGCATTCCAGACGCCATGGCCGCGTTGGGATACGATGCCGCCCTGATCCTGGCCGATGCCATGAAGCGCGCCAACAGCACCCAGCCGGACAGCGTGCGGATGGCCTTGGCCCAGACCAAGGGATTCATGGGTGTCACCGGCAACACCACCCTGGACGAGAACCGCAACGCAGTGAAGCCCGCCGTGGTCCTGGAAGTGATCGTGGACGACAAAGGCAACGGCCGCAACCAGTTCAAGGAAACCATTTCGCCCTGAACGGCCGGGCGGCTGAACGGCACAAGAGACGCATCTGGGCATGGAAAGCTTTCTCCAACAGCTGATCAACGGGATCTCCCTCGGGAGCATCTACGCCCTGGTGGCCCTCGGGTACACCATGGTCTACGGCGTGCTGCGCTTGATCAACTTCGCCCACGGCGACGTCTACATGCTGGGGGCGTATTTCGGGTACTACTCGTCTCGCTGGGTGCAAGGCAAGACTCCGAGCCACCTGCTTGACGCCGCCGCGGTGATGATCATGTCTATGGTCGCCTGCGCCGTCGTCGGCCTCATCATGGAACGGTTCGCGTACCGGCCCGTGCGGAAGGCCTCGCGCCTGACCCTGCTGATCATCGCCATAGGCGTCTCCCTGCTCATCGAGAACGCGGGCCAGCTCATCTTCGGAGCGGATCCCAAGTTCTTTCCCCAACTCATCCCCGAAAGCCATATCCAGATGGGCGGCCTGATGCTCACCAACCAGCAGGTCATTGTGCTGATCACGGCCCTGGCCCTGATGATCCTCCTCAACCTGTTCATCTACCGCACCCGCACCGGCAAGGCCATGCGCGCCGTGTCCTACAACCTTGACGCCGCCAAATTGATGGGCATCAACACGGACCGCATCATCGCCCTCACCTTCGCCCTGGGATCCTCCCTGGCGGCGGCCGGCGGCATCCTGGTGTCCATCAACATCCCCGGCATCGACCCGCTGATGGGCGTGATGACCGGCCTCAAGGCCTTCGTGGCCGCGGTTCTGGGCGGTATCGGCAACATCTTCGGCGCCGTGCTGGGCGGGCTCATCCTCGGCATGGCGGAAGTCATGGTCGCGGGATACGGGTCCTCAACCTATCGGGACGCCATCGCCTTCCTGATCCTCATCGCAATCCTGCTTTTCAAGCCGTCGGGGCTTTTGGGCAAGGGGCAGGTGGAGAAGGTCTGACGTGAAGCGCCTCCTCTATGGCTTCGGCGCCATCGGCATCCTGCTTTTGCTGCAATGGGCCGCCAGCGCCCTGCTCCTGGACGGCCCCATCCGCCAAGGCCCTTATTACTACCAGATCATCATCCTGGCGGGCATCAACATCATCCTCGCCGTGAGCCTCAACCTCACCAACGGCGTCGCGGGGCAATTCTCCATCGGACACGCGGGATTCTTCGCCGTGGGCGCCTATGCCGCCGCTTCCCTGAGCTATTACGCGGGCCCGTTCATCCGGACGGCTGTCGCTTTCCTGCCCCCCGTCGGCCAGGACGCCGTGGTGCTCCTGCTGGCCCTTTTCGTATCGTCCCTGGTGGCCGCTTTCGCCGGGCTGGTGGTGGGAATTCCCTCCTTGCGCCTGCGCGGGGATTACCTGGCCATCGTCACCCTCGGCTTCGGGGAAATCATCCGCGTCCTCATCCTCAATATCGACGCCGTGGGCGGGGCGCGCGGCTTCGGAGGAATCGCTAAGCTCAGCAATTTCTTCTGGGTGTACCTGCTGGTGGTCGCCACCATCGTCACGGTTTTGAACCTGGTTCGCTCCAGTTACGGCCGGGCCTTCATCGCCATCCGCGAGAACGAGATAGCGGCCCAGGCCATGGGCATCGACGTCACCCGGCACAAGGTGCTCGCCTTTGTGATCGGATCCATGTTCGCGGGCATGGCCGGTTGCCTGTTCGGACATTACACCATGTATCTGCACACCAACTCCTTCACCTTCGTGAAATCCTTCGAGATCATCATCATGATCGCCATCGGGGGACTGGGAAGCATCGAAGGCGCCGTACTGGGAGCCGTGCTTTTGACCGTGCTCCCCGAGGCCTTCCGCGGCTTCGAAAGCTACCGCATGATCATTTATTCCCTGGCGCTCATCCTCATCATGATCTACCGTCCCCAGGGTATCCTGGGCCAAGGATCGTTCTTCAAGCGCAAACGCGCGAAGGCGGCCGCGAACGGCGCGGTCAAGGCTTCGGATCCGTCGAAAACCGATAAGACACCGGTGGACGGCTGATGTCCCTACTCGCCCTCAAAAGCACGACCATCAGGTTCGGCGGCCTGGTAGCCGTCAAGGACCTCGACTTCGCCGTGGAGGAAGGGGAACTCTTCGGCCTCATCGGTCCCAACGGCGCGGGCAAAACCACGGTGTTCAACCTCATCACCGGCGTGTACGCCCCCACTTCCGGGACCATCGAGTTCGACGGCAAGCCCATCGAAGGCAAAAAGCCCCACGTCATCGCTGCCTCGGGAATCGCCCGCACCTTCCAAAACATCCGCCTCTTCTCCGACATGTCGGTGATTGAAAACGTGCAGGTCTCGCACCATATGCGTTCCAAGGTAGGCGTGCTTGGCGCGATCTTCCGCGGCGCGAGCTTCTACAAGGAGGAGCACGCGTTCAAGGAAGAAGCTCTGGAATTGCTGGCCTTGTTCCAATTGGACAAGCTCGCCCAAGAGAAAGCGAGCAACCTCCCCTACGGGTCCCAGCGCCGCCTGGAAATCGCGCGCGCCCTGGCCACCAAGCCCCGCCTGCTCTGCCTGGACGAACCCGCCGCCGGCATGAACCCCCAGGAATCCGCCGATCTGATGCGCCTGATCCGCCGCATCCGCGACGAGTTCAAGGTGTCCATTCTGCTGGTCGAGCACAATATGAAGGTCGTCATGGGCGTCTGTGAGCGCATCCAGGTGCTCGTGCACGGCGAGGGCATCGCCAACGGGCTTCCCGGGGACATCCGCAAGGATCCCCGGGTCATCGAAGCGTATCTCGGAAAAGAATGAAACCGGAAAAACGGATCCCATGCTGACCCTCAAAAACGTTTCCACCCGCTACGGCGCCATCCAGGCGCTGACGGATGTGAATCTGACCGTTGAAAAAGGCTCCGTGGCCACACTTATCGGCGCGAATGGGGCCGGCAAATCCACCACGCTACGCAGCATCATGGGTCTCTGCCACCCTTACGCCGGTGACGTGCTTTTCGAGGGCAAGCGGATCAACAAAATCCCCACCCACAAGATCGCTGCCATGGGCATCGCCCTGGTCCCGGAAGGCCGCGCGGTATTCGCGAACCTCACCGTGCTGGAGAACCTGGAATTGGGCGGATACCTGCAGGCGGACAGCAAAAAACTGAAGCGCGATCTCGATCATGTGTGCGAAGTCTTTCCCCGGCTCAAGGAGCGTCTGGTCCAGATCGCCGGCACCCTGAGCGGCGGAGAGCAGCAGATGCTGGCCATCGGCCGCGCGCTGATGGCCCATCCCCGCCTTTTGCTCCTGGACGAGCCCTCGCTGGGCCTGGCCCCGCTCATC
>JALYSE010000342.1 GCA_030854955.1 Fibrobacterota bacterium | reverse complement strand
AGGTTGGACATCATTGAGCAGATCCGCCAGGGATACCAGCGCCAAGGTCTGAGCGTCAAGGTGGAGAAGAAGGTGAATCCGGGAGTGGTAATCAAAGTGGGTTCGGAAATCTTCCGGGTGCAGGAAGAGATGATCGGTCCCAAGGTATTTTTGCTTCAGCAGGGCCGTATCAAGGTCATTTGACTTAAAGGCGAGGGCGATGGATCAGTTTGCCGACGAAGACAAGGAAATCAAGTCCATCCTGGAAATGGACCTGGACGGGTTGGAAAAAATCGGCACCGAAGACGCGTCGTTCCGTGAGAACACGCCCTCATCACCCATGACCCTTGAAAAACGCATGGGGGCGAGTCCCAGGCTGGCCAGGCTCCAGGGGGTATGGGACAAGGGCGAACCGGGCGACAATCCCTCCGGTCTTCCCATGAACCGTGGAATCGACCAGTTGACCGTCATTGAGCGCACCCTGACTTACAAGGCTACCGTGGCCAAGACCTTTGAGACCACGGTGGCCCAGACCAAGGAAACCTACGACCTGATCTGCTTGGGCGAAGTCACCAACCTGTCGACCGTGCGGGCCATGGTGAGCTCCTTCCTGGACGTCATGGAAAAGGATCGCAATATCCTCCTGGCCTTGTGCCTATACCAATCCCCCAGCCTCGCCGATTACCTGTACCGCCACGCGGTCAACATGTGCCTGGTTGGCTTGGCCGCCGCCTCGGCTTCCGGTTTCTCCAAGGGCCAGGTCCTTGAGATCGGACAGGCTGCCCTGCTCGCGGACGTGGGCATGACCATGGTCCCAGAAGCCATCCTGCTCAAGGCCGGAAAGCTCACGGAACAGGAACTGGCGGAAATCCACCGCCATCCCTCCATCAGTTTCGCGCTGCTGGAAAAGATCGCCGGAGCCTCGGACTACGTGCTGGCCGCGGCCTATCAGCACCATGAGCGCATGTCCGGCGCTGGCTATCCCAAGCGTCGATCTACCGTGCAGGTTTCCCAGGTGGCCCGTATCGTTGCCATCGCCGACACCCTGTGCGCCATGGTCCACAAGCGTTCCCATCGCGACGCCCTCACGCCCCAGATGGCCCTGGACAAGGTCATCAAGATGGGCCAGATGAATTTCCTCGATCCCACCCTGGTCAAGAATCTGCTCCGCTATCTTTCCATCTATCCCATAGGCACCTTCGTGGAGCTGGCCAGCGGCCGGATTGGCCGGGTGGTGGCGGCGCATCCCGAGGATCATGCCCATCCGGTGATTTCCATCCTAAGAAACGAGAAGGGTCAGCCTCTTCCCATGAAGCAAATCCTCCAAGTCGACCTGACCAAGGAGAAGAACGAGAAGATCGTGAAAGTAATCGACGGGGAGGCGCTCAAGTTCAGGCCTCTCGACGGATTCTGACGGCATGCCGCGCTTTCCGCACCCTGGTCCGCATCCGTTTCGGTTCCGGCTTCCTGTATTCCCATTCTTCATCGCCATCGCCATCGTCGCCACCGACGTCCGGGCCCAATTGGATCTGTGTAGCCAGGACGTGCCCCAATCGGAAATCGACGCGTACATGGATCCGTTCTACCGGGTCATCGCCACGGGCCTGGGCGCCTGCCGCTTCACCCCCAGGGACGCTTCACCCGGGTGGGACTTGGGCTTTCAGGCGGGAATCGTCCCCTTGCCCGATCGCCAGCCTTTCGAATCCACCAATCTCGCGGCCATTCCCCTATTCCGCCTCCGATCTGGCGCGCGCTTGGCAGGCGTCGATGCCATGGCCCGGGGCCTCATCTGGAAGGATCCCCGCGTGGGTCGATTGTCGAGCTTCGGCGGCGGTTTGTCCTATCATCGTGATATCGCTGCAGACCCGGTTCCCGTGGCCCTGGCGGTGATGGCCGGCTGGGACCGGCTGTTTTTTTCCAGCACCTATACCTATAAGTACCGAGGATCGGCCCTGGGCCTGTTCGATCAGGACGTTCCCGGGGATTATTCCCTGGATGAAAAGGTGCTCGGCGGCGGCCTGATGGCCTCGGCCAGGTTCGCCTCGTGGACTCCATACCTGCAAGGCTGGTTCGAATGGACCCAAGGCCGGTTTTCATATCTGTATCTCGATCCCCGTGATGACAAGACTCACGAAGTGAAGTCGAATCTGAGCTTTCCCGGCTTCAGGGGTTCGGCCGGCGTACTCTGGCGCGGCATCCACCTCGAGGCGAGCCTACGCTCCCATGTATCCCTGGAAGCGGGCTGGTCCTGGATCTACTGAAATGAAATCCCAGGCTTGACCCGGGGACCCGGGCTCCCAGGCCCTGCCCCTTTGGCCAGAATCGGTCCCATTGCGTAGGTGCTTCGGTCAACAAGAATGGTACTTTATCCTTATGACCAGTCGCGTAATCTACAACGTGGTCCACAGGAACGATGAATGGCATGTCGTCAAGTCCCCTGGAAAGGCCTGCGAAGGTCGTTTTAAGAGCAAGCCTGACGCCGTCGATTTCGGTCGCTTCCTGGCGATGCGCGAAGACGTGGCCGAACTGCGTATCGGTCAGATGGACGGTTCCATCCAATCCGAATGCACGTTCGCCAAGGATCCGCATCAGGTGGAAGGCTGAGCCTTCCGGACCACAGCATCATCCGCTCCCGCTCAACGGACTCCGGTGCGGACAGGAAGGTTTCGGCCGGATAAATCATAACGCTTTCGGTCGGAGGCGCTAATCAATGCTTTTCCATTTCCCCTCCATAGCGCGGCCTTCTCCATTGCTGCGGCAGGTGCGGCTTTGCCCGGGCTGAGGACCGTGACGGCGGACGGCTTCACGGTCGCCGCGGCGTAGAGATGGTTGTACTTCCAGCAGTGCACGATCAAAGATGCGTACTTGGCCAAGTCGAAATCGTCAGGCAGGGGGTAAGTTTGCGCACCTTTCAGGCTTTTCAATTCGGGATCGATCTTCAGTGCATTGGTTTTCGCATTGGCTTCCGTAACCTGGGCGGCAGCGAGGGGATTGAAAACGAAAAACAGGTCAGGCCCTTCGCTCACCTGGAAATCGGCTTTGATGACAAGCATGAACTTGCCTCCGGTTTCTTCGATTTCGAAGTTACCCGCCGCCGCGATGCCGACCTCCTTGGATTGGAACGTGCCGGTGGCGATGACGGCGGCCCCGGCTTGGGCGGCCAAGGTCAGGAGGCAGATCCCCGCGAGGAAGCAAAGGGACGTGGCGGAACGGGAAGTCAGGCTGACAAAATGGAAAGGTTTCAAGGTTACCTCCGGAATTGACTTGGGTTTAGCGAATTGAATCACCGCTCCCTAGGGTTAACAGTTCCTTTGTCCCCGTGCATGGGGAAACGTTACCGTTCCGGACCGTTTCCCCCCGGATTCGACGTGCTTTTTTTGGGTTTGCCTGCCCGTAGGATCCTCAGTGGTTGTAAGCCCGCTCTCCGTGCAGGGAAAGGTCGAGACCCTGCTCTTCGATATCCTTGTCCACCCGAAAACCCATGGTCTTCTCGATGACCACGACCAGGATCCCCGTGACGACAAGGGAATAGCCGCCTACGGCCAATAGGGCCTTG
>JALYSE010000341.1 GCA_030854955.1 Fibrobacterota bacterium | reverse complement strand
GGATTACCGTCAGACTGGACCGGTGATTATTACGCAGTGCTAAGCGATGGTAACACCTTGTATACACAACCGGGGATGTGGCGTGAATCTACTAAACGACCGATATATTCATCGCCCGAAAGTGACGGTCTGACGTGGGCACCCTATAATGGTGGGTCACAGGTTTTTAGTAGTGGCATCTACAATGGTGTTTACGATAAAAAAAATCAAATTTTGTATACCGCCAACTGGATGAGCGGGGTTTGGGCACTTAAGCCGCTGAACCCTGGAACCGTAGCGAACAGGGATCCCAAGGATACGAAAGCGTTCATGAGCGCCCGCCAGGGGATTGTGATTAATTCGGCCATGAATGTATCACGTGTCAATTTCGTCGATCTGCATGGCAGAATCGTTAAATCACGCGCTGTAACCCGCGGCCTTGGTAGTACGATTGGTTTTGACGGTTTGCAGCCAGGTATTTATACGGTTGTTATGCTCACCGATGGTGTTAAGGTGTCCACTACAAAGATTGTAGTAGATGGAAACCGATAAGCATTTCGGTTTACTTGAGAGTTAATTATCGGCAGGTAGAGTCTTAAATTGATAGGCTCTACGCCCATTTGAGTGCATAGAATTTGAAGCCTCCGCAGTGGAACAGAATTGCGGTGCGGAAATTTTCAAGGTTTCTGAACCCTCTCGCGTCAGCCTTGAGGATTTGAATTTTGGCGTTCAGCCCCTCTGTAAGCTCTCGCGCTCTGGCAGCGTAAAGATCCCGCTCTCCGCTCCCTGCTGATTCCACTTCCGTTTTCTCAGTATCGATTTCATTCCATGCAAAAAGCCCCTTCCTGGTTGGGAAGAGGCCGGATGTGAACGGAGGTCGCAGTTTAGGGCCTCGAGCTTGGTCGCACACCTCCCTGGCCAACTCATCGGTGATCAGTTTCTCCTGCCGGATGACCGCCAAGTCCATGCAGTTTCCAGCGAGGTTCATGATCACGCGGCGGTTTCCCTTTGAGTCCAACTCGATGAGTTTGATCGCATCTTTGGTGAACAAGTCCGGACTCGCCTTCGCCGCCTTCAATCGGAACCGGATGAACTCGCCCACGTCCTCGTCTTGTAGCGGCCGCAGGCAAAGGCGCGCGGCAATGCGGGTACGAATGGCCGCGTGGATGTCCAAGGCCAAGGTTTTTTCCAGCACGGGATGACCGCACAGAACCAGCGAAGCCGAAGCGGTCCTTTGCGCCGCATCATGGGTCAGGCTGAAGAGTTCTAGCAGTGACTCGCCGGGCATGGCGTGTGCCTCGTCCAAAACGATGACCGTGTACGGGCCATCTTCCTTGCGTGAAAACGCCTTGTGCAGCCTGCCCAGGAGCGACCCTCTTCCAGTGGTGTCGATGGCGAGCTTGTCGCAGATTTCCCGAAGCAGGGTATTCGGCTTCAATCCGCTGTAGGGAACATAGGCAAAGCGGAACGACTTTTGTTCAAGTCTGCTGAGCAGTGTTTTGATGAGCATGGATTTTCCGCTGCCGGGTTCGCCCGTCATCGATACGCTCTTGCCTTGGCAAAGTAGCATCTGCATCCGTTCCAGCAATAAGGTTTCACCCTTGGTCGCGAAGGGTTCGGCTATCGGGAACGTGTCAGTGAAGGGGCTGTAGCGGATCCCGAAGTGGGCGCACACCGTCTGCGGCGCGGTCGCGGTGGTTGCATTCATGGTTGTCATACTGTTCTCTCCTTACCCCGGATGGGGTTGTGTTCGTGGCGTCTGGCATTCTTGACGAGGTCAACTTGTTTTGCCGGGATCCTTTCCGGCCCGACATGGATGAGCGACAAGTCCCAAGGCAGGTAGTGGACTTCGACCACGCTTCCGGGCAACGCACCTTTGACGTCGAAGACCTTGCCGTGAAGGTGAAGCGTACCATTGCGATGGATCTTCCTCCGTTCCTGCATACCGAAAAACATGTCGAGTTGCGCCACATCCGGAAGCATGCGGATGGCTTTGGAACTGGCAAGACGCTTGTTCATGGGCTAGCATCCGATCCCGTCATGGATGCGGTGGTGGTAGGTATGAAGCCACTCCGTGAACGCGCCCTGAAGGGTTTCCAGGGATTCGACTTTGAGGCCTTCGAGGCATTGCTCCCGCACCCTGCGGAAGAACCGCTCCACCTTGCCCCGGCCTTGCGGCCTGTAGGCGGGCGTATGGGGCAGATGCATGCCCAGCTTCGCCGCCACATGAGCGAGGTGTCGGGAGCGGAAGGCGGATCCGTTGTCTGTATAGAACCGCTCCGGGATCCCGAAGCGGCGGATGGCCATGGAGAGCCCGTCGATGAGGGCGGCGGTCCCCTCGCTCCATCCGAACCCGGCGAATACGACGTAGCGAGTGGCATCGTCGAGAATGGCAAGCAGGTAGGTCTTCTTCATTTGCCTGCCGATGCGGATCTTGGGACCGTGTAGAAAGTCGGCTATCCACATTTCTCCGAACGCGTTGTACGCGAAGGCATGGGCTTCCTGTATTCCGGATGCCCCGACAGGCTTGCGCTTGAGACCCTGTAGTTCGGCCAGGCGATAGAGCGCGCTGCGTGAAGGACTGACTGCATTCCAAGAGTTTTCTCCGATCATGATGTCAAGCAGACGCTCCGTGGTGGCATGCGGATGCCCCTTGCGAAGCAGAGCGAATCTATCGACGACGGCTTTTGGCACCTGGCTTTTTCCCTTGTCCGCACGCGGTCGGTCTTCCAACATGCTGATCCCACCTTTGCGGAAGCGGTAGATCCAATGGCGCAAAGTGTCGGCCGTCAACTGAATGAGCCCGTGCTCGGGATGGTTCCAAGTGCGTTCCGCGGCCTCTTTCAGCCGCTCGGCCATAGTGCGTCCGGTGCTGCACCGATGGAGCAGCTCGCTGATAAGCCCGTATCGCCAGAGGGCGGCGGCGTAGGCGGGATTCGGGTGGGTTTCCAATAGGTCCTCCTTGGTTGCACCCGATATTTGGGTGTGAGCCAAAGAAAACAAGGGAAACGCCCATGTCACCCGGTGAGAATCGTGTGGGTGCTCCAAAGCGGAAAGCGTTTGGGATAGAAAGCGCGGGAAAAGGCGTGGGTGAAGTCCGGCCAATTGGGCCAACGGATGGCCAGGGTAAGGGCTTCGCCGAAGCCGGTAGCGGCAGGTCTCGGTGGCTCGGCATCCATAAGCCCCATCTCGCGGAAAAGCGCGGCAACGACCGCGCCGGCCATGTCGAGCCAAACCTTAAGGTGACGCAGACTGGCCAAACTCTCGAACAGGCACCTGGCAATGGCATATGCCGTTTCGCCCTCCGCGAACCGTTTCGCGATGGTCAGAATATCGCCCAGCCACCAGCGGCTAATCGGCAAAGAAAGTCGGGTAGGATGGAATGCGTGCTTCCGCATGGCCCGCAGAGGAACCTTTGAACCCAGATGATTTCGCAGGACAGGTGGGTCGCCTTACGTGTATAGCGACAATTAGATTTCCCCACCAACGACAATTAGAACTCCCCACTTGGGCCTTCAAATGCTACTTGGACCCCTCCAAAGGAGGGCATCCAGGTGGTCTACGAC
>JALYSE010000340.1:1693-3548 GCA_030854955.1 Fibrobacterota bacterium | reverse complement strand
CAACAGGGCCGGATCCAGAACATCCGCGCGATTGGTCGCGGCGATTAGGATGACGCCTTCGTTGCTGTTGAATCCGTCCATCTCCACCAGGAGCTGGTTCAGGGTCTGTTCGCGTTCGTCATGACCACCGCCCAGGCCCGCGCCGCGATGGCGCCCCACGGCGTCGATTTCATCGATAAAGATAATGCAGGGAGCGTTCTTCTTGCCCTGTTCGAACAGGTCGCGGACGCGGGATGCGCCGACGCCGACGAACATTTCCACGAAATCGGAACCCGACATGCTGAAGAAGGGAACCTCCGCTTCGCCGGCCACGGCCTTGGCGAGCAGGGTTTTGCCGGTTCCCGGAGGACCGAGCAGCAACACGCCTTTGGGGATGCGCCCGCCCAGTTTGCTGAACTTGCTCGGGTCCTTGAGGAAGGCGATGATTTCTTCGAGTTCCTGCTTGGCCTCATCGACGCCGGCCACGTCCTTGAAGGTGACCTTGGGACGATTCTCGTCCAATAGTTTGCCTTTGATTTTGCCGAAGGAGAATATCCCCCGGGATCCGCCCATGCCCCCGCCGCCTTGGCGGGCCATCATGAACCAGAAGAAGCCGATCAAAAGGAAAAGCGGGAACAAGGTGCTCAGATAACCGAGCCAACGCGTTTCCTTTACGAACTCCACCTTAACCCCTCGGGCGGTGAGATCATCCAGCAGCTTGAGAATGGGACCATCGATATCCGGCAGCAGGGTCTTGAATTTGACCGTGCGCGAAGAGAAGGCACTGGAGGTTTCCTTGAGCTTGACCTGCTCGTCGGGTGTGAGCTTGCGTTCGCCGACCAGGATGTATCCTTCGCCGATCCGCTGCAACTCGATCGAGATGATGCCCAGACCGGAATCCGCAATGATGGTCCGAAATTCGGAATAGGTCTTCTCTTCCACGGGATTCTGGGAATCCAGCAATTGGACCAGGAAGATCGAAACGAGCACCATCCCCAGGATCAGGGACAGGTTTTTCCGCTTCCATTTGTTGCCGGGAGGCATGGCCTGTTTGGAATCCGGCAATTTCCGGTTAACTGGGAGATTCTTTTTGTCTTCCACGAGGTTGCTCTTTTTGTCTTCTAGGGGTTCTCGCATTTAATCACCAACTCAAGGATGTGAGAAGTCGATCCGCTGACCTTGAAGAAATCGGATATCCCATAACCGGGCACCCATGCGGGCGTCTCGCTTTCAGGCGTACCGCCCGATAAAACGATTGGGATGATGTCCCTCATTCCGGTTGGAACCTTCTCCTCGTTGAAAAACATCTTCAATTTTCGCGAACGGCTTTGTACTCCCAATGGGGAAAACAAATCGCCGTTCTTACGTGTTCGTACCAGTAATGTACAAGAAAAGAGGTCGGCATCAAAGATCGCTCTTTCCTCCGCAGACGCCGGGAAATCCAAGGATTCAGGCCTGGGATAACGACGCGCCACCAGTGAATAGGTCCGGTCTCCCCAACGCCAGGATGCCTCACCCGAACCTCCCGTCAGTATAACCCTTTGGGCCTCGGAGGAGCAGGTTTTTTTTGCTCTGCGACCTCCCTTTTGGGCTTGAAAGGGCGTTTCCGCGCAATATATACCGTTATTCCCGCCCTTTAGCGCCAGTCGGGCATTGAGCGGCACTTGTAAGGTTCCGGGCCCGGTTTTCCATTGTCGGCAAAGCTCACGCAGTATCTCTTTCGTAACCAACGCGATGCGAAAGTGGGGATCCGTAAGTAACAGACGCCGAACCCAGAAATCAAGGGATTCCAGATCGTCTTCCGCCACCCGCTCGCCGATGCCTTTCAAATCCAGATAGGGTCGGCCCATCCTATCGGTCCGGAGCAGGGCCGCCT
>JALYSE010000340.1:0-1683 GCA_030854955.1 Fibrobacterota bacterium | reverse complement strand
AATCGGGCTCCCTTTCGCGCAGGGCGGGCAGGTAGCGGTGGCGATACCAATTGCGATTGATGCGGACATCCGCATTGGATTCGTCCTCCTGCCATGAAGCTCCGCACAATCGAAGATAGCCCAGGATTTCAGCCCGACTGCGGTTCAGCAATGGACGCACCACCTGGTCGCGGCGGAAGGGAATTCCGCGGAGGCCCCGCGGCCCGGTGCCCCGGCCTAAGCGCTGGAACACCGTTTCCACCAAGTCGTCCCGATGATGAGCGGTGAGGATCCATTCGGCCTCGGACCGATCCGCCGCTTCCGCGAAGAAACTGTAACGTTCGCGCCGGGCCCACATCTCCGGGGACTCGCGGGTAGGCCTAGCCGTCGGGTCGAGATTCCGGTCGAAAAAGGGGATCCGGTTTTCCCGGCACAGGGCAGCCACGAACTCCTGATCGCGCCGGGCGGTCCCGCGTAGGCCGTGGTTCACGTGGGCCACGGCTAGGCCCCAACGGAAGCGGGGGGCGGCACGCATGGCCCAATGCAACAATGCGACGGAATCGGCGCCGCCGGAAACGGCGAGCAGCAGGGTGGTTCCGGTCGGGGCCCAACCTTGGGAGGCAAGAAAGTCATAGGTTTTCCGGTCCCAGCGGTCGAGGGCGGAAATGACGGAGAGGGCGGATGGGGCGGGCTCGATCATGGAGAACTCAAAGTGCCATGGATTCAACCTTTTACCCGTGTGGCCGCGCGATCGGCTTTCCCTGGATCTTCCACTCCCCGCCCATGCGGAGGCGGAAGAAACAACTGCGGTAGCCTTCGTGGCAGGCCGTCCCGTCGCCTTCCGGTTTAACGCGGAAGAGAAGAGCATCCCCGTCGCAATCAATGCTGGCGCTGATCACCTGCTGGCGGTTACCCGAGGTTTCGCCTTTGAGCCACAGCTGCTTGCGCGAACGGGACCAATAGGTCATGTACCCGTTACGGAGAGTCAGGGAGAGGGACTCCCGGTTCATATGGGCGAGCATGAGCACTTCGCCGTCCCCGGAGTCGATGGCGACCGCGGTCACGAGCCCATCCGCGCCGAACTTCACCTGAGACAAGAGCGCGTCGATCCCAGCCTCGGAAGCCGGAGCGGGGCCTTCACTTGCGGACATGGCCGTTCCCTTCCACTATCCATCGGTAGGTGGTGAGGCTTTCCAGCCCCATGGGGCCGCGCGCGTGCAGCTTATCCGTGCTGATGCCCACTTCCGCGCCCAGCCCGTATTCGGAGCCGTCCGCGAAGCGCGTGGAGGCGTTCACCATCAGAGAAGAACTGTCCACCCCCGCCAGAAACGCTTTCTGCACCTTGGGGGATTTCGCCAACACGGCGTCGGTATGTCCTGTTCCGTGCTTGTTGATGTGCGCTACGGCCTCTTCCACGCCGTCGACCATCTTCACCGCAAGCTTCAGATCCAGGTATTCCTCATCCCAGTCGGCCTCAACCGCGGGCTTGACGCTGGAATGCAGGTTGCGGATGAACTCGTCTCCGCGCAGCTCCACGTTTTGCTCCACCAGGCTGTCCAGGATGCGCTTGACCGCGGCGGGTTTGATGTGGCCGTCGATGAGCAGGGTTTCCATCGCGTTGCAAACCCCGGGGCGCTGGGCCTTGGCGTTGATCACGATCCGTTCCGCCGCCTGGAGATCCGCGGACTTGTCGATGTAGATGTG
>JALYSE010000139.1:11603-12107 GCA_030854955.1 Fibrobacterota bacterium | reverse complement strand
TCTTCCAAGGGCCTGTTCGAGAACGACCTCAAGAAAGGCGAGTGGAACACCTATTGGCAGAACGGGGACATCAAGTCGCGGGGTGCCTTCGTCGCGGGCAAGGAAATCGGCACCTGGAAGGAATGGAACGCCAAAGGCGAACTACTCTCCGAAAACTCCTGCTTTGAATCCACCCCCCAAGGAAAATTCATCTCCTACCACGCCAACAAAACGGTGAAGGAGGAATACCAGTGCCAGGCGGGCGCGCCCAGCGGTTCCTATCTCAAGAAGGATCCGGACGGCGTGACGGTGGAAAAAGGCACTTTCGACGCCAAGGGCCGCAAGGACGGGGTGTGGGAGACTTTCCACGGAAACGATAAGCCGGCCGCGGTGAAACGCTATGCCGGAGGAATGGAACATGACAGTTCGTTCGCCTGGGACGAGGCCGGACGCCTGGTGGAAAAATCCCATTTCGATTCGGGCACGGGCGAACGCATCACCTATGACAGCCTGGGGCATGTGTTG
>JALYSE010000139.1:0-11593 GCA_030854955.1 Fibrobacterota bacterium | reverse complement strand
TCCTGGTCGTATTGGCCCGTGGGGAATCCCAAGGTGGGACCGGGGCCCAAGCGCTCGCAAGTGATCTATAAGAAGGGCAAGCCCTCAGAGATGCGCAAATGGCACCCCAACGGAAAGCCCATGGCCGATGGCGTGTTCAAGGACGGCCATCGCGCGGGGGAATGGAAGGACTGGTGGGAGAACGGTGCCCTGAAGGAAATCTCGCGGTTCAAGGACGGGGCCCTGCATGGGGAGAGGCTGTTCTACGATCCGACAGGCAAACTGATGCGATCCACCCGGTATGAGCACGGTTACCCGGCTTCGGGAAAGATCCCCAAGGGGCTGGCGAGCTCGGGTAATGGGGCGAATCCATCGACGGGGCCGTCGCACAAGGATACCGCCTCGGAAAAAAAAGGCGCGCCGTGAAAATGCATGCGCGCGCTCTAACCGGATTTTCGATGGGCATTTGCATGGTCCTCGCCGCTTGCGCGGGACACAAAAATGAGCCGGCTCCCAAAATCGGAAACGCAGGTACCGTATCCACCGCAGGCAGTTCCGGCGAGGCGGCGGAGGCCTGGACGCCAACCGATTCCAAAATCCACATCCGCCTGCAGAACCTGTCCGACTCCCTGACGTTTACCCATGTCCTGATCATGTTTCCCGGGGACTCGGCGCGCATTCCCTCCATCGGCCCCAAAGGCTATTCCGAATACCTTGCAGTGGACAGCGCCTATCGCTATGCCTTCGTCGAGGCCAAGGCGGGCAAGCAGACCTATTTCTGCCAGCCGATGGATTACGTCGGGGAGGCCTTGCTGGAGCCGGGGCGATACACGTATGCCCTGACTCCGGTGGCGAATCAGGACCTGACTTTTAAGACGGGATTCCTGCGATTGGAGTTATTGAAGGATAAAGAACAACCTTAGCTCAACCGGCCCCAGGACGTGAACCTTCGGCCAGGGTGGGTGCACACCCTAGCGAAATCCCCTGCGGATCATTTCCGGTAGATCCGGGGGGACGACAGCCCGGTGTGGTCCGAACCCGCATCGGACAGGCTGCGCCCCAATCCGTTCCATTGCGCACCGCCCAGTCGACGCTGCGCGGAAAGGCGCGGAAGCAAGCGGGTGGTGGAGCCGAACTCATCGGCACCGACATCGGATTTGGAACCGCCTTTGCGCCCTTCCCCATCGATATCCAAGGCTCCCGCCACAACGGCCTCCAGGGCCGCGCCGGCATCGATGGCCGGGGAACCCGCGGTCAAATGCAAATTGGCAGGGGCATTGTTCAATTTGGGATTGGCGTAGATGGCGTTGGCATCCGCCCAGTCCCCGGGCGAAGTGCCGCTCGCCCCATGGTAGAGATTGTTGTCCGCCACGACGGCCGTGTTCTTCGATCCCGAATTCACCAGGTAGTTCTGCCCGGATAGAGCGAAGAAAATATTGTTCTTGATGGTCACGCCTTTGCAATTGTGCTGAAGCACAACCTCCCCGTCCCCCCCGCCATAGGTGGTATTGCCCACAATGACGATGTTCTCCGCGATCCCCTTGTTCGCCGCGTAGCCGCCGGACATGATATTGCCCTGATAGGAGCGGGACGCGAAGTTGTTTCGGATGGTGATGTTGCTGGTCGCCTTGCCCCCGTGCTCGCTGGCAATCTCGAAGGCGATGTCGCACTTGTCCACCGTATTCCGCTCAATCACGATATCGCGCCCCCCATCCACGTAGATCCCGTCCGCGCTCCGTTCCCCGCCGTAGGTGGGGTTGGTTGCGGAGCTTATGTTGTAAACGCGGTTTCCAAAACACAGGCCGTTGCGGGCCTGATCCTGCCCGCTGGGGCCTGTGCCCTCGAACCCGATGAAGTCGATGCCGATATTGTCGTTGTCGTGCACGACATTGTTGGACACGACGAAATCCGTGACGTTCCCGTTCAGCACCATGGACTCGCTTTGGCCCAACTTGCAGTCCGAGATCTCGTTGCCGTCCACCACCAGATTGCTGATGGGAGTCGAGGAATTCCCGTACGCCGCTATCCCATGGGCGTTACCGTTGGCGTTCTCGATGTGATGCACGTGGTTGCCGCGGATCTCGATGTGACTCCCCCCGCCACTGATACTGATCCCGATGGGGACCCCGGATTTTTTAAGGTTCCTGATCTCGAAGCCCATGACCCGGACATGGGATTTGGAATCGATGGAGACCAACTCCTCCGCGCCCACACCGGTCCCGTCCAGGATGGCGCCCTTTTGCCCCAGCAGGGTAATGGGGCCGGCTGCCGTACCGGATTTACCGAAGGAAACCCCTTCGTTGTAGATTCCAGGTGTGACGAGCACGGTATCGCCGGCGGTCGCGGCGTTCAGCCCCGCTTGGACCGTGGCGTATTGGCCTCCCGATTTCGCCACCGTCAGAGTCTTGGCCTGCAAGACCGTGACCGCCAAAAGCATCGTTCCCAAGCAAACCGAATTAAATCCAAACTTCATCGATAGCATGTACGTCCCCTTGTTACTGACTACGGATCACGGCGGTTCCGCCTTGGATAAACTTAGACCGTTGCCGGCGAATTCCCTCCCGGCTCCTGGGCAACTCAGTTGATTCCGTTTATTATCACTAAACAGCAAGGGATGTTTTTTGGGGGAACTCCGGAAGGAACCGGAAATTCGAGCAGGAGGCGAGCTAGCGTATCCGCGTCCATCGCGCAATGCCGCCGCCGGGTTTCTGGGTCTGGTAATCGAGCGAGATCCAGCCGGGTCCTTTTACGGTCCGATAAATCCGGACTTCGTCCATCCTTCCAAGATGGAATTGGATCTCGGCCAAATCGGGGTTCACATTCCCCTTTGCCCCTATCAGTAAATCCCGGATATTTTCGACCATGGCAGCGGGACCATGGACGGAACGTGCCACTTCCACCCCGTCCCAATAAAGGATCGCGGTGATGCCGTCATAGGCCGCGGCCACATGATGCCATGAATCTTGGGTGAAAACGATACCGGGCGCATCGACGGTGAAGATTTTACCAGGGGCGGCCAGACCCAGACCGAATCTTACGCCTTTGATATCGGGCGCATACTCAAGCCAGAACCCCGCCGAATTCTTCTCCTCCCACCGGGACAGGAAAACCCGGTTACGGGATTCTCCGGAATCGAAGCCGGGGGAAACCCAGGCCGATACCATCATCGCACCCGTCCAACCCAAGGGACCGTCGTCCATGCGAATGCTCCCGTCCAACCCATCGAAGTACTGGGACCCGGCGATGAGCCCTGCCGTCGCGGAGTCCTGGATCATGGAAGTTCCCCATCCGTCCAGCCCCGTTTGGGTGGCATCCTGGTATCCGTTTTTCCGGTTGTTGCCCGCCTCGGAAAAATGCCAAACGCCGACGAATCCTGCGGCGGTGTCGAAAACGGGTCCGATCCAGTCCGGCGCTGCGGCATCGGCCTTGCCCCAGTGCATTAGGATTTTTCGGTCGGCTTTTCCGCCCGACCGCTTGAGGCCCACCCAGACCGCGGCGATTCCAGCCGCGGCGTCCCAGCTTTCGATTTCGGAAGCCAGGGCGTTTCCATCCGCATCGGAGAAGCGCACATCCCCGCCGTTCGGCAAGGCTTCGGTGAAATCGAAGTCGGGTTTCGAGAGACGCAGCAGGATCGGATAATCCCCCGCCCCGTCCGTCATTGTTTGCGCCGCGACGGCGGAGTCGATTGACCAGATTCCCTGGTGGGACCATAACGTGAATGCGCCGGGCACACTGGTAGCGCCCGGGAGGGTTTTGAGGCTGTCCGTGAGCCGGATTGGCGCCGGTTGCGTCGCCGAGTCCGCGAGGTAAATCGGCGGCAGGGTGCCGGATGGAAGCGAATCGAGGATCAGGGTGACGGAATCGGCCTCGACATAGTCCAGCCTGCGCTGGTTCGCGGTTCCTGGCTGGAAGAGAATCCCCCGCTTCACGCTCTCCAGATGCAAGCGAACCCGGCTCGAAGCCCGCAAGGTGTCCACGGGAAGCGTGGCGGAAACGCCTTTGACGACGGATATCCCCGCCAGGAAAAGCCGGGTATCATCGCCCGGCTGCCATACGTCCAGATTGTATGCCCCCGGCGGCAGACCCTTGAGGGAAAAGGTCCCGTCGTCACGAGTGGTGGTTTCCAAGGAATCCGGGAAGACATCGGACAGCAGGGGATTGTAGTCCGCGGGAATCATCCGCACCCGCGCACCTTTCAGGTTTCCGGACAATGAGGCGATGGCGCCGCCCGTGGTTTCCACGCCGCCGCCGCCGGCCACTTCCGCCGACTTGAATTGAAAGCAGCCGGCAAGGATGGCGGCCAGCAGAAAGGCCGCGCCGCGCAGGCCATATAAGGGTCCGGGGCGTTCACTCTTCATGGATTTGAGAAAGCGGGAAAACGTTGACGTTGATTTGATAGACTCGATCGGGATTGGGGCAGCTCTTGGCCATCTCCAGGATGCGCTTCCGCAGGTTTCCCAGTTCCTCCTTGATCCACCGGTATTCCCCGTTGGAAATGCTCAGGGTCAGGGTGGAATGGTTCCTGAGATTCGGTTTCACCCAATCATAACTGCCTTTGGCAAGTTCAAGGGTGTCGATCTGGAATTGGGTGATGGCGACGGATTTCCAATAGTCGCCCGTGGTGAGGGCCGCATCCAGCTTTTCATAGATGCCGGAAGGACGCATCTGGATGAGGTTAAGCTTTTCCAGGACCTTGACCGCTTCCCGCGCCTCCGCGGGCGTGATGCATGGAACCAGGGCGTCGGCCAATTCCTTGAAGTCGCCCTTGAACTTTCGGATGCCGATCATCTCTCGCACAGCCAGGTAATACCATTTGGTGAACAGCTCGAACTGGCGCTCGTCGAGGGTTTTCAACTTGCCCTTTTTCAGTGAGATGATCTTCCGGAAATAATGCTGCTTGTCCGATTGGGTCTTGGCCTGGTTGAACTGCACCAGGCTTTCGAAATACTCCACTTCGGAAGTCTTCAGCTTGAAGACCGCGGCCAGGCTAAGAGCGATGCTCATGGAGATGTTGGTCTTGCCTTGGAGGATCTGGGTGAAGAATCCGGCCGATTTGAATCCCGCCTTCAAGGCGATGAAGCGATAGGAAAACCTGGGATCCTGCTTTTTCCTGGCATCATAGAGGTCCTTCAGGACCTGTCGGTAATCGGTATGATCGAAGATATCCATGACGGTCCGACCGGTCCTGTTAGCGCCTTGCTAAAGATACCCGATGGAGGGGGCTTTCGCCCCGGGGTTTCGGCGGATCCGTAGGCATAATGTTTACTATCACTAAACGCCGGTTCGGTTTCGGGAGTCGCCATTTCCAGCCCCGCCATTCGTACCCGATGCATCCCTTCTTGACATGGCCTTCTTTAATTCATACCATTTTAGCCGGCAAGTTTGCCGGCTAAAATGAGGCTCGATGGATTTGGATCTTGATTGGTTTATTCAATTGGACGATCCGAAGCCTGGCAACTGGGAAAACCTAGGTTTCCGGCAAGGAGACAAGGGAGCCCATACCAGCCGAACCATGATGCTGACCGAGCTCCAGGACCTGCTCAAAACCTGTCCACCGCAAGCCGCCCGCAGCGAATACACCGAGGCGATTCTCGCAGCCAACTGTTGCGGCAAGCTGACCTCGGCCACCCGGCGCGCAACCTTGCAACGGCTCAGTGAGCTGTACGGCCTCTCCGGTGACGTGACCCTTTTCCAAATCTTCCGGCGCCTCTGGTACTCCGCCGGCGACGAGCAACCCCTACTCGCGCTCCTATTGGCCTTGGCCCGGGATCCCCTGCTTCGCTCCACCGCCCCGTCCATTTTGGATCTCCCTATCAATGAAGTATTAGCCCGGAAAAGCGTCTCCAATAGCCTTAGCCAAGGCTTGGGTTCCCGCCTTAATGAAGCGGTGCTGGATAAAGTGCTCCGCAATGCCATGTCCTCCTGGACGCAATCTGGACATTTGCTGGGTCGTGTCTTCAAGGCCAGGCAAAAGGCCATATCCGGTCCCTATGCCGCCACCTTCGCTCTGCTACTCGCCTTCTTGGCCGGATATCGCGGCACCGCCCTGCTGACCTCGCCTTGGGCCCGGCTCCTGGATCGATCCGCCGCGGAAATCGAGAATCTGGCGGTCGAGGCCAAGCGAAGGGGATTAATAGATTTGCATGCTGGCGGAGGTCTCTTCGACATTTCCTTTGACCGCCTATTGACCGAAACCGAAAGGAAGCGGGTCCGTGAATCGCATTGAGGAATTGGCCAAGCGGTTCGGGAATCACGTTTCCGCACCCTGGCAGAAAAACCTCGCGGGTGAGCAGAAGACCTTGATGGTCATTTACCCCAAGGAAGATGAACGCCGGCTCCGCGTATTGCTTGGCCTATTTGAAGAGAAATCCAAATCCGCCGGGCATCCCTGGCAGGAATTCGATTGTACCCGGCTCTTCGCCGAGTGGATGTCTTCCCAGGAGTACCGGGAAAGCTACTTCGAAGAGCCGGACTCCCTGAGCCTGGCCCTCAAAAGCGCATTCAGACCCTACGTCGTGCAGCGGATCCGCGCCTCTTTACAGAGCCAATCCGCCGATGAGAATACCGTGATCGCTCTGACCGGATTGGGAAGCCTCTTCGGCTTCGTGCATATTTCCGAAGTCCTGCGCGAAGTGTCCGGGTGCATCCGGGGCCGGCTCGCGGTCTTTTTCCCGGGCGATTATGAAAACCATTCCTACCGCTTCCTGGATGCCCGGGACGGGTGGAACTACATGGCCATACCCATCACCACGACCAGCGGGATGTTCGACATATGAAGAATCGTGACCTGTACCAGAGAGATCCCCAGGAAAACCGGCTGCTGAACGATGGCGTGGTCTCGGTGGGCGATGCCGTGACCGAACAGGAATGGCGGACCCTGAAATTCGAATTGGAACACTTCGTTTGCGAAGGCCAGTACCATGGCGGCCTCAAGCGCATCCTGGAAGCCTACCTGCAGAACCTGACGGGTGCCTCCCAGCAGGCGGCTTGGGTGAGCGGCTTCTTCGGTTCCGGCAAGTCGCATACCTTGAAGATGCTTCGCCATCTCTGGATGGATACCGCTTTTCCCGATGGCAGCACGGCCCGCGGCCTGGTACCGCACTTGCCTACCGACATCAAGGATTTACTGAAGGAGCTTTCCACCCTCTCCAAACGCTACGGCGGATTGCACGCAGCCTCGGGAACGCTGTCGTCGGGATCGGGCGACAAGGTGCGCATGGCCGTGCTCGGCATCGTGCTCAAGAGCAAGGGCCTTCCCGGAGAGCTGGCATTCGCCAAATTCTTCCTGTGGCTCAAGCGCGAAGGCCTCTATGAAAAAGTGGCGGCTTCCATTTCCGGCCAAGGCAAGACTTTGACCGATGAATTGCATCACCTCTATGTAAGCCCCGTGATCGCACAGGCCTTGATCGACGCCGATCCAGGGTTTGCGGCCGATATCCGCGGCGCGCGCGAGGCCCTGCGAAAGCAATTCCCGCCCGTCGAAGATGTGACCCTGGAAGAGTTCCTGCGCCTGATCCGGGAAATCCTGGCCGATCCGGGAACCAAGGGGTCTTTGCCTTGCACACTCATCGTGCTCGATGAGATTCAGCTTTATATCGGGGACAATGCTACCCGCTCCTACGACGTGCAGCTGATGGCCGAGGCCTTGTGCAAGCAATTGGACAGTCGTGTGATGCTGATCGGGGCGGGACAGACGGCCCTGGTCAGCGGCGTGGCCTTGTTGCAACGCCTCAAGGACCGCTTCACCATTCCCGTGGAGCTCTCCGATTCGGACGTGGAGAACGTGACGCGCAAGGTGGTGCTCGCCAAGAAAACCGCCGCCCGCGCGCCTATCGAGAAAATCATCGCCGAACATCAGGGGGAAATCTCCCGGCAGCTCAACTCCGCTAAAATCGGCACCCGCAACGAGGATCGCCAATACTACGTGGACGATTATCCCCTTCTGCCCGTGCGCCGCCGCTTCTGGGAAAAAGCTCTGCGGGCCGTGGACAATAAGGGCTTCAACAATCAGCTCCGTACCCACTTGCGCATCGTGTACGATGCCGTGCAACGGAACGCGGATCTGGAGCTGGGCCACGTGGTGCCGGCGGATTTCCTGTATGAAAGTCTGGAAACCGAATTGCGCCGGGCCAATATCCTGTATCCGGAAATGTACGAGCTGATCAGCAAGCTCGATGATGGGAGCGAGGACGGCAAGCTGCGCCGGCGCCTGTGCGGCCTCATCTTCCTGATTCGCCAATTGCCCCGGGACGTCACCTCCGATATCGGCGTGCGGGCGACCCCGGAAATGCTGGCCGATCTGCTGGTCAGCGATCTGGAGAAGGATGGCGTGCAGCTGCGGCAGCGCATCCCGGCGATCCTGGCCAAGCTGGTCGAAGAAAGCAAATTGATGCAGGTGGGCGAGGAATACAGCTTGCAGACCCGGGAAAGCGCGGAATGGGAAAAGGAATTCCGAGCCCGGCAACAGGGGATGTTGAACGATCCCCACAAGGTGCAAAGCCGCATCAACCAGCGCATCGCCACGGCGTGCAAGGGAGAGCTGGACGCTTTGAAACCTGTGCAGGGGAATAGCCGCATCCGCCGGGACATCCTCCAGCACATGGGCCAGAATTTCCCCCAGACCCATAACGGCGAAATCCCGATCTGGGTGCGCGATGGCTGGAACGTGTCCGAAGCCACGGTGTTGGAAGACGCCCGCAAGGCCGGCACCACAAGTCCGGTGTTGTTCGTCTTCGTACCCAAGAGCAAACAGGGCGATTTGCAACGGCTGCTGGTGGAAGTGGAAAGCACCCAGGCCACTCTGGATTTCAAGGGCGTGCCCGCCAGCGAAGCCGGCCGCGAAGCGCAAACCGCCATGATCACCCGCAGGAGCAATGCCGAAGCCAAAATCGGAGACCTGCTCAAGGATCTGCTCTCCTCCGCCAAGGTGTTCAAAGGGGGTGGGTCCGAGTGCCTGGGCATGTTCCTTAAAGAGAAGGCCCTTGATGGCGTGGACAGTTCCATGCTGCGCCTCTTTCCGCAGTTCCGCGAAGCGGATGATCCCCGTTGGGAGCGGGTCATCACCCAGGCCCGCGGCGGCGCGGAGAATGCCCTGGAGATCCTGGGGTTCAAGGATGCGGCGGAAAAGCATCCCGTATGCGCCGAAACCCTGAGGCAGGTGGGCTCGGGACAGACCGGCAAGGCCATCCGCGAAGCGTTGGAGGGCAGCCCCTTCGGTTGGCCGCGCGATGCCGTGGACGGGGCCTTGATGGTATTGCATCTTACGGGTCACTTGCGCGCTACCTATAAGGGTGAAAGCCTGCGATCCAAGGAACTGGATCAAAGCAAGGTCTCGGCCACGGAGTTCCGCACGGAAAAGGTGCAGTTGGACACCAAGGCCAAATTACAGCTCCGCAAGCTCTACCAGAACGCCAGCGTCGCCTGCCAGCCCGGACAGGAAATCGATCGCGCGCAAGCGTATGTGGAAGAACTCGAACGCCTGTGGAAAAGCGCCGGAGGCGAGCCTCCTTTACCCGCGCATCCCGCCCGCGCGCAACTGGATGCCCTCCGGGGCCAGGCCGGCCAGGAACTGGCGCAATCCCTGCTGCAACAGGCAGCGCATTTGGAAACCCTGCGCGAAGAATGGAAAAAACTGGGCGACCGCGCCGCCGAACGGGCGGAAAGCTGGCGGCATCTGGAACGCCTGCGGGCCAAAGCGGCAGGCCTCGCCGAGGCCCAAGAATTGGACAAGCAGGCGCAGGTTCTGCGCACCGAGCGCCGCCTGCTCGATGCCACCGATCCCGTGCTACCCCTGAGGGTGCAAGCGGTCACCCTGCTCCGGGGTAAAATCCACGAGGTCGTAACCCATTGCGTATCCGTGCATCGGGAGGAAGCGAAAAAGCTTGCAGGCGAATCGGCCTGGAAAAACCTCACGCCGGCCATGCAGACGGACCTGATGCGAGAGGAGCGCATCCAGGAGCCGGAGATACCCGCCTTGGGTACCGAGGAAGATGTGCTCCACGCCTTGGATCGTTACTCCCTGAGCCACTGGCAGGCCATGACCGACGCCCTGCCGATGCAATTCGGCAAGGCCCTGGCGCGCGCCATGAAATACCTGGAGCCCAAGTCGCAGTCCGTTCGCCTGCCCCGGGAAACCTTGCGCAACCCGGAAGAGGTGACGGCCTATTTGCGGCGCGTGGAGGATTTGCTGCGGGGCAAGGTGGGCCAAGGCCCCGTGGTGGTGGAGTAACGCATGCCCTTTCTGATACCCCCACTCCGCGAAGCGCTCAAATCGGCCGTGCAAAAAGCCCGCGTGGCGGCCGAGCAAGGCGCCCGGCTGGCGCTGGATGGACTGGCCGTGGGCCATCCCAAGTTCTTTCCCTTCATGTCACCGGAGCAACAGGAACTGCGTAACCGCCTGCGGGCGCGCGCCCGGCAACTGGGCGATGTGCGCGCGCCGGATGATCGGCATTCCCTCGACAACCTGATCGAAGCCTGCGCCTATGAGCATTGGCATCGCATGTTGTTCGCGCGCTTTTTGGCCGAGAACAACCTGCTGGTGGAACCGGAAATGGGCGTTCCCATCAGCCTGGAAGAGTGCAAGGAATTCGCCCAGGAACAGGGCGTGGATACCTGGACCCTGGCCAGCCGCTTCGCGCAACGATTGTTGCCCCAGATTTTCCGTCCCGAGGATCCGGTGCTGGCCGTGGACCTGCCTCCGGAGCATGCCACTGAGCTGCAGCTCTTGTTGCTGGGCCTGGATCGGGCCGTGTTCCTGGGCGAGGATGCCTTGGGCTGGTCGTACCAGTACTGGCAGGGCGAGCGTAAGGATGCCATCAATGCCACGGGCGATAAGATAGGCGCCAAGCAACTGGCCGCCGTGACCCAGCTCTTTACGGAAGACTACATGGTGCTCTTCCTGGTCCACAATACCCTGGGCGCCTGGCATGCGGGCAAGGTGATGGTGTCGAATGCGGCAAATGCGGCGAAGGCGGATCTGTTCCGCACGGCTGCGAGTGAAGAAGAATTGCGCCGGTCCCTGGCCTTGCCGGGGGTGGAGTGGGAATATCTGCGGTTCGTACGCGAGGACGAGACCGGCTGGCGGCCGGCGGCGGGCACATTTTCGGGCTGGCCTATCCATGCCAGGGAACTCAAGGTGCTGGATCCCTGCTGTGGATCCGGACATTTTCTGGTGGTGTTGCTCAAGCATCTGACCGCCTTGCGGATGACGGAAGAAGGCCTGGGGCCGCGCGAGGCCGTGAACGCGGTGCTGCGCGACAATCTGTTCGGGTTGGAGTTGGATGAGCGGGCCACCCAGATCGCCGTGTTCGCCGTGGGGCTGGCGGCGTGGACGCATCCGGGATCCGGCGGGTATCGAGAACTTTCAGAAATACACCTAGCTTGTTCCGGTATAGCAATTTCAGGTACAAGAGAAGACTGGTCAAATATTGCGGGAAACAGTAAAGAACTTAGGATAGGTCTAGAGTACTTACATCATCTATATAAGGATGCGCCCATATTGGGTAGCCTAATCGATCCGCTCTCAAATATTCGTGACGGGGATCTTTTTAACATAGAATGGGAAGCCCTTTCACCGCTGCTTCTAACAGCCCTGAATCGCGAAGTGGAGCATGAG
>JALYSE010000339.1 GCA_030854955.1 Fibrobacterota bacterium | reverse complement strand
CGAATGGATCCACCGCCGCTGTTCCCTTGAGTTTGGCCGCCAACGCCGCCGCGAAGGCTTGGTTCATGGGAAATCTCAGGCGCCCCCAGCCGTCCCCCGTGGCCCCGACTCCTGCCGAGGTCACGTTGGCCTTGTACCTGTCCACCATCTTCTGCAACAGCCCGGCCTTGTCGGCAAGGCCGGTGACCGCCAGATTGTAGGCCGCCAGGTCGTCGTTGTTATTGTAGCACAGGGAGAAGTTATGTTCCGCCACGCTGCCGGCCAGGCGCTTGGCGTCTTCCAGAAAGGCCGGTTCTCCCGTAGTCCGGTGCAACTCGGTGCCGGCGATGACGAAGTCGTCCTGCCAACGGGCATTGGCCGGGTAGAAACCGCCGTCCTTGGTGCCCTCGGTACCGGGATGGGCCTTGGCATAGGCGTAGGCGTAGCGGGCATGGACCAGGCATAGATCGGCGAAAGCGGGGTCGAACTTCCGGTAGAGCCGGGACATGAGGCCAAGGGATGCGGCGCAGAAAGAGGGCATGGACGCGTCGGAGGGATTCTTGTAGACCTTACGGACTTGCCCTCCCTCTTGGGGGGACAGGGTGGCCATGTGCACCGAGGTCACCCAGTTCTTATGGTCGAGCGCGCCATCGCCCACCTGGTTATAGAACTCGGTTTCGCTCCTTGCGCAACGGATGAAATAGTCGGCGGCGTATTTCACTTCGTCCAGCAGATCCGGGATGCCGTTGGGCCCGCCCTTGCCGCCTTCCCAGGTAAAGTCCCCGCTGCTTTTGTACCCCGAGTAGTCGAATCCGTAATGATCGTCAAAGCCGGCGGGGAATTCGGCGTAGGCTTTGAGCAACATGTACCCGCTGTAGAACTGGGTCTGTCCGTATTTGACGTGATCGCCGCAGTCATGCCATCCGCCGGCCAGGCTGTGAGCGCCATCGGCGTCCTGGACGAAGTCCTTGCCGGATTTATGTTCCATGATCAACCAGTTGGGTCCCGCGCCGGAGCGTTGGCCGCCGTAGAAGCGGGTGGCCATCCAAAGGGCCTTGCGGTATTCGCCCGCGTTGAAGCTCTGGGCCGAGGCGGGGCTGGGGATGAGTAAAGGGATCATCAAGGAAGGAATCAGGGGAGTGAAAAGGGCGAGCTGGAACGGTAGGGCGAGGCCAAGCAGAAGAGCGGCGCCCCTTCCGTGCTTACGAGTGAAAGCGGTTGTTTGCAAGAATCCCGGCCTTTATTGAAGGTGGAACGACCCAAGGTATTAGTGGCAGGGAGAGGGAAACCGGTTGGGCCGTGAATGGTAAGAAATGGGTAACATTAGTGATCCTCCCAAAAATCCCAACCCCGCAGGCAAACCGGCCATCGCAAGCCTTGGAGGGAGTCGACAGCCCCGATGGGAGATCCAACTATCGCATCAATGGGCGGAAGATGACGGGGGGTGGCGCACATTACCGCATTACGCCCGTACGCGTGTAACGCACCTCTTCTTTGTTGTTTTCGAAACGGAACAAGGCTTTCCAGATGAACACGCCCTGGCCGGCCTTCTGGCCCTTGTAGTCCTTGAGGTCCCAGACCAGGTAGCTGACCAGGCCCCGGTTGGAGATGCGCTCGCGGTTGTTCAGCTCTCCGTTGAAGCCGAACTTCTGGCGCAGCTTACGCACGAAATTTCCATTGTTGTCGAAGAGGGAGATGTCCACGATATACTTGCCGGTGGAAACGACCTGCACCGTACCCAGGCCTTCGGGAAGCGGAACGGGTACCTCGGGATCGGTGCCGACGGGCAGGGTTTTAATGTCCATTGGGATGTTTTGAACGAAGGGTATGCCGGCCTTGAAATCGGAGAGCTTGAATTCAGCGGGCGGGATCCAGCGGGTCACGAACTTGCCCGCAGCATCCTTGTTGGAATAGTCCATGTTGTCGCCCTTGCGGGGGTCATTGTTCATTACCAGGAACCCGGGATTGTCCGCGGTGATGCCCACCACCGGAGGATAGCCCCGGAACAGTTCGATTTCCCTGGGCGGTCGTTTGCCTTCCAGTATCTCGCCGTAGACGGGCGGCACGTTGAGGTTGTAATCCATGTAGGTGCCCACGGTATTCAGGTAAACGCAGTCGCCGACCAGCGGCGTGGGCGTGCCCGTTCCCGTGGGAACGATGAGGGTGAAGGTGCTCGCTGCCGCGTCCTGAGCGGGTTGGCCCTTAGGCACCACCAGCAGGGCGTGATCATAGTCGGTGCATTTACCGCCCACGGATTTGGACCAAAGCAGCATCGTGGACCAACCAGTTTCCGTGCGGATGGGCTCGGAAGCTTGGATGATGATGGTATCCATGTTGAGTTCCCCACCGGGCTGCACCTTGGAATTGTCGAAGGGGCGGATAAAGGCGGAGATGAGGATGGGTCCGATGGAATCGGCGATGGGGGGCCGCTGGCCCGCGAAGACGCCGGCTGCGGGAAGCACGCCCACGGGGACGGCCCCGGCGGGGATTCCGGTGAGGCCCTTGGGAAACGGACCTGCGGTAAGGTCGGCGACAACCACGGTATTCCCGCTTCCGAGCAGGAAGGAAAGCACGGGCTTGCTCTTGTTCAGGAATCCCGCTCCCGCCTGGTTCCAATAGATTTCATCGATGGAAGGCGGCAGGGCGCTCAGGGGGCGGGTGAATACGAAGAAGACCTTGTCTCCCGCGCCGTCTCCGTCCGTGTCCCGGATATAAGCCACCTTGACGGGGTTGACCGCCGGAGGCACTTCCACGCAATTGACGCTGAACTGGGTTCCAGGCAGATTCTTGTTCGTCGTCTCCGGGGTGCCGGTGGTCCTCAATTTGAAACTCACGGACTTCGGCTGGACGGCGCCGCTCTGGACGTCGATCAATTCCGTGGTCATGTCGATGAGATTCGTGTCCAGCCCCTTCATGCCCACCGGCTTATCCAGTCTCATGGACCAGGTGCCGTCCGCTAGGCGCACGAAGTCGCCGGGACCGGACCGGCCGATCTGGGGCGGCACTGTCGTGTTGTTAGTGACCACGCTGGAGTTCGGCTGGTATTGGCGCAGAATGACGTTGAGGATGCGCTCCACCACCGAGGTGAGGCTATCCGGGCGATCCGGCGGAATCAGGAAGAATCGCCCTCCGGTGGCCTTGGACATGTCGCTGAGCTTGATGGTGTCTGGCGTGGGCTTGCCCAGGAAGATGCCGTATATCGGGGGCATGGCGCCGGGCATCTGGGCGTAGGTCGCCTTGAGGACCTCCAGGTAGCCGTCGGGATTGGCGCCGGTAGGCTGACCGTCTGAAAGGAAGATGACGGCCTTGGTAGGGTTGGATGAGATGGACGGGGTCAGCAGCCATTTTTTCGCGGTATCCAGCGCAACCTTGTAATTGGTGTTGTTGTTGAGGCTCGGGGTCATGGCGGCCTTGATGCGGTTCACGTTGGCGGCCGTGTTGAGCATCAGGGGGCGGACGGGGGTGATGACGTTGGCGGCGAAGCCGAGGTAGCCCGCGGTGGACCTGGGCGCGCGTGCGGCCTGGAAGTCGATGGACTTCTTGAAGGCGATGCCCCGTTGCGTAAAAGGGTCGCCGGCGAAGGACCGGCAACCGGTTATCGA
>JALYSE010000138.1 GCA_030854955.1 Fibrobacterota bacterium | reverse complement strand
ATATAGCGTTCGGTCACCTGGCTGGGATATAACCGGAGGTACCCTCCGCCGCCCACGGGCATCAATTTTCTTCCCAAGCGCATGGTGGACATCGGCAATTCGGTGAGGGTCCGGTTTCCGGATAAGCGGACGGTGTGCGGAAAGCGGTTGGGATAATCCGGCATGCCGTAACGCTTGCGGGCGATGGGAAAGATACTGGAGTCGTACTCGAAGCCGTGCTTGGCGAGAATGTCCAGGGCCCACAGGGTGCTGGGCACCACGCTGAAGTTGGAAGCGCGATGGCCGCGCACCTGTTGCGAGGTGTTCCGTCCGATGGCGTCCAGGGAGCGCAACAGATCGTCCTCAAATACCTGGGGGGTCATTTCGGTGATTAGATCATGGCTGTACCCATGAGTGCCGATCTCATGGCCTTCGCGGTCGATCATACGCACCACTTCCGGAAAGCGATCCGCCACCCAGCCGAGTACGAAGAAAGTCGCCTTCACATCGTGGATGCGCATAAGGTCGAGGAGCCGCTCCATATTCTGGATGATGCGGGTAGGTTGGCTCTCCCATCCCGTCTTGGGCGAAATGGAGCGCATGTTATAGGCATGGAACCAGCATTCCACATCCACGGTCAGGAAGTTTCGCACCAGCGACGAACCGTGTTGCAGGTCCAGCACAGAATCCAGGCGGATTTCCTTGAGAATCTTCCGTACCTTAAGGGGCGCGTTGCGCAGGGACAGGCGCCCGCCATGGCGCTTGACCTTATGGGCCAGGCGCACCAGGAATCCCATATCGTTGAGATCAAGATCCTGTTTGGTCCGGATGATGACTTCGGGGCTGGGCTTGCCCTCCCAATCCATGGCCTCAAGACTCGCCGCCAACTCGGCGGGATCCACTCCCGCCAGAATGATGGGCCGGGCCGAGTGGCCAAAGCTGATGGTGACCAAGGTCGACTCAGAAGGAGCGACGAGGGACTGTCCCAGGAAAGGCAGGAGCTTGGCGCGCTTAAGGGTCACCAGGTCTCGGGTTTCGCCCTCGAACTGCGGCTTCTTGAGCAGATAAAGGACGGTATTCCAAAGGATCCACCATTCCATCTTGATCCACGAGGACAGACTGCAGAACGAGGCGCGGTAGGACAGGTCATAATGGGATTTGCGCACGACGCTTTCGGGGGAATCGTCGTAACCGAGAAGGATTTGCGCCAGGCCGGTGAGGCCTGGACGGATCATATGGGTGCGATCGGAATAGTGCGGCAGGGTAATGCCGTACTGCTGGGTGAAATGGGGCCGCTCTGGGCGCGGTCCGATAAAGCTCATGTCGCCCTTCACCACGTTGATGAATTGCGGGATTTCATCGATGTGGAGGGCGCGCAGCCACTTTCCGAGCCGGGTCACGCGGGGATCGAGCCCCTTAGCGCAGAGCTGCGGGCCATTCGCTTCCGCATCCGTACGCATGGTGCGGTACTTGTAGATGGAGAAGGGCTTGCCTCCGTCATCGGCCTTGCGGCGCTCATCGGCCCCGCGGGATCCCGTCCGCGCTCGTGCCCTGCGATTCATCCCCACCCGGACTTGGCTATAAAGAACCGGTCCCGGAGATTCGAGTTTTATCAGCATGGCGATAATCGGATAGGTGACGGCGAAAACCAGGAATCCGGCCATGCCGGCTGCAAAGTCCATCGTCCTTTTAGCGGAAGCAACCAACCAGGAAGGTTTCATCGCAGATTCTCCAGTATAAAGACCGAATATCCTCTGGGCTTACGATCAAATAACATTTCGACACCCGTGCACGGATCGAATTTTGGCTGGGGAATTGGGAAAATAAGGCCCGCTTTCAGCCTTTTGGAAATTTATCTTAACAGAAAGAGTGTCGACCGCGCGACACGTACCGCCCGGTACACGGTGGCCAGGACGGCCGGCACCAGGCGTCCTTAAAGGGGGGAGTATCATGCAGGATACGATTACCATGACCAAGTTGATCATCGTTGAGGACGACATGGGACTGCGCGAGCAGATGAAGTGGGCGTTGGGCGAGGAATTCCAGGTTCTGGAAGCCGATTCGCTCGAGTCCACCCTGGCTTGCCTCGATTCCGAAAGCCATCCTCTCATCTGCCTGGACATGGGACTCGAAGGCCGTCGGGATCGGGGTCTGGACATTATAGATGCGGTATTGGGGGTCAATCGGACCGCTAAAATCATCGCCGTTACCGCAAACCATGAGGATGGGACCGCCAAGGAAGCCATCCGACGCGGCGCGTTCGACTACCTCATCAAGCCAGTTGGCATCGAGGATCTGAAAAACCTTCTGAACCGGGCCAAACGCATCAGCGCCCTGGAAGCGGACACGGAAGAGTCCCCTTCCTGGGTGCCGGTGGACCCGGAGTGGCCCATGATCGGCGAAAGCGATGCGATGCGGAACATCTTTTCCGTATTGCGCCGCCTTTCCGATACGGATGTCAGCGTTCTCATCACGGGCGAAAGCGGAACCGGCAAGGAGCTCTGCGCCCGCGCTGTGCATAAGCACAGCCGCCGCCACAATTCCCCCTTCGTTCCCATCAATTGCGGAGCGATTCCGGAAAACCTGCTGGAATCGGAATTGTTCGGATACGTAAAGGGCGCTTTCACCGGAGCCGACGCCGACAAGACCGGTCTCATCGAATCCGCCCATAAAGGCACGCTGTTCCTGGACGAAATCGGGGACATGCCGCTTACTCTGCAGGTAAAGCTTCTCAGATTCCTCCAGGATCAACGGGTGCAGCGCGTGGGCGAGACCCGGTCCCGCGCCCTGGACGTGCGTATCATCGCGGCCACCCATAAGACCAACCTCTCCGGAGGCGCGGATGAGACCGCCATGCGCACCGACCTTTACTACCGCCTAAGTGAATTCGAAATCAAGCTTCCGCCTCTGCGCGAACGGGAGCGGGATTCCCTGGTGATCGCTGCGGGAATCCTAGAGCGAAACCGCCAGCGCTTCAGTCAGCCGCGCCTGCGCATGTCCTCGCGCGCCGAGAAGGCCGTCCTTTCCTATGGATGGCCGGGAAACGTCCGGGAATTGGAGAACCGCCTTAATCGGGCCTCTATCATCTGCCGGGGCCAAATCATCGAGGAAGAGGATCTCCAGCTCGGGGATTCCATCAACGGCAATATGAGCTATCGCGAAGCCCGCAAAGCCTTCGAAAAGAACTTGCTCCTAAACGCCCTACGCCGCTCGAACGGAAATGTCTCCCTGGCCGCCCGTACCGTGGGAGTTACCCGCCCCACCTTCTACGACATGATGCGGAAAACCGGGATCTATATCCGGACCGAGGCTAAGGTTTGAGACTCGCGGTTTCCGTCTAGACGCCGTTCGATGCGAGGCGGCCGGTTTCGGCAAGGATGGCCTCGATTTTTTTAACACGACGTGCGGCGAGCTTGCGTGGCCGCGCGGGTTCCGGGGCACTACGCGCGGCCACGCAAGCGGAAGCGCGCGTTAAAACCAGAGGTAGCGCATTTCCGGGCGAAAAAGCACCAGGAGAGCGATCGCCAGGTTTACCAAGCCGTGGATCACGACGCATACCAGGAACGAGCGCGTCTTGGCATAGATCCAGGTGGTGAACCCGAAATAGAGAACGGCGGGAATCCAGGCGGACATGTCATGGCCCAAAGCGAAAAGCGCCGTGACTGCGGCGATGCTGAAAAAGGAGAGCGGCGGCGCCGGCAGGGGCACGGGATATTCGTCGATGCGGCGGCCCAGACGCGAGATGAAGCCGCCGGGCCCTTTGGAGACTCCGAAAAGGAGTTCGGTGAGGTAAGCGCGACAGAAAAGCTCTTCGAACAAAGGTACGAGTAGGGCGGAATTCACGGCCCGGCCGGCCCAATAAGCCATGGTAGGCTGGGTCGCTTCCGCCGCGGCTAGGTGCGCCCGCCACCAGGGCAGCGCTAGGGATAGGCGATATGAGACCACCCACAACGCCAACGCCGCCACGGCTCCGACGGCGGAAATGGCCAACAGGCGCGGCGTCAGCCGCGGACCGAAACGGTATCGCTGGCGAAAATGCAAGAGCAGGGCGGCCACGATCAGAAAGCGCGCGAGTCCCAACGCCTCCGGCGACAGAATCCCGCCGGGCAAGGCACCTAGCCCCACATAGGCCGCATAGGGAAGAAGAAAGGGAAGCAGGAGGCCGGAAAAGGTCTCTTCCTTGGGAAGCAGGCTGAAGTTCGCCGCCTCCGCGGCTACAGTTCCACCATGCATGGCACTTGCCGGTCTTTCTTCTGGATCGGTCGGTTGCGTCAAAGGCATCCCGGCCTTAGCCGGCCTTTTCGGCGGTGCGGTCAGGGGACTTGGCTTCGGCATCCGCCGGTTCTTGCATGCTGCTGCAATGGATGGCGCCCTGGCCGAAAACCAGGCTGCGGCAATCGATGGGAACGATGCGGCGATCGGGAAAGCGCTCTTCAAACATCTGCAAGGTTTTTTCGTCTTTCCTGTCTTGGAACACCGGCACAAGCACGGCGCCGTTCAGGATCAGGAAGTTCATATAGGTGGCCGGGGTGCGGAGGCCGGCCCTTTCCTGCCGGGCCGGCATGGGGACCTCCACCACCTCCAGGTCCGCCGTACGGCTGTAACGGTTGAGGGCCTCGATATTCCGTTTCAGCGGCTGGTAATTCTCGTCCCGCGAGTCCGTTTCGATGGCGCACAGCACCGTGCGCGCGTCGGTAAAGCGCGCGAGGTCGTCTACGTGTCCGTCGGTATCGTCACCGTTGATGCCGGATTCCAGCCACAGGGTCTGGTCGATGCCGAGCCAGCGGTGCATCACCTCTTCGATCCGGTCCCGTCCCAAATTCGGGTTGCGGTTGGGATTGAGCAGGCATTGGGTGGTGGTGAGCAGTTTCCCGCGTCCGTTCACGTCGATGGAACCGCCCTCCAGCACGAAATCCACCGAGACCGCCTTCCGGCGCCGATGCGCGGCCATGAACAACGGCACCGCATCGTCCTTGTCCCAAGGGGGATACTTGCCGCCCCAGGAATTGAAGGTGAAATCCAGGGTAACCAGGGTATTACCCTCGGCGCGGACCGTGAGGGCGCCGTAATCCCGGATCCAACTGTCGTTGGTGGGACACTCCATGATTTCCAGGCGGAAAGCGGCTTCCGAAGCGATGGCTTCGAACTCACCTAAAAGCTTATCGCGGAGTTTGCCGTCGTTCACGAGCAGATTTACGTCCTGATAACGCAGGGACGCACGGATGATTTCCTTATATGCCGTCTTCGCGTCCTCCCAGACCGGGGTCCATGTGTCCGCGTTCTGCGGCCAGGTGTACCAAATGGCGACCTGCTTCTCCCATTCGGCGGGAAGGAGCATGGATTTAAAGGGCGGGTCGAAAGGAGGGTGCATGTTCCGGGCCTTGTTGGGTCGGCCCGTCAGCGGGCGAAGCGTTTCAGGAGATCGTGGTAGGCATCGATGCGCCGATCCCGGAGGAACGGCCAGACGCGGCGATGGTTCTCCACTTCGTCGGGAGCGATGTCGCGGATGAGAAGGCCTTCGCGGGAATCGTCCAGCCTGTCCAGTATCTGGCCGCCGGGATCGCAGACGAAGGAGTTGCCCCAGAAGCGCAGGTGGCCTTCCTGGCCGACGCGGTTGACCGCGGCCACGTATACGCTATTGGCGATGGCGTGGCTCCGCTGCATGGTGATCCAGGCGTCCAGCCACTTGGCGTTGAGCGCCTTGGCCTCAGGAAGGGACAGGCCCTGGGTCTCCCGATCGTCATAGCCGATGGCGGTGGGATAGACCATGAGGTCGCATCCCTGCATGGCGGTGATGCGCGCGCCTTCCGGGAACCATTGGTCCCAGCAGATCAGGACGCCGATACGGCCGTACCGGGTCTGGAAGGCCTGGAACCCGAGGTCGCCGGGGGTGAAGTAATACTTTTCGTAAAACCCTGGATCGTCCGGGATGTGCATTTTGCGGTATAGGCCGGCGCGGCTGCCGTCCGCATCGTAGACGATGGCGGAATTGTGGTAAAGGCCGGGCGCACGCTTTTCGAAGAAGGGGACCACGATTACGATGGAGCGCTCCCGGGCCAGGGAGGACAAGGCTTCCAGGGCGGGATCATCTTGGCTCTGGGCCAGGTCGAAATGGCGTTGATCTTCCTCGATGCAGAAGTAGTCGTGAAAGACCAACTCGGGCAGCACCACGATCTGGGCCCCTTGCGCGGCGGCCTGGAGAATGCGTTCCTGCAATTTGGCGAAACGCTCCTCCGCCAGGCAATTGCCCTTTGTCTGGATGAGAGCGAGTTTAAAACCCTTCATGCCGTTCCGTCCGATCAATTCCCCGCAGAGGACGGAGAGAGTAGACAGGGAAAAATATAAAAAGCGGGGGGGCGACGCAAAACCCGGGCGGGTTTCAATGCTTGCGGAGCCCCGGCCCCCCGGATACGGCTAAATGGCCACCTTCATGGTCATGGCCCGGGCGCGTCCCACAATCGTATCTTTATCGAAATCCTACCGGGGCTCCCACCATGAACACATCCTATCAATCCTTGCTGGAATTCAGCCGAGACCTGTATGCCTTGCGCTCCGCCGTGGGGGTGCTGTCCTGGGATCAGGAAACCTACATGCCATCCAAAGGGGGTGAAGGGCGGGCCCGATCCATGGCAGCCCTGTCGCGGGTGATGCACCAGCGTTTTTCCGATCCGCGTCTGCTCGAAACCTTGGAAGCCTGCTCCGCATCCGAGGGACTTTCCGAAGAGGATCGGGCGGTGGTGCGAGAGTTGCGCCGGGACCGGGACAAGACCGTCAAGGTGCCGGAAGCCCTGGCCGCAGAAATCGCCGAGACCGTTTCCCTGTCCCAGCGCGTCTGGGCCGAGTCCCGTCCCAAGAACGATACCGCCGCCTTCAACCCCTGGCTCGCCAAGGTGATCGCCCTCCGGCGCAAGGAAGCGGAATGCCTGGGTTACGTGGAGACTCCGTACGACGCTTTACTGGAGAATTACGAACCGGGTGCGCGCACCTCCTACATGCGCGGACTGCTCAATGATCTGAAGTCCGAACTGGTGCCGCTGCTGGGCAAGCTGATGGATGCCCAAGGCAACACCGCGTCGCTCTTCGACGGCATGACCTTTCCCGTGCCCGAGCAGAAGATTTTCAACCAGAAGATCCTGGCCGCCATGGGGTTCGATCTCGAAGCGGGCCGCCTGGACGAATCCGCCCATCCCTTTACGGAAGGATTACATCCGGAGGACGTGCGCCTCACCACCCGCTACAGCGAGCGCGATCTGATGTCGGCCCTGTTCAGTACCTTGCATGAGGGCGGCCATGGCCTCTACGAGCAGGGTTTCCAGCCGCGCTACTTCGGAACGCCCATGGCCGAGGCGGTCTCCCTGGGCGTGCATGAATCCCAGTCCCGCCTGTGGGAAAACCAGGTGGGCCGTTCGAAAGATTTCTGGTCCTGTTATTACCCATCCCTGCAGGCCCTGTTCCCCAGGCAACTGGACAAGGTGGATTTGGACGCCTTCCTCAAGGCCATCAATCGCGTGCAGCCTTCGCTTATCCGCGTGGAAGCGGACGAGGTCACCTACAACCTCCATATCGTGCTGAGATTCGAACTCGAGACCGCGCTCTTCGGCGGGGAAATCGAACCGGCCGGCCTGGAGTCGGCGTGGAACGAAGGCATGCGCCGCAATCTGGGCGTAGTTCCGGAGACGCCTTCGGTCGGTTACATGCAGGATGTCCACTGGAGCTGCGGCCTACTTGGATATTTTCCTACTTATACCCTGGGCAACCTCCGCGCCGCGCAATTATTCGACGCCGCTCAGAAGGGGCTGCCCTTCCTCAAGGATGACGTCCGCTCCGGAAGCTTTGGTTCACTCAAGGCCTGGCTCAACAGAGAAGTGCATCAGTCGGGCCGCCGATACGACGGCGATGCCTTGATGGAAAGGGTCACGGGAAGCAAAACCTCGGCGGCTCCCTTCCTGGCCTATCTGCGGGGGAAATATTCCGCGTTGTACGACATTAAGCTTTGAGGTCGGTTCTCTATTTCCGGAGGTATGGCGGCTAAACAAGCCGAATCTGCTCCCGTTTTTTGGGGTCTGCTTGGCAAATCGGAGCCTGGAGCACCCTTTCCCATTTTTCCCGGTCCGCATCGATCCCGCCCGCCCCCATGATGCTGGCCACGAAACTTGTACAGTTTCTGGGTGCAATCCGATCCTTTTGGAAGGTAGTATCGTAACTCATTTCAACTGACCGCGACTCCATGACCGGGGGCGGCGGGACTTCAATATTCCTTTAAAGAGGTTTTCCAACATGGATATGCTAAAAACTTTGGACAAAACCCTGGTTCGCACGATGGCGACCGGGGTCATGGGCTTGGCTTTGATAATGACGGGTTGCAACGACGACAGCTCCACCTCTCCTCCGGCCGCCGCTAAGGCCGAGATCTCCATCACCGAACCCGCCGAAGGCGCGACCCTCACCGGTTCCACGGTCAATTTCAAGATTTCCACCAAAAATCATACTGTGGTCGCTCCCGGGGCCAAGAAGCAAAACCAAGGGCACCTCCATTATTTCGTCGATGGCGGCGAATATAATGCCCTCGCCGATACCGTCCTGGTTTTGAAAGACCTGACCCCCGGTGCCCATAAGGTGCGCTTTACCCTGCAGAACAGCGATCACTCCGATATCGGGATCGAAAAAACCGTGAACTTCACGGTCAAAGCCTCGGCCTCCACCGCCGAAATCACCATCCTGCAGCCCTCCGAAGGCGCCACCGTGGGAACCGCACTCACCCTCAAGATCTCGCCCAAAAACTTCAAGGTCGTCGCGCCCGGTACCAACAAGGCCAGCGAAGGACACCTGCACTACTTCATCGATGGCGGAACCTATAACGCCCTCGCGGATACTACCGTTACCCTGAGCGGCCTTGCCCCCGGCGCCCATAAAGTCCGCTTTACCCTGCAGAACAGCGATCACTCCGAAATCGGGGTTGAAAAAACCGTGAACTTCGTGGTCTCCGCCACGGCCCCGTCCTTCGCCATCGCCTATCCCGCCGAAGGCGCGACCGTCGGTCCGGTGGTCACGGTCAAGCTGACCGGAAACCTCATGTTGGCGGCCCCCGGAACGGTCAAGGCCGGTCAAGGCCACTACCACTGGTACCTGGATGGCGGCGCCTACAACCCCCTGGTCGATAGCGCGTTCGTCCTGGAGGATTTGGCCGTCGGCGACCATGTTCTCCGCGTCACCATGAACAAGAACGACCATTCCGAGGCGGACCTGGAACAAACCGTTAAGTTCAAGGTCTCTCCCGCCAAGCCCTCCTTCGCCATCGTTTCCCCCAAGGCCAATGCGACCACCGGATCCTCGGTGACCATCGCCTTTTCCCCCAAGAACATGGTCATCGGTCCGGTCGGCGGCGCGCTCAAGGATGGTGAAGGTCACTTCCATTATTACGTGGACGGCGGCGCTTACAATGCCTTGGCCGACACCATCTTCACCCTCAACGACTTGGCGGTAGGCGAACATTCCGTCCGCATCGAAGCCCAGGATAATAAGCATGCCGAACTGAACTTCGGCCGTACCGTCAAGTTCACCGTATCCGCCGCCGCACCGTCCTTCAAAATCACCTCTCCCGCTGAAGGCGATACCGTCACGGCCCCCTTGACCGTTAAGATCGGCACCAAGAATTTCGCCATCGTCGCGCCCGGTGGGAACAAAGCCGGAGAAGGTCATCTCCACTGGTTCTTGGACAAAGGCGCCTACAATGCCTTGGCGGACAGCACCTTCAGCATTCCGACTCTCTCTCCCGGCGCGCATACCATCCGCGTGACCATGCAGAACAGCGACCATTCCGACGGCGGACTGGAACAGTGGATCAACGTCATCGTTAAATAGCTTCACCTCTACTCCGGATCACGGTCCCGGGGCTAGGGTTCTTGCCCCTTTGTCCATGCCCCCGCTTCCACCGAAGCGGGGGCTTTTTGCTGGGGACATTTCAGGGACGGGTAAGGGTATCCTTGGGTCCCGAGGGGAGATCAGGCCCGGTAGATTTTCCCGTCCTCGATGCGGATCTTGAACTCCGGAAGCTTGCCGCTGGGGTTGGCTGGCCCCGAGATATAATGCCCGTCCCCGGGCTTGAAGTACGAGTCGTGGATCCAGCAACGGACCTCGCCGCCGACCAGGGGCTGTTCGCCCTCGCCGTCGTTCACCTCGCACATGGTATGCGGGCATACGGACTCGAAGGCCTTGACTTCGCCCTGCCATTTGACAAGGAGCACCGGACCGGTCTTGGTATAGACCAAGGTGGAGGTGCTTTCCTTGAGCTCGTCCACCCTGGCCAGGAACCCGTCCTTGCCTTCGCTCCGGGTGGGCTTGGCGTTGGTGTATCGAAAGGTCTTGGCGCATCCGGACAATCCGATCGCGCCCAGCAGCCCCGTCTTCTTGATGAAATCCCGTCGTTCCATGGTATCCTCGCTGAAAGGTTCAGTGCCCCACCTTGAAGGTCCGGGTCATGTTGAAGCCGAACCGCCATTCATTGAGCCGCGTGGCTCCCGGTTGATGCGCTCCGGCGATGAAGTTCGCGGCCAGCATGTCCGTGTAATTGGACACGGTCAGGGCGAAGCTGTGGTAATAGATGCGGTAGTTGAAGCCGTAGGCCTGCAGGGCGATGCCATTCTCGGCGCGGCCGGAATATTCCTTGCGGTAGCCGGATCCGCCGACCTGCACCGGAAGGATCCACTCGCCCCAGAAGGAGAGGCGATCCTGCCTCCATAGCGCTCCCATACCCGCAGCCATGCTATGGTCCGGGCTGCTATCCGTCTCATCCGTATTCGTATGGGATTGCGCCAGGCCGTTGAAGAGGAATTCGAGCCGATCGTTCCAAAGGCTATGGGTCAGGATGAGCGAGCCTCCATAGGAAGCCTTGCGATCGTCCATCACTTGGCGGTCCGTGCGGAACTGGGTGTTGGCCGTGAAGGCCACGGAGAGCGGGCGCTTGTCCACGCGCTGGTTCCACACCAGGAGCTTGGCCTCTAGGCCATAAGTTTTCAATCGGCTTTCGCGCGCCAAGGTGAATTCCAAAAGATTTCCGAAACCGGCGGCCAGATCAACATAAATGTTGGCGGGACCGTCCATGCCGATGAGGCTGTACAGGGGATTGTTCTCCCCTTCGGGCGAAATGGGATCTTCGAAGCGATGATTGAACCGCATGAAGAGATGCTTGTTGGGCGTGATCTCCGCCGTTTGCATCACGGAGAGATTCCGGTCCGGGCTGCCGGGATAATAGGCGCCGGCCGGTCCCGCCGGTAAGAATGCCAGGAGCATGGATCCCAAAAGGGCGTGCAGCAGGGAATCCGGAAAGGATCGCGATGCGGATTCATGAATGGCATTAGGAAACGGAGCGGTTGGCGGCATGGTCTATTTCCCCGTAATGGTGTTCGGCGATCCCGATTTGAGCCAGGTGAGCAGGGTATCCCGTTCGGCCTGGGACGGTTGACGTGGAAAGCTGGGCTTGGGCATGGGATCGAACGGAAAAGGTTTCTGGGCTGCGGCCAAGGGCGGATCCAGCCGGACCAGCAGGGTATTGACGGCCTTGGCCCAGCCGGCATGAGTGTCCAGTTTCACATCGGCGTTTTTCCACGCATCGACCTGATCCTTGTTCTTGCCGCCCTGGGTATGGCAATCCGCGCAATAGAAGTTGATGATGCGCTTGGCCGGGGCATAGAGCACGTCCGCCATCGCGCCATCGGACACGATACTGTCGGGCTTGGTGGTGTCGGGCTTTCCGGCGCCCAGGCCGTCCCGGGTATCCGGGGAGTTACGGGCGATCCAGTCGATGAGAACGCCCCTTTCTCCCGCGGTGGGTTGCAGCGGATGTTTGGGGGGAGGCATGGGATTGCCTCCGGGATGGTCGGGAGCGATGCGGCCTTTGATAAGATTCTGGTATCTCTTCCATTCAGCATAAGTGTCCAAGGGGAGGATGCCATAGGCCCTGGGCTGATCGGCGTTGCGTCCGCCTGCGGTATGGCAATCGGCGCAGTAGCGCCCCACCAGGTTTTGGCCCCGGATGAAAACGGTGCCGCTGAGGGCGCTTCCTCCCGAGGACCAGGAACCCAGGAAGACCAGCACTTGGTTCACCAGTGAGTCGGGAACCTTGGCATCGGCCGCAGGAGGCATGGTCCGGGCGTTTGCGGCGGCAAGGAGGCGGGAGGGGCCTATGGCCTGGATCTCCTCCCAGGTGTTCACGTTCATGCGCGATTTGGCGC
>JALYSE010000137.1 GCA_030854955.1 Fibrobacterota bacterium | reverse complement strand
GGTAGTGGATGAGGAAGGAGACGGGGATACGATGGGGGAAGATCCCGTTGAAATGAAACCGGAGTGGATGGCCCGCATTCCCTCTAAACTTCTGGAGATGTACGCATGAAAACCGGGTCCCGGAATCGACCATTCCTTGCTGCACTTCTTGGATTGCTCTTTTCAATTACATCCTGTGCGTCCCGCCCTTTGGAAAAGAAGGCAAATACCGCGCGTTCCCTTTTAAAGGCAGCCTCGAACATCAATTCCATCTTCGTCGTAAACTCCATCAGCCGTGATACTCTCTACCGGTTTTTGCCTGAGCAGGTCGATAGTTTGAAAACGGTTTTGAAGAAAAGTTCGGTTTCCGAAAGTCTCTTGCTTACCCCGCCTCCCTGGGACATTGCTCTTGTTTTGGAATCCAGTTCACGTCCGGCATACATTGCATTGCACTACGGCGATGTTTTGCGCTTAAACTCACGCAACCCTTGGTCCCCGATCATCGCCGACAGCGCCGGTAACTCACCGGCTCCGGGAATCACCGATATTGTCCTGGATGGGGATGATGTACCCTGGTTATCCGCACTCCTCCAAAAGGCGGTTGGGAGGCCCCCTTCCAACCCACATCGGGTACCCACAATGCCACGCCTATTGGACGTGGAGTAGGCAGGAGTAGATATGGCCGATCCGATCTCACTGGAAATCCGATGCTTTGACGACAAGGGAAAGCCGTTCAATGTGGACTCGGTCACTTTGGATGCCGGGGGGACTCGTGACACCCTCAAAAAAGGCCCTTTCCGCTTTTCCGCCAAGGCTGTTTCGGAAGGCGTCCTGGAAATACGAAAGTCCAAGCATCACGCCTGGAACTTTCCGATAAGGATTTTAGAGTCCAAGGGTGAATTGACTTTCAAGTTCCATGAAAAGACACTTTCCGCGCCTGCGATGGCGACCTTATCTTCGGTGGCGGCATCGGTGGCTGCGAAAAAAAGCAAGGAATACATCTGCGATCTCACCTTCGGGGACTGCAAGGAAGTCATCTTGGTTTCCGGATTCGATTACCATGGCGGTAGTACCAATATCGCCTATGCCACCACGCGTATGCACGAATTATGGGTGGCGAAAACCATAGACGCGCAGACCTTGATTTCCGTATTCGATTGCGATACAGGGATGTTGGAACGTTGGGTCAAGGGGTCGGGTAAGGAGAAGACTTCCAAGCAGAAATTCACTTCCGGATGGTGCCTTTTGGAAAAGGTACTCCAAGGAACGGTCGCTCCGGTCCTCCATCCTCATGGAGGCGATCCGGGGGTGGACAGTATCAGCATCACACATGTCTACCGGCATATTGAGGAATGTGGAAAAAACAGACCCGCCTCCGTTATTGAGTTCGGTATTTTCAGCCACTCCTGGTTCGGCGGCCCGATCCTCTTTAACACCTCTGAACGGGCCGAGTACGCTAATGGAGGCGCCAGTTATCCGAATCGAGATCCCTTGGATCACGATGCTCGATTTTGGAAGGACTTTAAGTGGGTCAATATGCCCAATCGTGCGGACTTCAAGGCCGCCTTTTCGGCGGCTTCTTTTCTGAAGATCTGGGGTTGCCTGGCGGTTACGGTATATCGAAACATGCTCAACAAGGCGCGAAAGGCCAAGAATGATGTCACCCCATTGGGAGTGGATGCAGCAGATCGCACGGATCACTTTACGGGAGTGGTACATCCTGATACCCGGCCTGGTATCCTGGCATACCTCAAGGATTCAGCCTACAAGGCGAACTTCATGTATACCCTTTTCAAGATCACCGGACGTCCCGTCTGGGGTGGCGCACCAGGGACCGGCGCGCTTTTGCTTTCGAATGGAACATGGAACTGGATGTACATGCCGGAATATCAACTTGAGTACAAGGGGGGTAAGAGGGTGAATAAGACTCCATATTACCTCAAGGAGCTCCACTATATGAAGTCGGACCTGGGTTGGAATTTTTCTGCGGATTGGTATTTGGAGTACAAATAGGCGCTATCGGACCCTCAATGCTATCTTTCTCTCATTCGCCCCAGGCCTGAGGAAAATCTTGAGAATGAAGGCGATCGTCAATACGGTATATGGGCCACCGGACGTGCTGCAGCTGAAGGAAGTTGAAAAACCGGTTCCCAAGGACAACGAAGTCCTCATCGGGATTCATGCGACGACCGTGAACCGGACGGACTGCGGCTTCCGGAAGCCCGAGTATCTCATCGTCAGATTGATCGCAGGTCTTTTCAAGCCCCGGAAAACGATCTTGGGAAGCGAATTGGCCGGCGTTGTCGAGTCCATCGGTAAGGATGTCAATTCCTTCAAGCCCGGCGATAAGGTGTTCGGATTGAGCACCTACAATTTCGGCGCCCATGCGGAATACATCTGCATCCCTGAAAGCGGTTCCATCTCCATCATGCCCTCGAACATGTCGTTTGAAGAGGCCGCCGCCATCTGCGATGGTCTGTTCCTGGCCATGGCATACATGAGGAAAATCGATTTCAAGCAGCCGCGGCAAATCCTTATAAACGGAGCCTCGGGATCGATTGGCACAGCAGGCGTACAGCTGGCAAAACATTTTGGAGGAACTGTCACTGCGGTGTGCAAAACCGAATGTCTGGACTTGGTTAAATCGCTAGGCGCGGACGAGGTCATCGATTACACCAAAGTGGATTTCACCAAGAGCGGAAAGCGTTACGATATCGTTTTCGACTCCGTGGGCAAGAGTTCCTTTTTTCGCTGCAAAGACCTGCTGAAGCCGAAGGGGATCTATTTCTCATCGGAGCTGGGATACCTGTTTCAGAATGTGTATCTGCCGCTTTGGACGTGGATTTTCGGCGGCAAAAGAGTGATGTTTCCGATTCCCACGGACAACAAGGCGGACATCGTTTTCTTCAGAGAACTGGTGGAGTCCGGAAAGTACAAGGCCGTTATCGACAGGCGGTACCGCCTGGACCAGATCGTCGAGGCTACCCGATACGTCGAGACCGGGGAGAAGACCGGGAATGTCGTGATTGCCGTGGCATAGGGGATTTTGACCCTCGAGCTCAAGAAAAGCGCTTGCCGCCCTTTATTATCTTTCCCGCTATCGCGGGAGCAAACCCACCCGCAGGAAAGCTATGAAAAAAGCCCTTTCCTACCTTATCTGGCCCCTGGTCGCCCTGTTCGGCGCGACCGCCTACGCCACCATCGCCTTCAGTAGGGGAGAGCCCCTGAACGCGGTCTGGCTCCTAGCCGCCGCGGGTTGCACCTACACCATCGGCTACCGGTTCTATTCCAAATGGATCGCCGCGTCCATCATGGTCCTTGACGATCACCGGGCGACGCCTTCCATGATCAAGGAGGATGGCAAGGATTTCGTCCGCACCAACAAATGGATCGTCTTCGGCCACCACTTCGCCGCCATCAGCGGCCCGGGTCCCCTGGTGGGCCCTGTGCTGGCAGCGCAGTTCGGATATTTACCCGGGACCCTTTGGATCCTCATCGGCGTGGTTCTGGGCGGCGCGGTGCAAGACTTCTTCATCCTTTTCTGCTCCATCCGCCGCGGCGGCAAATCCCTAGGCGAAATGGTCCAGGAGGAGATCGGTAAAACGGCGGGCGCGGTGGCCCTGTTGGCAATCCTCTCCATCATGGTCATCCTCATCGCCGTGCTCGGCCTTGTGGTGGTCAAGGCCCTGGTGGGTAGTCCCTGGGGCGCCTTCACCATCGCGGCCACCATTCCCATCGCCCTCTTTATGGGCGTCTACCTGCGCTTCCTCCGTCCCGGCCGCGTGCTGGAGGTCTCGGCCATCGGGATTGTGCTGCTCCTTCTCTCCGTCTGGGGCGGCAAATGGTTCTATGAATCCCCGACCCTGGCGCCCTTATTGGATCTCTCGGCGACCACCCTGGCCTGGTGCATCATCGGATACGGACTTGCGGCTTCCATCCTTCCCGTCTGGCTGCTGTTGGCCCCGCGGGACTACCTGAGCACCTTCATGAAGTTGGGCACCATCGCGGCCCTGGCCCTGGGCATCCTGATCGTGCTGCCACCCTTGCAACTTCCGCCCCTGACCCGCTTTATCGACGGTACCGGCCCCGTTTTCGCGGGCAACGTCTTTCCCTTCTGCTTCATCACCATCGCCTGTGGGGCCATCAGCGGCTTTCATTCCCTGATCGCGTCCGGCACCACGCCCAAGCTCATCACCCGCGAATCCTACGCCCGTCCCGTTGGCTACGGCAGCATGCTGCTGGAATCCTCCGTGGCCATCATGGCCATGATCGCGGCGGCTACCCTCGACCCCGGTGTCTACTTCGCCATCAATTCCCCCGTCACGGCTGTGGGGGCCACCCCGGAGCTCGCGGTCAAGACCATCTCCGATTGGGGATTCCCCATCACGGTGGAGACCATGTCCTCCCTGGCCCATTCCATCGGCGAACCCACCCTGTTCGGCCGCGCAGGGGGGGCACCGACCCTGGCTCTGGGCATGGCCAGCATATTCTCCAAGGTGTTGGGCGGAGACGCCATGCTGGGCCTCTGGTACCATTTCGCCATCATGTTCGAAGCGCTTTTCATCCTCACCACCGTGGACGCGGGCACACGGGTGGGGCGGTTCCTCATCCAGGCCTTCCTGGGCCAATTCTACAAGCCCATGGCGGATACTCGTTCGTACCTGGCCAACGTCGTGGCGAGCATGATCCTGGTCTCGGCGTGGGGCTACTTCCTGTACCAGGGAGTCATCGATCCCCAAGGGGGGATCAACAGCCTATGGCCTTTGTTCGGCATCGCAAACCAACTGTTGGCGGTCGTGGCTCTGTGCCTGGCCACCACGGTCATCATCAAAATGGGAAAGACCCGTCACATTTGGGTTACCTTGTTGCCGCTGGCCTGGCTGTGCGCCGTGACCTTCACCGCGGGATGGCAGAAGCTTTTTCACGCCAGTCCGAAAATCGGCTTCCTTTCCATGGCGCGAAAACTGTCCACCGACTTGGCTGCGGGCGTGATCCCGGTGGAAAAGATTGAGTCGACCGGACGGGTAATTTTCAATATGCGCCTGGACGCCGTGGTGGCGGGAACCTTCATGCTCTTGGTGGGCGCCATCCTGGCGACCTCGGCCTGGCGATGGGCGCGCCTCATCGTCGGACTGGATGCGCGTGATCTGCGAGAAACCCCGCCAATATGGCTGGAAGAGGAAGTCCTGGCCCTGGAACGCGCTTCGGGCGTGTTCGGATGGCTATGGGCGCTGGTCCTGTTGATGGTGGCGGTGCTGCGCCACCTGGCAGGCGAATCACCCTTGGCCCGGCCGCCGCGTGCGGCCGAGGGGCCATGCGTCCATGAATCAAGCCTTGTCCTTGAGCAGGGCCATGCGGCGGGAAAAGCGGCGGGAAAAGCCGCCGCGGGCAAGGCATGGGCCGAAAAGGAAGAGTTGCGCTTCCGGCGCCCGCGCTGTTGCTAGACATGAAGCGCGCATTCGTAGCCTTCGCCGTTTTGCTGTCCGCATTCACTCATGTCATGGCTACCGGCAAAATGGTCGTCATTTTCGCACTGGCCACGTTCAATAGCGGCGCGGCGGAGATCCCTACGCGACGCCCATGCCTGCTTGTCCCCGGAATGGAGGCTGCATGACTGGAACCTTGTGTACCTCAGGAGTTACCCCGATCTTCGTTTGGATGCCCAGGCCGCGAAACTTTCGCGCCAGGAGCGCGTGCCCGCGCTCTATCCGCCAAGACACCCCTCAATCGGATACCGGGGGATTATCACCCCTTCTCGTAACGCCGGAAGGCTTCTGTGCGCCCAAAAGATTGCGGAACCAATGCCGAAAGGGCCAGACGGACCGAGCGAGATTCACCTTTGTCGGAGCGGAAACCGGTCTTGTGGCCCCGGCCATCCGCGTGGATACGGACTTCGGTCCCTGGCCGGTCCGGAGCGTGTTTCCCCGGCCTGTCGGCCATGGCAGCAAGGCGTCTCCCGCGCCCGCTACGTCCCAGATCTGGACCGCACCCAATCCCGATCCCACGGCGTCCTTAAGGCCCAGGATGATTTCCGGTCGGTGGTCGCCGTCCACGTCGGCCAGGGTGGGCGCGCCCATGCAGCCCCGCTTGGAAAGCGGCGCCTTATGCAATTCCTTGCCTGCGGCGTCCAGCACGATCAGATGGGATTTGAGGGGGACCGGCGAATAGGTGGTGAAGACTATTTCGGGAATCCCGTCCTTGTCCAGGTCGCCCGCCACGGCTCCGGACGCCCCGATGGTGTCGCCTCCCGCGGTATCGAACCGATACTCCCAAAGCAGTTTTCCGTCAGGGCCGTAACACCGCATCAGTCCGTCGTAGGAGGGAACGATGATCTCCGGGCGCGCGTCCCCGCGCAATTGGACCAGGGCCGGCGAAGGGGCCACCTGGACGATGTTTTCCACGAAGCCGGTAAACAGCGGCGCGTCCGAGCAGAGGGGCTTTTCGAATCCCGCCACCCGCGTCATGTCGGGGTTGAGGGCCCAGAGGCAGTTTCCGCGGATCAGGTATTCCCCCGCCTTTTCGTGATCCGAATACAGGATGATTTCCGGCAACCCGTCCCCGTCCAGGTCACCGAAGACGGGTGGGGAATGGGTGAATTCGTCCCGGTCGTTTCCAACCGCGCCCCATCCCCGGCGCGCGAAAAGGATGTCGTGGAACATGGGGACGCTGGAGGCCCATGGTCCGGCCTCCGAGAACGACGTATGGGAAGGGAACGGCGCGCCCGTGCCATGCATGATCCCGATATAAGCCATATCGTAGGCGCTCACCACCTCGGGTTTTCCGTCCCCGTCCAGGTCGGCGGCGCCTATGTTCTGGTGGTAGCCGCCGTAGTCATTGCACTTCTCGCATCCCTTTGTTTGGGGCCAACCGGGGGCGATGCCGCCATTCAACTTCCAGGCCACGGTCACGGGGCCAGCGGAGGTTTTCATCGCCAGGATTTCCATTTCGCCGTCATCGTCCAGATCCGCCGCCGTTAGAGAGCGTATTTCGCCCGCCGGACCGGGAAAGGGTTGCGGCCATCCTGCACGGATCTTTCCGGTCGCATCGTAAATGATGGCTTTGTTGTCATAGGCGATGGCGATTTCGCCTTTGCCGTCCCCGTTGAAATCCCCGACCACGGGACCGGCGTATTGCCGGAAGGATCCGTGCAGATCGGCGAGAGAACCCTCGGCGCCCACGGGAGCTCGCCATATTGGCTTCCCTTTCGAATCCCAGACGTACAGGACGCTGTGGCAACCGGCGATGATTTCGGGTGTGCCGTTTCCGTCCAAGTCGAATACGGCGGGAGAACCGAACCACGATTCGTCCCAACTGGCCGGAAGGGTCATGCGAAGGGAAGGGGCTGGTGCGGAATAAGAGGAAAGGGCGGAAAAAGCGGATAGGGCCGACATGGAGGCCCACATCGTAACGCGCACCGCGATTGGAGCCATGGGACTATAGTTTCAGGCCGAACAGGCCAACCAGTCCCACCACGATGAGGTAGATCGCCACGATATAGTTGAGGAGCCGGGGCATGATCAGGATGAGAATTCCTGCGATCAAGGCGAGCAAGGGTTGCAGTGAGATCTGTATGTTCATCGAGCTTATCTCCTATTGGGTAATACGGGCGGATCCAGATGAAGATACATTTCGGCCCTGGGGGCCGGGACTTTCCGATCGGAAAATCTGCGGCATTTCCATCCGCCTCCGGGCCCGTATCCGGGAGATTAAGCCTTATGCGTCCTTGCGGCCGCCCCTTCCCCGGGATGCCTGTCCGGCCCATCCGGTTTCTTGCCCGGTTTCGCCCCTCCGCGATTCGGCGAGGTGTCCATTCCCTGTTCCGCCCGTTTACCCTCGCCTACGGGCTGGGCATTGGGCGTGGGCCGGATATGGGAGCCGAACCGGTTCGCGTATACCTGGGTGAACTCAGCCCCGAAAAAGAGGATTTGGGACGAGTAGTAGATCCAGATCAGGATGACCACGAAGGATCCAGCGGCCCCATACGCCGAGGTGACGCTGGAGCGGCCCAGATACATTCCGATGAGAAGGCGGCCGATGGAAAAGAGCAGGGCCGTGACCACTCCTCCGATCCAGACATCCTTCCAGCGGATCTTGACGTCCGGAAGCACCTTGTAGATGAGGGAGAAAAGCAGCGCCGTCACCAGGAAGGCCACCCCGAGATTGATGGCCTGCAAGGCGATCGCGGGTATGGGCAGCAGGCGTTCCAGGTATCCGCCCAGTCCGGACAAGGCTGCGCTCAGCACCAGTGATACAAGAAGCATGAAGGCGATCACCAGCACCATCGAAAAGGAAAGCACGCGCGTGCGTAGGAATCCTTTGATGCCCTGACCGGGCTTGGGTTCCACTTCCCAGATGGTGTTCAGGGCGTCCTGGAGCTGTCCGATAGCGCCGGCGGCACCCAGCAGCAGGGTGACCACGCCGATGATGGTCGCAATGATTCCGGAGTCCTTCTTGCTCGCGCTTTCCACCATGGTCTGGATGGCCAGCGCCCCCGCATCCCCGACGAATCCCCTGATCTGATGGAAGACCTGATTGGAGGCGGCTTCCTGACCAAAGACCAGGCCCGCCACGGCGATGGAAATGATCAGGAGGGGGGCGATGGAGAAGATGGTGTAATAGGACAGGGCGGCGGCCAGCCTGGAGGCCTTATCATTGCTCCATTCCGACGCACTTTCTTTCAGCAAGGAGAACAAGACCTTCGGGCTTGGAACGAATGGCTCCCGGTCGGCATTGGCCGGTGGGGAGGGAGGTGCATCGTAAACCAAGGCCATGGCGCCTCCTTTGCCTTTTTGATAACTATGAAGATATGTTTTCGGACAGGGAGGCAAAAGCAAACAGATTCACAACCGGACTTTGAACCGATGGACCGGAAGATTTTCCGACCGTGCCGTCCCTAGCCGGATTTCCGGATCCGGAAGCGATAAGGCGAGGCGTCCGTTCCCAGGATCAGGATGCCTCCACCCTCCTTGAAATAGGCTGGGCCTTGAGTGCCTTTCTTTCCGCCGATGCGGATTCCATCCACGAGCGCGCCCAGGTGGCTGCCCCGATCGACAACGCCGATTTTATCTCCGTCCTTGATGATGCTGACATGATGGCGGGATATCTGCAGGGGGTCCTGATCGGCGATTTCCAGATGATTGTTCACCAGGGGGTCGTTGCTTTTTCGGCCGACCTTAAGGGGGAAGGTGGAAAAAGCGAAGTGGTCATCGGAAATCGCCTCGGAAGCCTTGGGGGTCAAGCCTTCTATCAAATACATGACAGCTTTAACTGGCGGCGCCTTGGGCGGCGCCTTTTCCGCGACTTTGCTTTCGGGCTGCCGGATCTGCGCTTCCAACTTGGCGATTTTCGCGTTCGCGTCCCTCAACCGGTCGAAGATATTTTTCAGGAACTTGATGATGGCTTCTGGGTTCTCCTTCATGGTGGAGATCATGGCGTCTCGGTGGTATTCCCGCACCAAGGTCTCCTCCAGGGCGGTAACCGTGGCGCTACGAGGGGAATCATACACCAGGCTCATTTCCCCGAACGAATCCCCGGACTCCAGGAAGGCGACATGCACCTTGACGCCATTGCGTTCCTTGTACACCTCTACCTTGCCCTTTTCGATGATGAACGCGGTTTCGCCGACATCGTTTTCCCTGATGACGGTTTCGTTCTGGGCGTACTGCCGGATTGTGATCATAGTTCATCCTCCCGAACGGACATTTCCGCTGGATATCCCGGATTATAGGCATTTCGGCCGCTTCAGTACAATTGGGGAATTCCTTATAAGTTACCCATTGGAGTTGCCGGCCATACCGAAATGGGACCGGCCCCCTTATCCCACGGTACCCACCCAGGAAACCCTGATTTTGGCCTGCGATAAGGGATTTTTCCGGCCCTTACGGTACCGCCAGCTTAGTATTTTAACAGGGTAAATGGACTGGTAGACACAAGAATCGGACAATTCAATAGTCCGGGGGATTCCGACTCATGCAGGTCAGCCATGTCAAATACTTCCAGAACTGGATCCCCATCATCGCGAAATGGATCTACGAGGAATGGTCTTACGCCTTTCCCATGCGGACCTTGCAAGAGATCCAAAAGGCTCTCTTCGGGCGCATGGACGAAACCGAAATGCCCATCACCCTCGTCGCCCACGATGAGCGGGGCGTTCTGGGAACCGCTTCCCTGAAGGCTTCGGACATGGAAATCCTGACGGAAATCTCTCCTTGGCTTTCCTCGGTTTTCGTCCATCCGGATTATCGGGGCCAGGGGGTGGCCGCCGCCTTGGTGGCCGAAATCGAGAAGCTGGCGCGCCAACAGGACTTCTCCCAGCTCCACGTGTTCAACCCCATCAACCAGGGCGTATTCGAAAAAATGGGGTGGTCACTGCTGCAAACCGTGCAATACGGCGGCAAGGAATTGGCCATTCTGGTCAAGGATATCTGAGCCCCATCCTCGTTCCGACTTTGGCTTTCTCGACTTTTGTCAGCCTGCCTTCTTGGCGGTCTCCGCAGGGCCAACTCCCTTTGGCGAGGATCCATTTCCTATTGGGGCCACAGAGGGCGTCTGCGGGGGCGGTTTCACAAGCCCTATCTGATCCGATTCCTGCCAAGTATGGGTGGTGATGAGCCGGGCGCCGCGCTTGAAGGTGAAGTAGGACCAGGCCCAATTGATTAAAACGATGATGCGGTTGCGATGCCCCACCAGGTACATGATATGCACGAAAAGCCACATGATCCATGCCGGGAATCCGGACAACTTCAGGCCGTGGAACTGAGTTACCGCGTGGGAACGGCCGATGACAGCCATGATGCCCTTGTCCAGGTAACGGAAAGGTTTCCTGGGTTTTCCCACCGCGTCCCGGAGGATGTTCATGGCGGCGGCGACTCCCTGTTGCATGGCCACCGGGGCCAGGCCCGGCAAGGGGCCATGGGGCGTGTCGAAATGCGCTTGGTCCCCGATTACGAAGATCTCCGGGCTGCCGGGAAGGCTCAGATCCGGGTTCACGATCACGCGCCCTTCGCGATCCATGGGCACGCCCAGGAGTTTGTTGAGTGCGGTCGGCTTTACGCCTGCGGCCCAGAGCACGTTGGAGGTTTCGATGAATTCGTTGTCGAGTTTGACGCCCTGGGGAGTAATGTCCCTGGCAATCTTGTCCAGCTTCACCTCCACGCCCATCTTTTCCAAGGCCGCCTTGGCTTTTTCCGACAGCCGGGGATCGAAGGCCGGTAGCAGGCGTTCGCCGCCCTGCAACAGGATCACCCGGGTATTGTGGGACCGGATACTACGGAATTCCTTGGATACGATGGTCCGGTTCAGTTCGGCCAAGGCCCCGGCCAGTTCCACGCCCGTAGGCCCGCCGCCGATGACGACGAAGGTCAATAGGCGCGCCTGACGCGCGGGATCACCTTCCTTTTCCGCCTGTTCGAACGCGGTCAGGACTCGCCTGCGTATTTCCAGGGCCTGTTCCACCGTCTTGAGTCCCGGCGCGAGATCTTCCCAATCATTGCGGCCGAAATAGCTGTGCGAGGCGCCGCACGCCATCACCAGGTAATCATAGGGGTGCCGGTGCGACTCCGTGATCACGGCCTTGCCCGCCTTGTCGACGGAGGTCACGACCTCCATGTGCACGCGCACGTCGTCCCAGCGGGCGAGAATCTGCCGGATAGGCACGGCGATATCAGAGGGGTTCAGAGACGCGGTGGCCACCTGGTAGAGCAAGGGCTGGAACAGGTGATGGTTCTTGCGGTCCAAGACCGTGACTTGGAATTTCCCGGTCCGGCCCAGGGCTTTCGCCGCCCTGATTCCTCCGAACCCACCTCCGATGATGACTACGTGCTTTTTCATGACTCCTAAGGTAGGTTTTCGAACCCTCGCAGGGCTAGTTCCGGTTCCGGAACAAGGGTGAAATTCCTAATTTTCAAACCTTTGAAAGGAGCCGACATGGATACAGGCAAAATCGGCGAATCGAAGGGGAAATCCTTGGACGCCATCGTGAAACTCAAGCGGGATTTCGCCCGGGCCCTGGGTGAAGACATGGTTCCCGTGATGTCCGCGCTTCCCGCAGAATGGCCCGCCAAGATCAAGTCCAACCTGGATTCCCGCGGGCCGACCGGTCCGAACCTTTGGGAAGTCGCGATTCTCCTGGGAGCCTGCTTCAACTCCCACCCCCTTCCTGCCGAGGTTCGGCACGCCTGCGTGGAGCTTATCACCCGCATCCGCGAATTCCAGGGCCGCCTGGCGCGGGAATCCTCCGTGCCCACCACGGTCGTGTTCGGCACTTCGGGCT
>JALYSE010000136.1:5418-12288 GCA_030854955.1 Fibrobacterota bacterium | reverse complement strand
GTTAAGGGTGAATACACCGAAAAGTATTATCGATTAAGAAACGGTCAGTACCGAGCCATTTTCCATTTCGAAGGCAAAAATATTATGGTTGTAGAGCTAGAACATCGAAGTGAGGTTTACAAAAAATGGCAATAGTCACCTTAAGATTAAATGAAGAGGAAGAGAAAATACTTGGGCTGTTGGTAAAATATTTTGATGCGGACAAATCAAAAATATTGAAAGAAGCCATGTGGGACAAATTCGAAGATTTAAGAGATCGAGAAATAATAGAAGGCTACGGAAAGAAAAAGAAATCCGGTAAAGTGCAATTTGCAAGTGCCGATGATTTGATCAAGAAAATAGAGAATGCAAAAGGGCCGCATAGTAAGGCAGATCGAACGGTCGAGCCTCGGCCGTCACGCCTTTTGCAAAGGCAAAAGGCGCGCCGGTGACGCTCCAGGCTCGTACCCGTGCGTTATACTTCCTAAATCAATTAAATATGAGAAAATAAATGTACATACCAAAGGCATTTGAAGAAACAAACTCAGAGGTCCTGGTTGATCACATCAACCATAATTCCTTTGCTACCGTAATTTCGAGTACAGATGACGGGCCTATGGTTTCCCATTTACCAATGTATTACCTTAAAGATGGCGAGAATGAATTTTTAATTGGCCATTTAGCAAAAGCAAATGAACACTGGAAATTTATTGAGGGAAAAGGAGTGGTAATTTTTCATGGCCCTCACGCATACATTTCATCAAAATGGTATGGAACATCAAACGTAGTTCCTACATGGAATTACATCTCTGTTCATGTTGCCGGAGAGTTTAAACTTACTGACTCCAAAGAATTGGTTTCAATTCTAGATTTTATGGTCCATAAACACGAAGGAAACGTACAGCAATTTAAAAACTACAACGATGAAAAATTTCTTGAGGTGCTCTCTAATCAAATTGTTGGGATTAAATTGGAAGTCAAAACAATAAAAGGAAAATGGAAACTAAGTCAAAATAAAAGTGAGGAAATTCAGAAAAAAATCGCCGAAAATTTAATCAAAACCGGGGAATACAATTCAATAGAAATCGCTGGGAAAATCTATGAAAACCTCAAAATTAAAACCTAAGCTTCTAGTTTCACTGTCGAAAAATTCTAAGGCCGCGCCCAAAGAAATATCGAGACCCATGTCGTTCAACAGCTCCATTACACCTCGTTCAAAGGTCCATTTCCAAAAATCTCTACTTGCTCGGGGCTTCGCACAAATTAGTTCTAGGGTGTGCCAGGTAGTTCAACCTGGACCTCAGCTGCTATGACTTTCTGCGAAATATTTTTCTACAAAACCAAGTCGTAAAATACAAATGGAACTCAAATTTATTCAAGCTATAGAATCCGATTTCGAAGATCTACTCGCTATACGCATTGAGGCAATGCGTGAAAGTCTCCAGCGTTTAGGGCGGTTTGATCTTGTTCGAGCCCGTGAAAGATTCGCAAACGGTTTTTCACCGTTTTTTACCAGAATAATTTTCCGTAATGAACAGCGTGTAGGTTTTGTTGTAGTTCAACCAAATGGAAATCACCTTCTTCTGGATCATCTTTATATTCATCCAACATTCCAAAGACAGGGAATTGGAAGTTCCGTTTTGAAGGTCATTTTTGAAAAAGCGGAGCGGACCAATATGGGTATTCGAGTCGGGGCACTAAAAGAAAGTGAGTCAAACAAATTTTACATAAGAAACGGGTTCAAGCTCCTTGAGACAGGGGAGTGGGACTTGTACTATTTCCGAGAATCTTCCATTTGAAAAGATGCATAAAAACCGCCCCCAGAGAAATACCGAGACCCACGATCGTCCAACAAGTTGGGCTGCTGCGACATGAAACCTCGAAAAGGGCCCTTCGGGCAATGGATTTGAGTGGATTTCTTGGGGGCGGGAAAAACGAAATCAGAAGAGATCCGGAAATGAAGAGCCACATAAAAACGGGATCGAACGGATGAGCCTCGGCCGTCACCCCTTTTGGAAGCCAAAAGCCGCGCCGGTTAGCCCCGCTCCCGTCCCTACGGGCCGGGCGCTCCGGCCTCGTTCACCGCTCATCACGGCGTTCTAAGGCCTGAAATGAGGACAATGAAAAAATCACAAATAATTTTCTTAAATGGCGCTTCAAGTTCTGGAAAAACAACGCTGGGGCGCGCATTGCAAAAAATATTGCCGCAGCCATTCCTTTATCTTTCCTCCGACTTATTGATAGATGCGAACATTCTTCCAGAAATTAATTCAATGGAACAAAGAGTGGAATGGAAATGGGAAAACATCAGGCCAATTTTTTTCGACGGATTTCACCGATCCATTCCAGCAATGGCCCTTGCAGGCAATGATTTAATCGTTGAGCATGTGTTAGAATTCAAAACATGGTACGATGACTGTCGTCAACTTCTGGAGCCATTCGACGTTTTCTATGTTGGAGTTTTTTGCCCTATTCCTGAACTCGAATTGAGAGAGAAGAAACGAGGTGATAGGAGAATCGGAGAAGGTCGCTCTCACCTTGAAGATGGTGTCCATACCTGGGGTCCCTACGACTTTATTATAGATACGTCTCTTTCAAATCCCGAGGTAAGTGCTCAACATGTTTTAAATGCGTTTAAATCTAAAAGGGAAATCGGTGTTTTTCATATTGGATATAATTAAGACCGCCCCCAAAGAAATACCGAGGCCCACGATCGCTCAATAGCGCCCAGGCTACCTGCGCGCACTTTCCAGTGCACTCCGGGGGCTTCGCCCAAACGGCTTTTTAGGTTGGCCTGACCCTCCGCACCTGTCCCTACGGGCGCCGGGCGCTCCGGTCTCGTTCACCGCTCATCCCGGCGTTACGTTCGCTACAGGGGACATAAGCCCCATTTCGCTCTCGTCCTCGCGCTTCTGGCACGGCACAGCAGCCGCGAACCTGGAGGGGATTTCGATTTAGTACCGGGATTAGGCCCTGAGCAAGGCCGCGAAAAAGTTGAAGATTTCCTCTTAGGATCGGCGGCAATAGCTTGGGCTTGATTTCCGGGGTCTTTTTGAATCCACTTCAAAGCTCTAAAGTCCAATACCGGGGGGATCAGGCCCTCTGCCGGAGGATCAGGCCCTTTTCAGGGGCCGCCACCACTTTTCGTTGGCCTTGTACCATTCGACCGTGGAGGCGATCCCGGATTCGAAATCGTACTTCGGCTTCCATCCCAACTGACCGCGGATCTTGGACGCGTCGATGGCGTAGCGGCGATCATGGCCGAGGCGGTCTTCCACGTACTTGATGCTCGAATCGTCCTTTCCCAGGAGAGACAGGAGCTTTTTGGCGATCACGATGTTTTCGCGCTCATTGTTCCCGCCGATGTTGTAGGACTCACCGGCCTTGCCCTTTTCCAGCGCCAGCAGGATGCCGGAGCAATGGTCGTCCACGTGGAGCCAGTCGCGCACGTTCATCCCATCCCCGTAGATGGGGATCTGCTTGTCGTCCATGAGGTTGGTGACGAGCAGGGGGATGAGCTTTTCCGGATATTGGTAGGGGCCGTAGTTGTTGGAACACCGGGTGATGATCGTGTCCATGCCAAAGGTGTGGTGGTAGGCCGAGACCAGCATGTCGGAGCCGGCCTTGCTGGCGGAATAGGGGGAGTTGGGGGCCAGGGGCGTGGTTTCGGTGAAGAGGCCGGTGGGGCCCAGGGAGCCATACACCTCGTCCGTGGAAACGTGCACGAAGCGCTTCACCTTGGAGCTGCGGACGACCTCGAGAAGCACCTGGGTGCCCATGACGTTGGTCTGCACGAAGATTTCCGGGCCCATGATGCTGCGGTCCACGTGAGATTCGGCTGCGAAGTGGACTACGGCGTCGGGCTGCGAAGAGAATATCTCCGTCATCAGGGCCCGGTCGCAGATGTCACCCTTGAAGAATTTGTAGGCCGGATTGGCGGACACGTCCGAAAGGCTTGCCTGGTTGCCCGCATAGGTCAGCTTGTCTACGTTGGTGATGCGCCAGCCGGGGCGCTCGGCCAGGACCTGACGGATGAAATTGGATCCGATGAATCCGCAACCGCCGGTAACGAGTAGGTGCATATGCCAGACTCCATATTATAAGGCTAAGACAAGGTAGCAATTTTGGAAAAGCCGGATTCCACGCGGAATGCGGTATTCCGCCCCAAGCAGGCGAAGGTTCGGAAAACCTACTTGGAAAATTCCTTGGCGACGCGGATGAGATCCTGCTCGATGTTGAGGAAGGCCTGCACCAGATCCGGATCGAAATGCCTGCCCGATTCGCCCACGATCATTTCCCTCGCCCGATCGTGGGGAATGGGTTCCTTGTAGCAGCGCCGCGAAACCAGGGCGTCGTATACGTCCGCCATGGCCACGATGCGCGCGGAAAGGGGGATGTCCCTGCCCTTGAGGGGCTTGCCGATGCCAGTCTCCACGAACATGGCCTTGGTGGCGCCGAGCACGTTGGGATAGCCCGATCCGTCGTAACGCTGGTGGTGATGGTAGGCGATTTCCTTGCTCAGGGAATAGAAGGTGCGCCACCCCAGCTTGAGCTCTAGATCATGGAGCAGATCCCCACCGATGATGGTGTGCATCTTCATGATTTCGAATTCGTCGGCCGTGAGGCCGCCGCGCTTCTTGAGGATGTCGTCCCGGATCCCGACCTTGCCGATATCGTGGAGCGGAGCGGCGATGAAGATCTCGTCGCAATAGGTGCGGGTGATGTATCCGACATACTCCGGGAACTTGGCCATTTCCTGCGCCAGCATGCGCGAGTAGTGGCTCATGCGGATGATATGATCGCCGGTATCCTGATCCCGCACCTCGGAGATTTTCGCGAAGCCGAGAATGGAGACCTTCTGGATTTCGTTGCCGCGCTCCAGACCTTCCAGGATGCGCTCGTGCATGCTCTCGCTGGTCTTGCGGTAGGCGGATGAGATGAGGATCAGCGCCGCGTAGGGCACCAGGAATTCCGGCAGCCACGCGACCCAACCCAACGGCGAAGCGGGCAGAAATCCGGCCGGGCTTCCTGAGAGGATCAGGTGGACTGAGAAACGGACGATATGGAAGACGATGCCGAAAATCAGGGCGGGGAGGAGCGGGTTGTCGAGAACGGTCTCTAACAGAGCCAGGAAGCGCGTCGCCGGGGCCCGGGTATGCGGCTTCTCCGCCATGGGCGGCTCGAACAGCTTACGTTGTCCCTGTAAGTCCAACAAAGTCATGCCTTCAAACCCCTCCGCGAACACAGATGATGAAACCATCCCGATTGACGCAAGCGCAATCCGGAGCGGAACGACCTAGATATAGTAAGTCGCAAAGTTTGAGCGGGCATCATGTTTTTAGGCCTGAACCCTGCGGCAGCACCCCCTGTCCCAAACGGTACTATGAAAATCGGGACAACCTCAAAATGTTAAATCCCGGGCGAGCCATTTAACTATGATTTGAAGGCTGCGGGTGGCCCCCCGGCCTCCCCTTCCAAAGCAGGCCATGAACTCCGATTCTTCCCAGGAACTCAAGCGTTACCGCCGCAACGGACTCGGCCAAGCTCGGCTGCTGACTCGTATCCGGACCTCCCTGGATAAGGTGGAAAACCTGGGGTTCGCCCGGCTGGATCACGACCGCGAGGCCCGCAAGGGATTTCCGGAAGTCGTGTTTGGCGAAGGCAAGACCCGGGAACAGATCGCGTCCATCGCCGCGCGCATTCTCAAGCGATCAGGGAGGCTGCTGATCACGCGCGCTTCCGAGGACGTCTTCCGTTACCTTTCCCCCCGCTTTCCGGAACTCCGTTACCATGCCGCCGCCCGCGCCATCTGGTATGAGGGAACCTCGGCGTTACGGTCCGCCAAGGCGCTTCCCAAGGGCCATGTGCTGGTGGTCTGCGCGGGCACCTGCGACATCCCCGTGGCGGAAGAAGCCGCGCTGACCGCGCGGTTGCTGGGCTGCAAGGTGAAGACCATCCATGACGTGGGGGTGGCGGGCCTGCACCGGCTGCTGGCGCAACTGCCCGCCCTCAAGCGCGCCTCCGTCATCATCGCGGTGGCGGGAATGGAGGGGGCCCTCCCCAGCGTCATCGCCGGTCTGGTCGACAAACCCGTCATCGGAGTACCCACCAGCGTGGGATACGGGGCCTCCATGAAAGGCCTGGCCGCCTTGCTGGCCCTGCTCAACTCCTGCGCCTCCGGCCTTACCGTGGTCAATATCGACAACGGCTTTGGGGCGGGATTCGCCGCTGGGCAGATTATTCGCCTGATCCAGGGGGTTCCGGGGAAATCCCCGCGCTTGCGGCCGCCCCGGGTGAAGTCGTAGAATAGGGTAGGCTCGGATTTCCGGGCCGCCCGGTTTCGGGCTCTTGGCCGGTTTTCGGCCCGGAAATACCCAGGATTTCCCAAGCAATGCCGAGGAATACCCCCCTTTCCATTTTGGCCAAGGCCCCCTTTTCCGCCCTGGCCCTGGCTCTCGCCGCCGTAGGCCAAACCCCGGCCGCCACCGAGGTATGCGGCACCTTATCCCTGGCCACGGAATGGACCGCTAAGGATTCGCCTTACCTGGTGACGGGAGACCTCTTCATTCCCGGCAATTCCAGACTCCGCATCGGCCCCGGGGTAATCGTCCGTTTCGCCAAGCCCAAGCCCTGCGCCTCGGACAAAGTCCCGGTGCCGGAAGCATCCGGGGACAAGTCCCATGGCCACGGTTCCCACGACGCGCATGGGTCCCATGGAAAGCACGACGCCCACGACGCGCACGGGTCCCATGGAAAGCACGACGCCCACGGCGGGAAGGATTCCCGTTCCTCCCATGACGATCACGGGAAGGCTTCGCCTGGAAGCCACGACACGCACGGAAAGGCGCAGGATCCGCACGAGTCCCCGGAGCCCGCAATGGTCGGCATTCC
>JALYSE010000136.1:0-5408 GCA_030854955.1 Fibrobacterota bacterium | reverse complement strand
GGATTGGGCCGACTCGATCTATACCGGCATCAAGGCCGAAGGCACGTTCTATGTCCTGGGCACCGAAGAGCAACCCGTGATCTTCGAGGCGCACGACGCCAAGGCCGGCATGGTGGGCTGGGACGGCCTCCGGCTTTCCGGCCACCAGGCGGGCGCGGCGGAAATCAGCTTCGCGGTATTCCGCGGGGCCAATCAGGCCATCACCGCAGACAGGGCGGGGTTCTTTATCCATCACAGCCTGTTCGAAGGCAACAATACCGGCGTCTATGCCGGCCTGCGCGGCGACGTAGCGATCATGAATTGCAACTTCATCGATAACCTCAGCGCCGGCATCGTCATCCGCAAAGCCAGCCCGCGCATCGCGAACAACCTCTTCACCGGCAACCGGTCCTACGGCATCTGGGCCGACGGGCGCCCGGCCCTCCAGGCTTGGAACAACGCCTTCTGGAACAACCGCGAAGAACCCTGTTACAAATGTCCCTACACCATGCTGGCCCTGGTCAAGACCAACGCCAACAAGGATACCACGGACAAGTCCGGCAATCTGGCCGCGGATCCGGTTTTCATGGGATCGGCAAGCCACCAGGCGGCGATGGAGGCGGACTTGGCAACCGATACTCCCGTCCACCTGGTCAAGGATCCGCAGTTGGCCAAGCTGGAGGCGGATGCCCGCGCGAAGGCAGAGAAGGCCTCCAAGGCCAAGAAGAAAAAAAAGCTGGAGTTCATTCCCCAGGGCAAAGGGCCGCACGTGCTTTCGAAATACTCCAAGCTCGTGAACGCGGGCCATTCCGGCCGGGACTTCCGCGATCGCGATGGCAGCGCCAATGATATCGGGTTGCACGGCGGTGCCATGGGCCGCATCGTTTCCGATCCGTTCTAACTCCCGACGACGGACAAGGGAATCCGACTCCAGGCTCCCAAATTTCCCTCAAACTCCTCAGATGGCGGGCCCGGTCCCGTGCGCGGCGGGTCTTGCTTCCCTGGGGCGCTTCCCCTTACAATCAAAGGGCAGGGACATCCGAGGTCCCGGCACGGAGGCCCATGGAAATCAGCAGCTCGACATCGTCCTCGTCCATCCAGGGGATCCGGAAAGCCTTCGATGACAATGCCGCCCGGGCCGCGCGCGTCTCACAAGAAAACGGCGGGCCTCAGTTCGAAAAGGATATGGCGGAACTTCCCAGCGATGAGCATAAGGTCACGGCCAATCTGAAGGCGCTCAAATCCCAGGACGCTATGCTCGGAACCCTGCTCGATATGGTCGGCTGACCCGGTCTCCCGGGCTCCTCCCAATCCTCAATACTCGAGATGCAGTTTGGCACCGTGGTTGCCGTCGCTGTCGTCTTCGTTCCCATCGCCGGCTTCCTTGTTGATCGTCCCGATCCAGCTTCCGATATCGGTGCCCAAGCCTTCGATTGCCAAGGTATATCCGTAATCCAGATAGGTACCGGCCAGGATCCCCTTGACGTAGTCGGTCAGGTCGATTTCCAGGGTGATGAGGTTGGCCGGAGCCGGAAACGCTGTCGAGAAGTTGGCATGGATGGACGAGCCCGTGTAATTCACCGTTAGGTTCTGGGTCTGCGCCAGGGTCAGGTTCTCGCTCCGCAAGATGTAATGGTCCGTATACAATAGGGTACCGGCCGCCGGAGTGGAGTAGTTGGTCGAATTGTTTTTGATGGCCGTGGACATGGGATAGTTGGTATAGAGCACGTCCCCGTTGTTACGCCAGTTTCCGCCGTACCAGTTCCAGTTTCCGGTGCCTTCCGTCCAAGGGAACTGCAGGCGGTAGACCTTGACTGTGATGGGCTTTGCGCTTCCGACCCAGATGGGGCCATAGCCGTAGGTCTTGTACCGGACTTTGGCGGACTTGAGCCCGGTGGTCGGGGCCGAGGACAAGTCGAATTTCCACAGGGAGAGGAAGGGCTGACCCGGCTTCCCGATGAAGGATGCCCCGGTATACCCGTTGTTGAATCCCTGGGAATGCCCAGTGTCGAGGGAGATGTCCTTTTCGACGTTCAGTACGATGGTTCCGGGGATTACGGGTGCGGTAACCTTGAGGTTAATGGTATCCTTTCCGGTACCTGCCGGATTGGTGGCTGTAATCACGTAATCGGCCGCCGCCGTGACGGAATTGGGCGTGCCGGATATCCGGCCGGTGGAGGTATTGAACAACAGCCCGTCGGAAAGGGCGGGGGCAATGGCATAGGCGCTCACGGGTCCCCCGGAGCTGGCCGGGGTATTGGCCGTAATGGCCGTTCCCGTGACGTAGCTCGCCGCTTGTACGGGGTAGGTGAAGGCGGGGAGTCCGTTCACGGCGATGTACAGGTCCACCGTGGCTGAGGCGCCCGAAGGGTTCCTCGCCGTGACCGTGTGCTTGATGGATCCGGCAGTGGTCCCGGTCGGCGTTCCGGTGATTATGCCGGTGGATGCGTTCAGGATCAGGCCGGTGGGGATCGCGGGCAATACCGTGAAGTTGTTGGCGCCTCCGGTTACCGTCGGACTGTTCTGCGTGGACGCGGTGAGAGCGATGCCATTCCAATAGACCGCGGGATTGGTGGAATAGGTGAGGGCGTCCAGAGGGCTGGTGGCGATCGCGAGAGTTATGATGGCCGTGGTGGAACCCGCAGGATTTCTCGCGGTGACGACATAGCCTTTGGAGGCGGAGAGGACCGTCGGCTTGCCGGTGATGGCCCCGGTCGCCTTGTTGAAGATGAGACCGGAGGGCAGGGTGCTCGCGATCGTAAAGCTGTCGACCAAGCCGGCGACGGTCGCCTTGTTGGTGTCGATTTGCGTTTGATTCACATAGGTGACCGGATTGGTCGAATAGGTCAGGCCTGATGGCGGGCCGTTGACGCCCAGCTTCAGGATTTTCGTGACGGAGCCGGCCTTATTGGATGCCGTGACGGTATAGGATTTCGAAACGACGGCCAGGGTCGGGGTGCCGGTGATGGCCCCGTTCTCCGGGTTCAGGGATAGGCCTGCCGGCAAGGTGGGTGAAACCGTGAAGCTTTCCGCTTCCGTTACCGTCGCCGTGTTCTGCAGAATGGCCACCGATTGCCAATAAAGGGCAGAGTCGAGGCTATAGCTAGAGAGAGACGGGGGGCCCTTGATGGTAAGGGTCAAGGTGACCGTGGGCGATCCCGCGGCATTCCTCGCAGTGACCGTATAGGCCGTCGCTTTCAGGGCGGCCAAGGGCTTGCCGGTCAGGGTTCCCGTGGTCTGGTTGAGGAAGAGGCCCGCCGGTAAAGCCGGCGAAACCGTGAAGCTTTCCACGGCGCCGGAAACGGTGGCGCTATCGGGGTCGATATCCACGCCCTGGTAGAACACCGCCGGATTGACGGCGTAATAGAAGCCGGAGGGCGGTCCGTTCACATTGAGGGTCACCTCGGCGACCGAGGCTCCGGCCGGGTTACGGGCCGTGACCGTATATTTCGCGGAAGCGGCAACCAGGGCCGGCGTCCCGGAAATGGCACCCGTGCTTTTGCTGAGCACCAGACCCGAAGGTAGCGCGGGGGAAATGGTGAAGCTGTCGACGATGCCGCTCACGGTGGCGGTATTCGTCACGGCCTCGACGGTTTGCCAGTAGGTGGCGGGGTTTTCCTTGTAGGTAAGGACGCCGGGAGCCGCGTTCACGGTAAGTAACAGAATCGCGGTAGTCTCTCCGCCGTAATTCCTTGCCTTGATGGTATACTCGGCCTTGCTTGCGGACTCGGAGGGAGTTCCCGTGATGGCACCGGTGGCTTTGCTCAGGACCAGGCCCGCCGGCAAGGCCGGGGAAAGCGTGAAGCTGTCCACGGTCCCGGTTATTACGGCGGGGTTGGCGTCGATGGGAACGCCTTTCCAGTAGACGGCGGGATTGGAGACATAGCTCAAGCCGCTCGCAATCGGGACCTGGGGGGTGGACGTGACGATATTGCTCAGGCCCGTTTCACCCGCGGACCTTAAAGCGCTAATGGCGAACGCATACCCGGCGCCGTTGGTCAATCCGGACAGGACATAAGGCGAGGAGATGCTGGTAATCTTGGTGCCGTTCTTGTCGACCGTCTGGCCGGCCTTGTAGTAGAGCACATACCCCAGGGCATCGGGAACCGGACCCCAGTTGAGCGTGACCTTACCGTTGCCGCCAGAAACCGAGTCGATGTAGGGAGCATTCAACGCAACCACCTGGGGAGTCGCGGACTTGATCGGGCTCAGGTTCGACTCTCCGACCAGGTTCGCGGCGGTCAGGGCGAAGCCGTACTCAGTCCCATTCTTGAGGGATTTGACTTCGTATGGGGAAGTGATGTTCTTGACCTGGGTGCTGTTCTTGTCGACGGCTCCGCCTTCGCCGTAGTAAAGGTTGTATTCCGTGACGCCGACAATGGGGCTCCAGGATACCACGACCTTGGCTTCACCGGCGATCAGGCCGGAGATGCCGGGAATCGAGGGAACGCTGTCGAAGGGGACGAGGGGCTTGATTACTTCCGACACGGTCGTGCCGCTGGAACCTTCGTAGACCTTGTCCACCTGGAACGCGAGCTTGCCCGCATTGAAACCGGTAATGACGATTTCCGCCTTCTGGCCATTATAGTGGGGCGCTTCCAGGTTCTGGATCCGGGCCTTGGAGTCCACCTTGCCCTTGAAAATGGTGTCGACCGCGCCAGAGGCCACATCCTTCACCACGATGGTGACTGAGTCGTAGGCCTTGAGGGAATCGTACAAGGCGGTGAAGGAGAGGGTGTTGGGGCCCTTTGCGGACTGGGTCAGCTGGCAAGCCCAGAGCACCATGGCCAGCATAGCGGCGGAAACGAGCAGCAACGGCGCGATCTGGCGACTCCGGAGAGCGGAGGAGTTTTTGGATTTCATGGGGATTCTATCTCACTTCGAAATCGGTGGATTTGGGGGGCGGATCATCAGTCAGCAGGAAGACCGCCACCCCTACGCCGATCGCCGCGGCGGTGGCGCCCATCAGGATAAAAGCCTTTTTATGGCCCTCCGGCTTCCGGGTCTCCGCAGGATTTTCCGCATCGGGTTTCGATTGGGGCTTCGCGTCCGTCCCATTGTTGCCCTCTACGTGTTTCTCGGCCCGGACGTACCGGGTATGCGTGGTGGCGTACTCCTCCTGGATGTTCTTGAAGATCATGTAGATCATGTCGCTCGCGTACATATCCATGATGCGCGCCGTGGGCTCGATGGTGAGCAACTGGAGCATGAAGTATTTGCCCCGCTCGCGGGAATGATCGTTAGCCGCGTACATCACGCCCAGGTGTTTAAATACGAAAACGCTGTCCCGGTGGTTGGTGACCTTTTTTTCCTTAAGCATCGATTCCAGGATTGCAATCGACTGTTCGAAATCGCCTTCTTGGTAAAGCCGTTTGACCTTGGTGGTATCCAAAGACTGGGCGTCGGACGGTTTCGGGGCTGCGTTGATC
>JALYSE010000135.1:1519-12316 GCA_030854955.1 Fibrobacterota bacterium | reverse complement strand
AGATAATGGCGCCTCGCTCGGGGCTTGTGGCGCAACCCTACGCTCGCTGCGGAAAAAGCGTATGATCCAGGGAATCCGGTCCCTATTCACCGATTGGTTCGGCCTGGTCCGCAAAAACCTCGGCAAACCCGCCTATCGGCGAAGGCTTTTCCGCTGGTTCCTGGTGGTGGGATTCCTTCCGGTGACCGGAATCCTTCTGGTCGCCGCCGTGGTCCTGTTCTATTCCCAATCCCTTCCGTCCCTGGAAACCCTGGAGCGCATCGAGCCGAATCTCATCACCAAGGTGTACGACAAGGACACTTCGCTCATCCACGAATTCTTTACCCAGCGCCGGATCTGGATCAAAGCCGAGAAAATCCCGAAGGCCCAGCAACTTGCAGTCTTCGCCATCGAGGATCAGAATTTCCACGAGCATTGGGGCGTCGACCTCGCCGCCTACCCGGCCGCGCTGCTTCCAGTTCTGCATGGTGGGCGGGCCCGGGGCGCCTCGACCCTGACCCAGCAGCTTGCCAAGAACCTGTTCCTGACCCCTGAGCGTTCCATCGTACGCAAGCTCAAGGAAATCCTCGTGGCGGTGAAGATCGAGCAGACTTACACGAAGAACGAAATCCTCGAATTCTATTTCAACCAGGTGTACCTGGGGTCGGGTGCATACGGATTTGCGGCGGCTTCCCAACGTTATTTTTCCAAGCCCCTGGATTCGCTGGCCATCAACCAGTACGCCCTGCTCGCAGGCCTGTTGCAGCGCCCGGAGGCCTATCGGCCGGATGTCTACCCGGAGGCCGCCCGGGATCGCCGCAACACCGTGCTCGGAGCCATGAAATCGAACAGATACATCACGCGGGCGCAGCTCAAGGAAACCCAGAAGTCCGGGCTGGATGTGAAAATGTGGCAGCCGCCCACCGGTTTCGCGGGATACTATGTGGAAACCGTGCGCCAGTTCATGGAGAAGAAGTGGAATGAGGACTTGGTCTACAACCAGGGTGTCACCGTGTACACCACCCTCGATTCCAACCTGCAGAACTTCGCTGAGTCGTCCATGGTGGCCAACCTGCGCAAGACGCGCGTGCGCCTGCGCTACCGAACCGCCCGCGCCTTCAACATGGCCGGCATATTGAAGACCCCCATGGACACGATAGTGCGGAACTGGGACACCTTTTATCCCCGTTTCGATTCCGTATACCTGAAGAAGAACGACACCACGATCGGTTACCAGCGCAAGTTTCCGGATTCCATGCGCTATGTCCACGCCCAATGCGCCATGCTGATCCTGGACAACGAGACCGGCGCGGTGCGGGCCATGGTGGGCGGGGAAAGTTTCGAGAAGTCAAAGTACAACCGGTCCATCCAGGCGGTGCGATCGCCGGGTTCGGCCTTCAAGCCGTTCGTGTATGCCACCGCCGTCGACAACGGGGCCAGTCCCGGGGACATCCTCAACGATCAGCCCATCACCATTCCCGATCCCATGGATTCCACCAAGTTCTGGCGGCCCCAGAATTTTGATCCCGGATTCGACGGGAAGATCAGCATGCGGCGGGCGCTCTACAAGTCCAAGAACCTTCCCGCCATCGAGGTGGGCATGAAATACGGCCTCAAGACCGTGGTCTCCTACGCGCGCAAGTTCGGACTCACCCACAGTGTGCCTCCGGTCCCGTCCCTGGGCCTCGGCTCCTGCGAAGCAACCCTGATGGAGATGACCTCCGCCTATACCGCCTTTCCCAACGGCGGGGTGCGTCCCATGCCCTATCTCATCGAAAGAATCCTCGATAAGAACAATCAGCCCTTCTACGCCAACGTTCCCCAGAGCCACGAAGTCCTGCGCAAAGAAGCCGCCTGGATCATGTGCACCATGCTGCGGGATGTGAACATCAACGGGACGGCGGCATCCATATGGGCGAGCGGATTCAACCATCCTTCCGGCGGCAAGACCGGAACCACCAATGATTACAACGACGCCTGGTACATCGGATTCACCAAACGCTATACCATGGGCGTATGGGTGGGCGCAGACGATCATCGCTCTATGGGCCCGGGCCATACGGGCGCGGACGATGCGGTGCCGGCCTGGATCTCGGTGATGACGTACGCCGAAAAGGGCCGCAAGCTGCTGGCCTTTCCGCGTCCGGCCGGCGTCGTGGACGCGACGGTTTGCCAGCTTTCCGGTCTGCTGGCGCAAAGCTTCTGCAAGCTGACCACAAGTGATCATTACATCGCGGGTCACCAGCCCACCGAGCCATGCTCCCAGGAAATGCACTATAAGAACAATTCCGGCGAGGATATCTTCACCGCCAATCAGCATAAGGATCGCCGGTCCGCCGAGGTCGCTACGGACCCCAAGGATAAGGACAAGGACAAAGCAAAGACCAAGAAACCGGATACCCGGGTCCGCAAAACCTTCTGAAGAGTGAAATCCCCCCCGGCAAGGTGGGTGGTGGGGGACGGGATTCTTTTCCTCCGATCGCCTGCGCATACAGGCTTTGATCCAATCCCTTGAGGATCGCTTTCTGGGCGCCAGGTACATCGCCAGGGAAGTGGATCCGGATCTCATGTCCTGGCTGGGACGGGGCACACTTGGATCCCTGAAGGGTCCTCGCTATTGAATCCGCTCGGATTCAATGGTGCAAATCCGTCCGGATCTGGCCCTGAGCGTGGATTCGGCGGGCGGGAGGGGCCCGGATAATCTATTTTGGGAAAAGACCTTTTGCCGAAAGCATGACGTTTGGACCTCACGGAAATCCGACTCCGTCTTCGTGGTACTTTTGCCGATCCGCAATTCCGCCGTTGGTTCCGGATTCTGGGGCTGATCCTTTCGGCCCCACTTATGGTATTGCTGCTGATGATGGCCTGGTTCTGGCTGACCCTCCCTCCCTTGGAGCAGTTAGAGCGGATCGCTCCCAGCCTCATTACCCGCATGTACGACAAGGATTCCTCCCTGATCCGGGAATTCTATACCGAACGCCGCATCTGGGTCCCGCTGGATCGCGTTCCGGAGCGGCAGATCAAAGCGGTGTTGGCCATCGAGGATCAGGGATTCTTCCGCCATGGCGGGGTCGATTTGAGGGCGATCCCTGCTTCGCTGCTGCCCGCGCTAACCGGAAAACGGGTGCGCGGAGGGTCGACTCTCACCCAGCAATTGACGAAGCTCGTGTTCCTGGGACCGGAACGGTCATTCACCCGCAAGTTCCGGGAAGTCTTGCTGGCGATCCGCATCGAGCGGACCTATACCAAAAAGGAAATCCTCGAGTTCTACCTCAACGAGGTCTACTTGGGCGCAGGGGCCTACGGATTCTCCGCGGCGGCTGAACGTTATTTCTCGCGACCCTTGGACTCCCTGACCCTTCCCCAACAGGCTCTGATGGCGGGGCTGCTACAACGGCCGGAAACGCTGCGTCCCGATCGCCATCCGGTCCGAGCTTTGACGCGGAGGAACACGGTTTTGCGCGCCATGGCTTCCAACCAGGCCATCTCTGAAGCCGAGCTGTCGCAGGCCCTGGCCGGGCCTATAGACGTGCGCATGAAGGAGTTCAAGCTATTGGACGGGGACGAAGCGGCGTATTTCGTCGAAACGGTGAAGAAGGAATTGGCGGCCCGATGGGGGAGCGGTTTCCTGGATAGCGCGGGAACCCGCATCCATACGACCTTGGACCGTCGCGCCCAGAGGATCGCGGACTCATGCATGGCGGAGCATATTTCCAGGATCCAGCAAAGGATGAACGTGGCCACCATGCTCGATCTGGGCATGCCGGGCAGATTGAAGAAATCCCAGGATCTGATTCTCAGGGATTGGGAGGCGAGCTACGCACGTTTCGATTCGCTCTATCTGCGCAAGGATACCCTGGAAACCCGCAAGTATCCGGAGCGCGCGCGTTACCATAAGGCCCAGGGGGCGGTTGTGGTGATCGAGAACGGAACCGGGGCGGTGCGTGCGCTTTCGGGAGGACTCGATTGGAAGGAATCCAATTACAACCGAGCCACCATGGCCGCCCGTTCCCCGGGCTCGGCCTTCAAGCCCATCGTGTACGCCACGGCTGTGGACAAGGGCGCCAGCCCGGCCGACCGGGTGGTGGATAAGCCTTTGTCCATGCCCGATCCCGACGATTCGACGAAACAATGGCGGCCGCATAATCTCGAATACGATTACGAGGGGGGCATGACCCTGCGCCGCGCATTCTACCGCTCGAGGAATATTCCGGCCATCGAGGTGGCGCTGGACGTAGGGCTGGATACCGTGGCTGCCTATGCCCTGAGGTTCGGAATCTCCCGTCCCTTACGGCCGGTGCCGGCCATGGCCTTGGGCGCCTGCGATGCCTCGCCCCTGGAAATGACCGCAGCGTTTTCGGTTTTCCCCAACGGCGGAGAGCTTGTCCGCCCGCGCTTTCTCCAGTCCATCGTCGATCGCAACGGGGCGTCCCTGGCCCTTGGCGGAACGTCCCGCGAGCGCGTGATGGGCGAGCCCGCCGCCTGGATCATGGCGGGCATGCTCCGGGACGTGAATATCCGGGGTACGGCCGCGGACGTTTGGGCCGGGGGCTTTTACCATCCTTCCGGCGGCAAGACCGGAACCACCAACGATTACCGCGATGCCTGGTACATCGGTTTCACCAAGCTCTATACGGTGGGGATCTGGATTGGAACCGATGACCATTCCCCGTTGGGGCCCGGCCATACCGGAACCGACGACGCCATGCCGCTGTGGGTCGATATCATGCGGGGATTGCACAAAGGGGTGAAGGTCAGGGACTTCGAAAAAGAGTTCCCCCGGCCCACCGGCATTTCCGACGTGAGTATCTGCAAGCTCACCGGCAAATCCGCCCAACCCTTCTGCGATTCCGTGGCTCATGACTTCAAGGTTGCCGGGTTGGGGGAGCGCATGCCGGCCTGCAGGTCCGAATTGCATAAAAACCAAGACGGAGAAGACCGTGCGGGCGATGGGGATACCGCGAGTGGGCGCGACAGCGGAAATTTCCTGGACGGGATTTGGAAGAAGATCAAGAGCCCGTTCTGAGCGGGCGATAGTCAGTCGAGGGCGATTTCCATCTTCTCGCGGGCGAAGGCGACGTCGATGCGGGAGCTTTGGCTCCGGCACTTGGCCTTGACCTCCTCTTCGTATTTTTCCAGGAAATCATCCGTATGGCCGGGATCGTGGTGGAACACGATGTACTTCCCGACTCCAGCGTATTGGGCCAGTTCGAAGCCCTTTTCCCAGGTGGAGTGGCCCCAGCCCTTGTACTTGGTCTCGTATTCCTCGGGCGTATACATGCCATCATAGATGAGCAGGTCGGCCCCCTTGGCCAGGTCCCCGATGTTCAGATCCATACGGTTGGCGTAATGTTCCGTATCCGTGGCATAGACGAAGGCCGTACCTTTGCGGAGATCGTCGAGCCGGTAGACAAGCACGCCGTTCGGATGGCAACCTTGGGCGCAGGTAACCTTCCCGATAACCTCTCCGGCTGCGCTTTTGATGGCGAGGGATTGTCCGGGTGTGATGTCCGAGTAGGTGAATTTGGCGCCAAGTTGATGCAAGGAGACTGGGAAGTTGGGTCCTTCCATCTGGCCGGCCAGGATCTCACCCAGGGTGTTGTCGGCCTTGCCGCGGCCATAAACGTCGATATGATAGCCTTCCCGGTACCCGGGACCGAAAAAGGGGAATCCCTGGATATGATCCCAATGCACATGGCTCAGAAACATGTCCAGTTTGGGCTTGTCCTTGCGCTCCAGGATGTTGATGCCGAGATTGCGGATTCCGGTACCGGCGTCGAAGATCACGATATTACCGCCCAAATCGACGGACAGGCAGGACGTATTGCCGCCGAATCGAACTGTCTCTTCGGAGGGAGTGGGAATACTACCCCGTACGCCCCAGAACCTGAGATTCATCCTTAATATGCTTTCGTGTGCACCATTTGCACCATTTTAACCCATTTCCCCTGGTTTTCACAACAAAATATTGTTGTTTCGACCCGAAGCAAGGGGGGTGCTTCTGGGACTGTGATGCGCCACACACCACGGACCGTCATTTCCGGCTATCCGCCGAGGCGGGGATGGCCGGGTTAGGTTGAATGCGTATCCGCATCCAGGGGTTGAGGTACTAGGCTTTGTAGAATTCCTGCAGCTTGCCGGATAGCTCTGCTAAGGGAACCTTGGTGAATTCCTTGGCCCGGCGTGGCTTCCATTCCGCAAAGCCACTTTGTGGCCCGCCACTTTGTGGCCCGCCACTCTCCGCCAGGCCCTTCTTGCCCACGGCAATCCGGACCGGAATACCCCAAAGATCCGCGTCCTTGAATTTGACTCCCGGTCTTTCGTCACGGTCGTCGAAAAGGACCTCCAATCCCAACCCTTCCCATTCGGCAACCAGTTTGGCGCATGCTTCCATCACCTCCGGTTCCTTGCCGATATTTAGGAGGTGAACGTGAAAGGGCGCCAATTCCTTGGGCCAGATGGGTCCGAACTCGTCATGAGAATTCTCGACTGCGGCGGCCATCAGGCGGCCCACTCCGATCCCGTAGCAGCCCATGGTCGGGGTCTGTTGGTTGCCTTCCTCATCCAGATAGGTGCAGCCCATGGATTCGGAGAACTTAGTCCCCAGCTTGAAGATGTTACCGATTTCGATGCCGCGCACGGCGCGAAGCACGGACTTGCCGTCGGGGGCGAGGTAGCCCTCCTGCGCCTTGGCGAAATCCCCGCAATGGGGCGTCTGGAAATCCCGACGGAAATTGACATGCTTGTAGTGGAAGCCATCTTCGTTGGCGCCTCCCACCAGATTGGACCCCTCGCTGACGGAAAGGTCCGCCAGGACCAGCAGGTCTTTTCGCTCAGGGATGCCGATGGGGGAAGCGTAGCCGGGTACGATGCCGAAGGATCGGATCAGGTCATCCGGGGCGGGCAGCAGGAACGGGACCTTGAGGTAGTTCCGCAATTTCACTTCGCTGATCTCCAGGTCGCCGCGGATCAGTCCGAGCACCAAGCAGCGGTTTTTGTCTTGCGTGGTTTCGAACAGTACGGCTTTCATGGTCTGGTCGGGCTTTATGCCCATGAAGGAGGAAACCTCATCGATGCTCTTCTTACCCGGAGTGGCCGCCTTTTCCAACGGCAACGGATCCGTTTTGGCGTGCACACGATGGAATTCCGCAATCTCCTGGTTTGCGGAATACGAGCCGTCCTGGGAAATGATGAGGTAGTCTTCGCCGTAACCGGACTCGAGCATGAACTCATGGGCAATCTTGCCCCCCATGATGCCGGTATCCGATTTGACCACGATGGGCTTGATACCCGCGCGAGCGAAGATGTTTTCGTAAGCCTGGTAGAGGCGGTTGTAATAGACGTCCAGATCCGCTTCGTTGCGGTGGAAGCTGTAGGCGTCCTTCATGACGAACTCGCGCACTCGCACCAGGCCGCCCCGGGCGCGCGGTTCGTCGCGGAACTTCAGCTTGAACTGCCAGATCATGAAGGGCAATTGCTTGTAGGACGAAAGCATGTAACGGGCCAGGTCGGTGACGGCCTCTTCGTGGGTCATGGCGAGCACCATGTGATGCTCGGAACGATCCTTGAAGCGGAGCAGTTCCGCCCCGATGGCGCCGTAACGGCCGGATTCCATCCACAGTTCGGCGGGCTGCACCAAGGGCAGATCCACTTCCTGGCCCTGGACCTTTTCCATTTCGTCCCGGATGACCTTTTCAATCTTGTTCAGGATGCGCTTGCCCAGGGGCAGCACGGAATAGAGGCCGGAGGCCAATTGTTTGATGTACCCGCCGCGCAGCAGGAAGATATGGCTGGGCAGCTCCGCGCCGGAAGGGGATTCACGCAGGGTTTTGAGAAGATATTGGGATACAAGCATGGACGAAAGATAGAAAAACGGGTTTTTCCCAAATAGCCAAAAGAAGGTTTCCTTAAGCCGACGCCACCCTATACAATGAGAGCGGCGGTCCTATAGAAATGTTTACCCAACTTGCACAGGTTTTTGCCACCCATGGGGTGGTTCTTCCCGGCACTGAGATGGTTCCCTTTTACGGGAAGCCGAGGGCCGTAACCCAGAATGATCAGAAAGACTGGAGCGAAGGTTTCGCCCCCAGGTTCGAGCAGGCCGCGGCCAAGCTGGAGCTGTCCCGCCAGGCGATCAAGCGCATGGAGGAAACGGAAGCGGCCAGGACCGGGGATAAGACCGACGGGCCCAAGGGTGATTCGCAGGCCAAGGAGAGTAGTGCCGAGGGGGCGTCCGTAACCGCAGACGGCAGGTCTTTGAGCGAAGCCGATCGTAAACAAGTCGAATCCCTGAAAAAGGGCGACCGCGAAGTGAAGTCCCACGAGGCAGCCCACAAGGCAAGCGCGGGAGGCAATGCCGGCGCGGCTGGATTTGAATACCAGACCGGTCCGGACGGCAAGCGGTACGCCGTGGGCGGACACGTTTCCATCGACTCAAGCCCCGTACAGGGAAACCCGGAAGCGACTCTCCGGAAGGCGCAAACCATCCAGCGCTCCGCCATGGCTCCGGCCGATCCTTCCGGCCAGGATCGGGCCGTAGCTGCCGCCGCCGTTCAAATGGCGCTCCAGGCCCAGAAAGAAAAGGGCCAGGAAAACCGGAGCGCCGCAAAAACCGGTTCGGGAGCGGAAGCAATTGCCGCCCGAGACCCTCGGCATACCTACAGACGCGAGTCCGCGAAATTGGGCGCGATCCTCAGCGTCGTCGGCTGAGTATGGCGTATCGCTCCAGAGTTGCTTCGCAACTCCACGCTCAACGCATTTAAAAAGTCTATGGCGTATTGCTCCAGAGTTGCTTCGCAACTCCACGCTCAACGCTTTTAAAAAGTCTATGGCGTATTGCTCCGGAGTTGCTTCGCAACTCCACGCTCAACGCATTTAAAAAGACGATGGCGTATCGCGCCTGAATGTCATCCGCCCATGAGCGGCCAATCCTTACGTTTGCGATCCTCGTAGTCCGGCACCTGCCGTTTATACTCCCCGTTCATGAAAGGGGACGAGAACATGAAATCCGCGGAAGCCATATTGCTCACCACCGGGATGTTCCACACTACAGCGATGCGGAGCAAGGCCCGCACATCTGGATCATGGGGTTGGGCGGCCAGGGGATCCCAGAAGAAAACCAGGCAATCGATATTGCCTTCGGAGATGAGCGCTCCGATTTCCAGGTCGCCCCCGAGTGGTCCGCTTCGCAGCTTTTCCACCGGAAGCCTGGTCTCTTTTTCAATCAAGGCGCCCGTGGTTCCCGTCGCGATCAATTCATGAGTCGCCAATGCATCGCGATGGCGCTTGGCCCATTCCACCAACTCCGCTTTTTTATGATCATGGGCCACCAAAGCGATCTTTTTCCGCTTGGGCATTGTGATTTCATTGTATTCCAGGGCTAGCCTCCTTGGCCTCACTTGCGATGATGCTCATAATGTACCTAATCGTTCGCGGTACTGCGCTAAAGCGGACCACCGACCCGCTAAACCCATTCAATGATGGGATTAGCGAGCTTTGCTAAAGACATTTCCGGGGATAAATTTCCATTGTCTTGCCCACGGCTCGCTAAGGCATCACTTGCTTTCGCAACGGCCGGCCTTGCATGGGGGCCGGCTTTCCATATCTCCATTTCCGGTTCCCGGATGTCTCTTGCGGTTTTTCCGGGAACCGTTAGATTAGGGAAGCCGAACGTGAGGGATAAGTGAAGCGAAGCGAATTGCCATTGGCCCTGTTGGCGGCCATCCTAACCGTACCCTGGACGGCATCTACGGTGGATGTGGCGGATTTCCAGGCCCGCACCTTGACGATAAAGCTATATTCCAGGCCGGTTTTATGGATTATTCCGTCTGTCCCGGGCCCATCCGCATCCTCTCCAAGAGCGCTTCTCGAGCCATGATGGCCTTATGCCTGGCCATCACGGCCCTGGTCTTGATACCGGCCCACGGCGCGGATTTGCGCAAAAAGGAAATCAATTACCCGGACGGCAAGCTCAAGGAGCAGTACTCCTATTATCTCGACGATAAGAAGCAGGAGGTACGGGACGGACTCGGCGAGGAATTCTTCAATACCGGCACCAAAAAGGGCGAGATTCCCTGGCAGGACGGCAAGGAGAACGGGCCCGTCATCTACTTTTATGCGGACGGGCGCAAATCCTACGAAGCCACCTACAAGGATGGCAAAAAGAACGGCTATGCGACGGTCTGGTACCAGGACGGCCAGAAGCAATGGCAGACGGTGTTCCGGGAGGGCCTCACCCACGGAGCATGGCGCGAATGGTATGCGGACGGAAAGAAAAAGTTCGAAGCCAACTACAGCGAGGGGAAACTGGACGGGCTTGCCACCTGGTGGCATGAGAACGGCCGGCTTTGGCAGGAGCGCTCATTTCAATCGGGAAGCCTGGTCAAAGGTACCGTCAGGGAATGGGACCGGGCTGGAAAACCGACCTTTCCGGCGTCGGATGGAGGAGCGCGCGGCAATGAATCCGCGGTTTCCAGGGATTCCGGCAATGGGGATTCCATGGACAGCGGGAATTCCCCGGCCGGGAATTGAGAAAAGGCGGAATGATGGCGAAAGCCGGTAAAAAAAGCAAAACATCCGGCAAAAGCCGGTCGGACACCGCCGAGAGGGCCAAGTCGGGTGGACGACCCCTGGTGGGAGTCATCATGGGAAGTATTTCCGATTGGGAAACCATGAAGGACGCCGGCGGGATTCTTGAGGATTTCTGCATACCCTTCGAATCCAAGGTTGTTTCCGCCCACAGGACCCCGGAACTCATGGTCGAATACGCCCAGGCCGCCAGGAGCCGCGGGATCGAAGTCATCATCGCCGGCGCCGGAG
>JALYSE010000135.1:0-1509 GCA_030854955.1 Fibrobacterota bacterium | reverse complement strand
GCCCACCTGCCTGGAATGACCGCGTCACTCACTTCGCTTCCCGTCATCGGGGTTCCGGTGACCACCAAGCATCTCAATGGGATGGACTCCCTGCTCTCCATCGCGCAGATGCCCGCCGGCATCCCCGTGGCCACCATGGCGATAGGCAACGCCAAGAACGCCGGGCTGATGGCCGCCCGGATCCTGGCCTTGAAATATCCTTCCATCGCCGCAGCCGTCGATAAGCACCGGGCTTCCCTGGACAAGGACGTCCGGGCCATGAAGATTCCCGGGGCCTGAGACATGCGGACCGTTTTGCCGGGAGCCACCCTGGGTATCCTCGGCGGAGGCCAGTTGGGCCGCATGTTTGCCCTGGAAGCCAAACGCATGGGATACCGGGTGGTCACCCTGGAACCTTCTCCCGATTCGCCTTGTGGCCAGGTGGCGGATGTCCAGATCCAGGCCGACTACGCCGACGAGACCGCCCTGCGCAGCTTGGCGGACCAATGCGACGTCATCACTTACGAGTTCGAGAACATCAACGCCCATGCCGTGGAGTTTCTGGAAGGCCTGGGCAAGGCCGTCCATCCCGGGAGCCGGGTTTTACGCGTTTCCCAGGACAGGCTGCTGGAGAAGGGGTTCCTGCGGGACGCGGGGCTGGGCGTGGCTGCTTTCATGGCCGTCGACACTCCCGAGGACGTGCGGACCGCAGCCTCCCGCATCGGCTTACCTGCGGTCATCAAGACCGTGCGGGGCGGCTACGACGGAAAAGGCCAGGCCGTGGTCCATGATTTGGTCGCCGCTGAAGCCGCATTCGCGAAGCTCCATCGCGAGGATCCCCTGATATGGGAGCGCAAGGTCCCCTTCCTTAAAGAGTTGAGCGTTGTGGCCTGCCGCGGTATTGACGGTAAGGCAACGGCCTTTCCCGTCTCGGAGAACGTGCACGTGGAAAACATCCTGGATACCGGGATCGTGCCGGCACGGATCTCGAAAACAGCCGCAGACCGGGCCCGGGCCATGGCCGAAGCCGTTGGAGACAAGCTCGGCATTGTCGGCGCCTATTGTGTGGAACTTTTCCTGTGCGCGGGAGACGAAATTCTGGTGAATGAAATCGCTCCCAGGCCGCACAATTCCGGCCATTATACCCTGGACGCTTGCGTCTGCTCGCAATTCGAGCAACAGGTTCGGGCCATTTGCGGATTGCCCCTGGGAACCACCACGGCACTGAAGCCCTCGGTCATGATCAATATCCTGGGGGACGGTAAGGGGAACACCCTGTTCGGAACCGATGAGGCCATGCGCGAGGAGAACCTGGTTTTCCATCTGTATGGCAAATACCAGGCTGCCGCGAAACGCAAGATGGGTCATTTCACCGTGCTCGCGGATTCGGTCGAAAGCGCCCTGGAAAAGGCCCGCGACGCTCGGGCGCATCTGCGCTGGGGTTGATCAAAGGAGGGACCTCGGATGACGCTGGGACTCCTCGCCTTTCTGTTTTCCGCCATCGGTACCTGGATCGCAATGCATTGGTAC